>JAGVAH010000066.1 GCA_020060385.1 Syntrophobacterales bacterium | reverse complement strand
TGCCAAAAGTTCTTTCCTCTTATCCCCTCTCCCCCCAGCGGGGGGAGAGGGTTAGGGTGAGGGGGGGCGGAAAAAACTTTTGGCAACCAGTATAATTGTCACAGTAATTAAGGGACGTAACACCAGTTCACCTTGCAACTAAGGCGCGCGGGGGCCGGGCTTTAAGACCGCGCCGGCCGCCCGGCGCTTCCGCAAGGCGATGATCAAAGGGTTTTGGAAATGGCGCCGGGATAAAGGATCAGGCTGGCGCCGGCGGGGAAAAAGTGGAGAACAGGAGAACTCCATATAAAGGCAAATAGCTACCCGCCGGGAGGGGAAGCGACTGGAGTGCCAGCCCAACTGCCCCCTACGTAGGCGGCCTCACCTCCATGCAGGCATAATTGGATAAGCGCACAGTGGATAAAATAAATTGAATAGTCAAGGAATTTTTAAAGGGGCGGGTTGGCTGTAGCACCTTGGCCCCTGGCTTGCCATCATAAACAATTTGATAAAGGCTCTGGTATTGGACACATCATGAATAAATATGGCCGTATGGTCAATCCTCCCCCTTAAAGCATCTGCTCACCGGATATTGCGGGCGCGGTGATGGCCTTGGTGGGAAGGGGGCGAAAGCCGCCAGGGCTTGGGTCTCCCGCGGTGTTTCGCATTCCCGGGCCGGGGCCAGGACTTCTCCCCGGCCCCGCCAGCGGCAGTTTCATCCTCCCTGGACGCTCATCCGCTCCCGGCGCATCCGGGGAGCCAAGTTCCGGAATATCCAGGCTGACCTGCGTTAATCCTGCAAGAGGAGGAGAAGAATTGTCGACGGCGTTGCCGGAGAGCCCTTGAGCTTGCCAGTATGTTGCAGGTCATAATGAAACATGGGCCAAAAGGATGCTGCCAATCCCTGGGAACCGGCAATGGCATAGAGTTTTCCATCATTCGAGCCCACATAGATGGTGCCGTTCGGGCCCACAGCCGGGGATGACAGCACCGGGCCGCCGGTGGTTAAGGCCCATCTCTGGGTGCCATCCCCATTGACTGCATAGAATTTGCCGTCATTGGAACCTGCATAGATGATGCCGCCCGCGTCCAGGGCCGGAGAGGAGTAATAACCATACCAGGTGCTAAAGGCCCATTTTTGGGTGCCGTCCGGGTTGATGGCATAGAGGGTGCCGTCGTCCGAACCCACATAGATGGCGCCGTCTGGACCAATGGCCGGGGAAGATTCCACCGGCGCGTACGTGGAAAAGGCCCACTTTTGGCTGCCGTTCCTGGGGTTCAGGGCATAGAGCTTTTTATCATAGGACCCCACGTAAATGGTGCCGTCGGGGCCGATGCTGGGGGAGGATGCCACCCAACCCCCCGTGGTAAAGGCCCATTTGAAGGTCCCGTTCGGGTTAACGGCATAGAGATTCCGATTATAGGACCCCAGATAGATGGTGCCGTCCCGGCCGATGGCCGGGGAAGAAAAACTCACCCAGCCCCCCACGCTAAAGGCCCACTTCTCAGTGCCGTCCCCATTGATCGCATATAAATGACCATCCCCGGAACCCACATAGATAGTGCCATCGGCGCCAATGGCCGGGGAAGAGATAACCGATCCATTCGTAGCAAAGGCCCACTTTTGGCTGCCGTCTGGGTTCACCGCATAGAGCTTGCCGTCATCTGCGCCCACATAGATGGTGCCGTCAGCACCGATTGCGGGGGAAGATTGCACCGCCCCTTTGGTGGAAAAGGCCCACTTTTGGCTGCCGCTGGGATTGAGGGCGTAGAGTTTGGCATCATGGGATCCCACATATATAGTGCCGTCGGGGGCCAGGGCCGGGGAAGACACCACCTTGCCCGAGGTGGCAAAAGTCCAGATGGTGACCACGCTGGCAAATCTGCCACTATGGTTCTGATCATGGCGGAACATGGGCCACTGGTATTTCGCCGCTTCCGTGGAATCGCCATAAACGGCATAGAGGTTTTGATCCCCTGACCCTACATAGATGACACCGCCGTAGCCCACCACCGGGGAAGAGATCACCGGCCCGCCAGTGGCAAAGGCCCATTTCTGGGTGCCGTCCCCCTTGACCGCATAGAGATTACCGTCACCTGAACCCACATAGATGGTGCCCTCCAGGCCCAGGGCCGGGGAAGAGGCCATCCCCGAGGTGGTGGTAAAGGCCCACTTTTGGCTGCCGCCCGGGTTCACCGCATAGAGCTTGCCGTCACTCGAACCCACATAGATGGTGCCGTTTATATCAACGGCCGGAGAAGAGATCACTATCCCACCCGTACTAAAGGCCCACTTTTGGCTGCCGTCAGGGTTCACCGCGTAGAGCTTGCCGTCAAAAGAACCCACATAGATGGTGCCGCCAGGGCCAATGGCCGGGGATGATTCCACCGCCCCGCCGGTGGCAAAGGCCCATTTTTTGGTGCCGTCCGGGTTCAGGGCGTAGAGTTTGCCATCATCGGCGCCGGCATAGATAATGCCATTGGCGCCCACCGCGGGGGAGGAAAAAAAACTGCTCCCGGGGTTAAAGGCCCACTTGGACGAGCCATCGGCATTGATGGCATAGAGCTTGCCGTCACCCGCTCCCACATAAATGGTGCCGTCAGTGGCCAGGGCCGGGGAGGATTCCACCGGGCCTCCCGTGGTGTAAGCCCACTTCTGGGTCCCGTCCGGTTTGACCGCATAGAGCTTTTTATCACTGGAGCCCACATAGATGGTGCCGTCGGCGCCAATGGCCGGAGAAGATTCGATGGCCCCGCCGGTGGTGAAGATCCACTTCTGAGTGCCATTGGGGTTGACCGCATAGAGCTTCTTATCATAGGACCCCAGATAAAGAGTCCCGTCCGCGCCGATGGCCGGGGAAGAAAAGCCCACATATCCCCCGGTGGTAAAGTTCCACTTCTTCTCACCCGGAACGCCTGATTGAGCCTGTCCGCCGGTCACCAGCCATAAGAAAATCAAGGAGGCACCGAAAAAAGCTCGCTTCTTCATAAACCTGGCCCTTCCCCTTTAAACCACTGGTTCACCAATTCTTGGAGGTTGAGCGATTGCCACGGCGGGAACGGGGCGCTGGCCACCAGGGCCTTCAGGCCCGCAGCCAGTGCCGGCTCCTCTTCCAGGGCCTGGGCTGTGACCTCCCCCCGGAGCCGGCGCAGACAGTCCAATACTTCCTTGACGCTTATCTGGTCCATGGGCAGACTGGGGACATACCTGGGGGAATCTTCCGGGCCGTGGGCAGCCACGGGCATAATCAGGCGGCAGTCCTGGAGCAGCCCGGCCACCCGGGCCGCCAGATTGTTGCTGCTGGGGAGAATCCTGGCCAATTCCTCCAGAGATAATGGCGGCGTCTTCCGCTGGGAGTAACGCGCGCCGATGGCCGCCAGCCCGGCCAGGGTCAGGTATTCGTCCACCGGCTCGGGGGGCAGCGGCTGCCGTTGCCAGTCCCGGCTGAGACGGTCCAGGTTCTGGTGGGCGTAGGCCACCTCGGTGCCGAAGAGCACGATAAGCCAAGACCAGAACATCCAGATCACCAGAAAAAGCAGGTGGTAGAGGGCTCCATAAATGGCGTTGTAATAAGTGGCCGCGCCCTGGAACCAGGCAAAAATCCATTGGGCCACCTGCCAGATGCTGCCCCCGACAATCCCCCCCAGGAGCGCGGACCCTAAACGCACGTGGGTATTGGGCATGACCACGTAAATAAAGGTAAAGGCCAGCCACAGGACTCCCAGGGACACCAGGACGCTGGTGGCCGAATAAAAAGTTGCGGGGAGAATGCCGGAGAGGAGGCGACGGATCTCCGGGTGCCCGATAAAGGCGGTGGAAAAGGAAATGGCCCCGGCCATCAGGATGGGGAAGATCATAAAAATGCTCAGATAATCGCTGAGCTTGCGGCGCCAGGGCCGGGTCTGGGAGACCTTCCAGGTCTCGTTAAAGGCCCGCTCCACATTGGTCATCACCACCACCAGGGCCAGGAGCAGGACCACCACCCCGAAGACTCCCAGGGAAGTCACCTGGGTATTTTCAATATATTGGAAGATCTGGGTGGCGAATTCCTGGGAGCCGGGAGCCAGGCGCTCCAGAAGATGCCCGGAGATCACCCTCTGGATCCCCAAACCCTTGAGGATGGCAAAGAGCAAGGCCAAGAGGGGAATGATGGCCAGGACTGTGGCATAGGCCAGGGCCGAGGCCCGGACCAGGGAGCGGCTTTGGAAGAGGCTGCCCCAGGCCAGGATCAGGACGCGCAGGGCCTTCAGCAGATGGAGGCTTGCCGGGCTCCACCCCGCATCCTGCCAGAGGCCCCGCTGAAAAAATTCTTTTATCCGCAGCCACCATTCCATAATCTTCGTTTGCTCGCCTCTCCGCCCCTTAAAGAGCTGTTAGTAGCCCAATTCCATGGCCCGGAAATCATCCTGGGTGATGTCCACCAGCCGGGGGGGACCGGTGCTTCTGCCGAAGTCCTGGAAGAGGATCACCAGCATATAGTTGAGGGTCATCCTCAGGTCCCCGGAAGTGCCGGTGCTCCGGGCTTGCCCCTGCCAGAGACGTTGAAATTCCCCGGTTCCCCGGTAACGGGGCCCGTCAAGGACATTGATCAGCAGCCAGCGGTCATAAACCGTTTGCACCCCGGGGAGGTAATAATATTCAGGGAAGGGCCCGAACCAGTAAGGCCGCCAGGGGCCGCCGTACTGCCAGGGACCGTAGACCGGCACGGGTACGGAAACCTCGCGGCCCGGGCCCTGACCATAAGAAAACACCAGGTAGTAATCGGCCTGGACAAAGGTGGTCAGTACGTAACCCTTGATGCCCAGAAGCTTTTCCAACTTTTCTTTCAGGGCCTTTTCCAGGAGGGGGTCTTTCGCCTCCGGGTGATCCAGGACGCAGAAGCTGGCGGGCGGCGGCGCCAAGGCCGCGGCCCCGGGCTGGCAATAGCCGTTCACCTGGACCTGGTAGGTCAGGGGTGCACAGCTGGCCAGCAAAAGCCCCAAGATGGGGATGATCAGGGCCGCCATGGTTTTTCTAGGTTTCCTGGTCATCTGTCACCCGCCACCCTGCCTGCTGGTTTAAAAGGGGCAGACCCGGCTCAAGACCTCTTTTAACCTGCCCTTGATCTCTTTCAAAGGCGGCAGGGCCGGCACTTCCGGGAGATCTTCGGGGCTCAGTTTTTGCCGCTTGAAGCGCATGCGGGTGGAGAGCTCCTCCCGTTCGGAGCCTAAAAGACCTCCGGAGAGGACTTCCTGGCGCCCTTCCAGGGCCTCGATCTGGGCGGCAATAAGTCCGAAGTCATAGGAAAGGTTGAACTTATCGATGTCTTCATTGAGGAGCCGCAGATGGATGAGAATCTTGTCGTACTGCTCCCGGAGTCTTTGCACCTCCCCCTGCAGTGCCTCATAGACCGCGAACACCAGGTTATAATAGCGCCGGGCCGCGGTCAGACTCCAGCAGCGGTAAGGCCGCAGCATCTCCTCACAAACTGCGGGCTCCAGTCGTTGGAATTGCTGGTAAAAAGGACGGTCTGCGAGATTAAGAAGCTCCTGGACCGCGGCGCAGGCCGATTCCGTACCCAGGGCCTGGTAGAAGGCGAAGAAGCGGCGGCTCGCCAGGTCCCGGTCCCGGCGGTAAGTCTCCGCCTCTTCCTGGAGGAGGGTTACTTCTTCCTCCAGATAGACCCGGTCCCCGAAATAGTTGTCCACTATTTCTTTTTTAATGTGGAATTTTAGGGCCTCCAGGGTCCTATCGACTGCATCGTCCATGCGGGCCTCGGCAAAGAAGCTGTCAGCTGTCAGCCTTTAGCTAAAAACTAAAAACAGAAATTAAATTCGAAATTGGCATACTGACCCCTGGCCACCGGCTACTGGCCACTTCCTCCCGGTTCCTTGGCGGCATTATTGGCGGGAATCTGGGCCAGTGGGATCTCCACTTCCCCGCCGCCTTCCATCTCCAGGGTGGCCATCTGGCGGATCAGGTTGTAACGGATGATCTTCCCCTCCCCTTCCGGCAGTTTGAGGCGCTTCCCCAGCCGGGGCAGATGTTTTCTGATTTCCTGATAGGTGGAGTACTCATAAGTGAGACAGCACATGAGGCGGCCGCAGATGCCGGAAATCTTGCTGGGGTTGAGGCTGAGCTGTTGCTCTTTGGCCATGCGCACCGACACCGGCTCGAATTCCTGGAGAAAGGAGGAGCAGCACAGCCCGCGGCCGCAAATCCCCAGACCGCCCACCATCTTGGCCCGGTGGCGCACCCCGATCTGGCGCAGTTCGATGCGGGTGCGGAACTCCTGCACCAGGTCCTTGACCAGATCCCGGAAATCCACCCGGCCGGGCGCGGTGAAGAAAAAGACGACCTTACTGGCGTCAAAGAGGCATTCCACCCGCACCAGGTAGATGGGCAGGTTGCGCACCTGGACGCGTTCCAGGCAAAAGCGGTAGGCCCGCTCCTCCAACTGGCTGTTTCTCTCGGCCTGCTCCAGGTCCTCAGGCGTGGCGGGGCGCACCAGGGGTTTGACTTTGGGGGGGATCAAGCCGGGCTTCACGTTCCGGAAGATGGTCATCACCTGCCCCAGGCCCAGGCCGTCGTCCCGCTGCACCACCACTTTGTCCTGCAATTTCAGCTCATGGTCCCCCAGGTCCACCAGGCAGCATTTCCGCCCCGGCCCCAGGCACACTTTAGCGAGATTCATGGTGTAATCCTTGTCGCTGCCAACGAAACCCCAGGATATCCAGGGTCAATTCTTGATTGAGATTGGCCTGCAACTGCCGGTGGGCCGCAGCCAGGGCCCCGAAGGAGGCAAACCAGGTCTCGGGCCCCCCCCGTTTCCCTTCCTCTTCCAGGGCCGCCAGGCTATCCTGGTGGGCCAGGAGACGGTGGGCCCCGCCGCTGTGCCGGACCAGGAGGTCCCGGTACCACATCTGGGCCAGGAGGATAAAATGGTCCAATTCCTGGTTGTTTTTCGCCAGACGATGGGCCCAGGCCACGGCCGCGGCCGGGGAACCGGAGGCCAGTTTTTCCAGGTCCTCCAGGACCTGGCGGCGCTGCTGCGCCAGTTCCCCGGGATCCAGGGCCAGGGCCCTGCCCAGGGACCCGCCGCTCAAGGCGGTGAGGAAGACCGCCTCCTCCCGGGATAGACCCCGCCGGGCCTGCAACTCCCGAATTACCAGAACGGAGGGCAGCGGCGCAAATAAAAACTTCTGGCAACGGGAGACAATAGTGGGGAAGAGTTCCGTTTCGCTGGCAGCCGCGAGGATCAACAGGTGCCGGGCCGGGGGCTCTTCCAGGGTCTTCAGCAGGGCGTTGGCCGCTTCCGGCTGCATGTCCTCTGCGGGCTTAATCAAAGCCACCCGCCAGCCGCCTTCCATGGGAGGGTAAGCGGTAAGTTTGCGGAAGTCCCGGATCTGCCCGATCTTGATCTGGGGCTGGCGGTGTTCGGAAGTGGGCCGGATCACTAGAAAATCAGCGTGGGTACCCGCCAGCATCCGCCGGCAGGCAGGGCACTCCCCGCACGCGTCCCATTCCGGCAGGGGTTGGGTGCAATTCAGGGCCGCGGCCAGGGCCCGGGCCACGGATTCCCTGCCCACCCCCTGGGGTCCCAGGAAGAGATAGGCATGGGCCAGCCGCCCCGCCTTCCAGGCGGCCCGCAAGTGCCCCAGGACCCGCTCCTGCCCCAGGATGCCCCGGAAGAACATGGGGCCACTTGGGGGCGGCTCCGGCGCGGGACTTGCCTGGTTTTTCTTAGGAGTTGCCATATACGTATAATTATTTCCTAACCCATTTTAAAATCCCCCTAAATCCCCCTTTAGAAAAGGGGGACTTAAAAACCTGGTTTTCCCCCCTTTCTAAAGGGGGAGCCAGGGGGGATTTTTTCGGTCCTTGTAGGGTGCGTCTTACGCGCCATAATGATAAAGAGAATCTCTTCTAAAGCGGAATGCGCTCTCCTTTCCCGCCCTACACTTACTTTTATAGGCTGCAACCTATAGATATTTATACATAATATCAATGATAATTGCACTTTATTTAAATTTGTCAGTGGATATTATTGACCCAATAGATTACGGCTAAATTTTATTTGTCCTCCGATTTATTACTGAAAAATTCCGGGTATAGTTTCTTGGCGCACTCCGGGCAAATGCTGTGGCTGAAGTCCGCTTCGGAATGATCCCGAATATAAGATTCCACCTGTTTCCAATAACCTTGATCGTCCCGGATTTTCTTGCAATTGGCGCAGATGGGCAAAATCCCCCGCAAGACCTTAACCTGCGCCAGGGCCTCCTGAAGTTCCCCGATCAATTCTTCCCGCTCTTCGGCCCCCCGCCTTTGTTCTTCGAGGCTGCGACCCAATTTGTGCGATCCCCAGAGGATCCCGCACACCCCCAGAAACCAAACCAAGATGTGGCTAACCCACATGATGAACTCATGACCCTTGCCAATTTCCCTCAGAGGGGCCAGGGGTATGGAGACGCTCAAGCCGCCCCGGATATCCCCCTCTTTATAGCCTTGTTGCGCATGACACTTAAGGCAACCTTTCTCGGTGCGGAAAGGGCGCATCAGGCGCAGATAGGGCTGCCCCTGCAGATATTCCACCGTGGAAACTTCATTCCTCCCGTTCTCAAAAGCTTTCAAGGCCCTGGTCTCCCAGGCGTCGGGCGCGTTCTCCTTGCGTACCGGCTTTAAACTGGTAATGTGGCCGTGCACCCCAATGGCCGCGGCTGACAGTTCATAAACCTGCCTGGTCATATAGGCCGGGTTTATCAGGGTCAACTCCCGGCCGGAGGGGGTGACGAGATCCCGCTCCGGGTAACCCTCCAGATAAGGATTGGGCGGCGACTTCTCAGTCACCGGGGCGTAGAGGCCCCCGTGGTTGGCGCTCCAGCGGCGGTACAGCAGGTCTTTTTGCCAGGTGATCCGGGCGGTATTGAGGGCCAGGGCGTTAATCGCCTGATGATGGTTATCCAGGCTCCATACCAGGAATAGAGCCATGGTCGCGGTCCAGAATACCAACAGGGCCGCGGTATAAGGCTTGAGGTTAATCACCTGAGGCAGGTCTTTTTCAGGGCCGGCCATTAAATATTCATCCCGCTAGCTTTTCCCCCGTTTATCGCCTGGTAAGCGGATATTTCATATATCTTTTGGCAAGATAAAGCTATCCCCCCCTGGTTCCCCAATCTGTCTCGAGAAGCAGGGAAGATGTTCCCCCGTTCTTTATCTGTAGTTGAGTGCCTCTTGCGCACCATATTTATCAAGAGAATCTATTCTAAGGCGGGATGCGCTGCGCTTTCCCGCCCTACATTTACTACATTTACTACATCTACATCACGATAACAGGCCCCTGCCCCCTGGCCCCTGACCCCTGCTTCTACTCCCACTCAATGGTGCTGGGGGGCTTCGAGGAAATATCCAGCACCACCCGGTTCACCCGTTTCACTTCGTTGATGATGCGGTTGGCCAGGTTCGCCAGGAAATCGTGGGGCAGGCGGCTCCAGTCCGCGGTCATGGCGTCCACGGAATCGACGATGCGCAGGGCGATGACGTAATCATAGGTGCGCTCGTCCCCCATGACCCCCACGGTGCGCACCGGCAGGAGCACCGCAAAACCCTGCCACACCCGGCGGTAAACGCCCGCGGCCAGCATCTCCTCCTGGACGATGGCGTCCGCTTCCCTGAGAATATGGAGTTTTTCAGCGCTGACCTCACCCAGGATGCGGATGGCCAGGCCCGGCCCGGGGAAGGGGTGCCGCCAGATGAGGCTGTCCGGCAGGCCCAGCTCCGTGCCCACTTCCCGGACCTCGTCCTTGAACAGCTCCCTAAGGGGCTCCAGCAATTTCAGGGGCATGACCGTGGGCAGGCCCCCCACGTTATGGTGGGTCTTGATGGTGGCCGAGGGGCCTTTGAAGGAGACGCTCTCGATGACGTCGGGATACAGAGTCCCCTGGGCCAGGTACTTGACCCCGCCGATCTTTTTGGCTTCCCCGGCAAAGATGTGGATGAATTCGTGGCCGATGCGCCGGCGTTTTTCCTCCGGGTCAGTCACCCCCTGGAGCTGCTCCAAAAACTCCTGGGTGGCGTCCACGTACACCAGGTTCAGGTGGTGGTGCTTCCTGAAGAGGTGGGCCACCTCTTCCGCCTCGCCCTTGCGCAGCAGGCCGTTGTTCACGAAGATGCAGGTCAACCGGTCGCCGATGGCTTTGTGCATGAGCACCGCAGTCACCGAAGAGTCCACCCCCCCGGAGAGGGCGCAGATGACCCGGTCCTCCCCCACCTGCTCCCGGATGCTTTGGGTCGCAGCCTCAATGAAGGAACGCATGGTCCACAAGGGTTTGAGGCCGCAGATGCGGAAGAGAAAATTAGCCAGGATCTCCTTGCCCTTGGGGGTGTGCTTCACTTCCGGATGAAATTGCACCCCGAAGATCTTCCGGGCCCGGTCCCGGACCGCGCCCACCGGGCTGGAATCGCTGGCGCCGATGATCTCGAAGCCCGGTGCCAGCTTCTCCACCCGGTCGCCGTGGCTCATCCATACCGTCTGCTCCGGCTCCAGGCCTTGAAAGAGGTCGCGGTTATCCCGGATCTGGAAGGTCTTGGCCCCGTATTCCCGGGAGACCGCGGGGGCCACTTCCCCGCCCAACAGGTGGTTCAAGAGCTGGATGCCGTAGCAGATGCCCAGGATGGGCACCCCCAGGTTGAAGAGCTCCACGTCCACGCTGGGCGCGTCCCGGTCGTAGACGCTCCGGGGGCCGCCGGAGAGGATGATGCCCTGGGGGGCAAACTCCTTAATGGCCTTCAGGGGCATGATGTAGGGGTGAATTTCGCAGTAGACTTTGAGTTCCCGCACCCGCCGGGCTATGAGCTGGGTGTACTGGGAGCCGAAATCCAGGATGAGGACCTTTTCCTGATGGGGATCGAGCATGCCGGTTCCTGAATGGGGGCTGGACGGAGCCGGGGCGCCGCCTGATTTTTAATATATTTTAAAAAATTATAGCCAGAGGAGTGGCAAAAAGCAAACTAAGTGTGGGGGGATAGATGGAGGAGGAGGCCTGGGCGCTCCTGGTCCTTGACAGACGGGCCAGACGTCTTACACTTAATTTTATCCAGGGAAACTTGGATATTTCAACAGGTAGGCAATCAGGCGGATATTTCTTGCCGCCCCGCCCACCAGAGGAGAGGAAAGCATGATGGACGCCAAAAAGTCCGGGGAAGCCAAGGAATGCGCCCATTGCGGCTATACCGCACCCGCCGCGTTTCCGGAGGACACCTGTCCCCAATGCAATATGACCAGTTGGCGCTGCAACAAATGCGGCTATACCCTCGTTGTTGGCAGTCCCCCGGAGGTCTGCCCCAGTTGCCGCCAGAAATGCGAGTTCGTCAACATCACCTGCTATACGCCGGAATGCGGCGGCCCCGGGGGCATTGATCCCAGGCTGTAAAGAGCCTTACAATGGTAGGGCGGGAAAGCGCAGCGCATCCCGCCTTTCCCCAGTAATGCCAAGTTAGCGGCAAAGGACCATATTCGCGGTTTGCAGGGACGTAACCGTGTGTTCGCCGGCCCCCTAGGCGGATACGCGGTTTCGCCCCTACCCAGGTACCTCTTTAACCCCAAAACCTGCTATCAGGCCCGCCCAATCAAAGAAGGCGGGATGCGCTCTGCTTTCCCGCCCTACGACTGCCTCCGGAATGCGGCGGCCCGGGGCAGCCCCTGGCCGCAATCAAAAAGGGGCCGCCTCACCCTCAGGCTAAATACCCAGGGGGGCCAGGTATTGCTCCTCGATTCTTTGGAGGATTTGGGGGGCAGTGAGGGTATCTACGTTCTGAAGCAGCCCGGTCAGCCCCGCGGCAATGCCCCGCAGCCGCTCCAGGGCCTGTATCCGGGCCTCCTCCAGGGCTTGCCAGTCCACCTGGGCCGCCACCTGGCGGCAAGCGGGCTCCAGTTCCGTCAGGAGCAGGGGGTAAAGCCCCGGCCGCCAGGCCAGCATCAGGGCCAGGGAGGAGAGGTTGCGGGTCTCGATCAGGTAAGTCAGCCGCCCCCACTCGTTCACTTCCGCCAGGGCGTCTTTCAGGCCCCGGGCCCAATGTTCCACCCGGGTCTGGGGATAAGTGGCCAGAATGGTGGGGAGGGCGGTGCGCAGGGAAGGCTCCAGGGCCTCCCCCATCTCATGGCGGATGGCGGCTTCCAGTTCCCCGGCCAGTAAGGCCTGAAACCGGTCTTGATGGGCCTCCGGGTCCCGGAGCAAATCCTTAAGCCGCAGGCGGTAGCCGGCCAAAGCGGTTTTTAAAAACTCATTGTTCTGCTGCACCGGGTCGGACAGACGGTCCCAGACGTAGAAGCCCAGGGCCTCTTGCCGGGCATAGATCAAGGAGCCCTGGCACAGCGCCGGGGTGCCGTCCAGGTCCCGGGCCAACTCCTGACCCAGGATGAGGATGGTCAGTTCCCCCTGCTGGCGGACCTCGGCCAGCTCCCCCAGGAAAAAAGTGGGCTTCAGCCCCCGGCTCAAACCCGCGCCATAGGCCAGCCCCATGGGCAGGAGGAGGCGGTTGACCGCGTCCACCTCCTGGGGCTCGAAGCTCCCCGCCCCCCAATAGAGGGGTTGCCAGGGGGCGTCTTCCAGGGAGTCCCAAAGCCGCTCCTGCTCCGCCACCCAGGCGAGGACCGCCTCAGGGGCCGGCTCCTGCCAGGGTTTGAGGCCGTGCTCCCACTTGTAGAGCTGGCGCAGCCGCAGCAACAGGCCGCACAAGGAGTAGGTGCCGGCCCCCCCGGCGCTGGCGAGGCGGCAATTCCATCTGACCTGTCTGATGAACCCCCGGAGCATGCTTATTTATAAATGCAGCCAAACAGCTTATAGGCCAGTTTCTGGTTCAGTTTCAGAAGAATCTTATACTCCTCCAGGGCTGAGGCCCGGTCAAAGAGGGAAAGGTTGGCCAGACCCAGTTCATAATGGGCTTCCGGGGAGTCCGGCTCCAGGCGGATGGCCTCGATAATCGCCTGCCGGCCCTGGTGATGGCGGCCCAGCCGCCGGTAGGTGATGCCCAGGTTCAAATGCGCCAGGGCGTCCTCCGGGTTCAGCAACAAGGTCCGCCGGAAGGCCGACAAGGCCTGCAGGTTTTTCCCCAGACGGCTGCAGGCCACGCCCCGGCCCGCATGGGCCGGAGCCAGGTCCGGGGCCAGGCTGACCGCCTTCTGGAAGGTCTCCAGGGCCTCCCCGTTTCTGTTCATATGGAGATAGGCCATACCCAGATGATAATGGGCCATGGCATCCTCCGGGTTCTGGCGGACTGCCTTTTTCAGGGCCAGGATAGTCTGCCGCAGATTTTGCCGGGGGCGGGACCGGGCGCCGCGGTACCGGCCCGGGGGCGGCTCGGGAGGGGAAGGAGGCGGCTGCTTCTTGCCCTTGGCCGCGGCTGCCGCCGGTTTTGAGTCGGCCATCACCTGTTCGTAAGCCGCGTTGATCTCCTTGAGCATCGCTTCCGCCTTCGCCTGCAACCGGGGATTTTGGGCAAAGCGGTCCGGGTGCCAGACATGCACCAGATCCCGGTAGGCCTGTTTTACTTCCGGCCGGGAAGCGCCCACCTCTACTCCCAAAATTTGGCAATACCGCTGGAAATCCTGCATCGGCCCGACCGCTCCCCTGAGATTATTTTTGGAGAAGGTCCGCTATTTTTTTCGCCATCTTCGGGTCCAGGCGCTGGAGTGTTTTGTACTCCTTGGCCGCAGCCGCCTGGTTTCCCATCTTGATATAATAGGCGCAGAGCCCATAGTGGGCCTCCGCGTCATCTGGTTTCAGACTGATGGTCTTCTTGAATTCCCGGGCCGCGTCCTGCCAGCGGTCCAACTTGATATAAGCCATGCCCAGGTTGTTATGGGCCTTGACGAAGTTGGGCTGGAGCTTCACCGCCTGGGCGAAGGCCTCCATGGCCTCCTGGTGACGCCCCAGCTTGCCCAGAGCCAACCCCAGGAGATAGTGGCCTTCGCTCCGGCCCGGAGCCAGGCGTACGGCTTCCTGGAACTCGGCCCTGGCCTCTTCCCACTTTCCCACCTTGGTCAGGGCCACCCCTAGATTTTCCCGGGCCGCCAGCCAGCGGGGCTGCAAGCGCACCGTCTCCTTAAGGGCCTCCACCGCCTGGGGGTATTGGTGCAGGTGCCCAAAAGCCAGGCCCAGGTGGTGACAGGCTTCTCCATAGTGGGGCTCAAAGCGCAGGGCCTCCTGAAAGGCCAGGATGGCTTCCTGCCACTTCCCCTCCTTTTCCAGGCGCAAACCCCGGTTAAAACTGGCGCTCGCCTGGACATTGACGTTTTGTTTGAGGGTCATTGGCTCCTCTTCGCTCTGGACGCTCCAGGCAACAGGAGTCGGGCACACCCAGACCAAGATGGCGGCAATGGTAAAAAACCTTTTCATAGTGCTTCCCAGAAGGTTAATCAAGCTCTTTCCCCTGTCTAACTGCGCCATCTTAAGGGATTCCGGGCCCGCCCCGGGGCAAAGAGACGCACCAGGCCCACCCCGGCCAGGAATCCGCCCACATGGGCCCACCAGGCCACGCCCCCCTCGGCGGTATGCCCCACGATGCTGAAACCATGGAAAAACTGCAAAACGAACCAGAAACCCAAAAAGATATAGGCCGGCAACTCGATTATTGTAAAAACAATAAAAATGGGCACCAGGGTGAGGACCCGGGCCCCGGGGAACAGGCTGAAGTAAGCCCCCATCACCCCGGCTATGGCCCCGCTGGCCCCCACCAGGGGAGTGGCCGACCCCGGGGAGAACAGGAGAAAGACCAATATGGAGACCAAACCGCAGAGCAGATAAAAAAGCAGGTATGGCCCCCGGCCCAGGATGTCCTCCACGTTGTTCCCGAAGATGAAGAGGGTCCACATATTGCCGATGAGGTGCAGCCAGCCCGCATGCATGAACATGGAGGTGAACACCGGGATTATCGCCAAGGCCAGGGAGCCATGCCCCAGGAGGGCCAGAAATCGCCCCGGTACAAACCCGAAGGTCTTTACGACTTCCGGCAGGCGGGGACCTGAAGACAGCTCCAGCCAAAAGATCAGACAGTTGACGCCGATAATGGCGTAGGTCACCGCGGGCCGCCTGCGAGAGGGGATGTTGTCCCGCAGGGGAATCATGTCGCGGCCCCGGGAACCAGACGCCTACGCGCAACCATATGGTGTTATGGTAGAGAATTTCCCCGGCAAGGGCAAGACATCTCCAAAACTTTGTTAAGGATGGTTCACCAGCAGGCGTTTACCGGGGGTCTCCAGGGCTACAGAGGCCTTTCCCAGTTGCTGGTCGGGGGCCGTGACCTCATCCACCAGCAGAAAGACCCGCCTGGGTCCATCCCAGAGTTCGTGAAGACGCGCCGGTGTGATCAAGTTGCTCTCCCGGGGTGAAACCGGGTAAGGAAATTGGGGCATCCCCTGGCGCTGCACGATGAAGATGGGGCGGCCGGCATAGTAAGCCAGGGAGGCCCCATACTCGAATTCCTCGATGCTCTCCATGGCTAGCAGATCCTGGGGCCCGGCCCTTTGTCTCAAGAATTCCCCGGGGATCTTATCGCTTAAATGGGGGGAAAGGAGCAACAGGGTCTGCAAGGTAAAGTAGCTGATCATCAAGGCCAGGGCCCCCATGCAGGCGACTCCGGCCCGGGGCCGCCACCAGCAGGCCAGGAACCCCAAAAAGGCCAGCCCCGGCAGCCAATAAGTGAACTGCCGGGCCAGGGGTTGGATCAATTGGAACATGCCGATAAATTCCCGGCGGTTGTCCCCACAAATCCGCTCCAGGTGCGGCAGGAGAAACAGGACGCCCAGGCCCAGCAGCCCGGTCGCCAACAAAGGCCAGCGCAGGCTGCGATCCCGGGGCTGGGCCAGGGAGCGGTCCAGCCGCCAACCCAGGACCAGGGCCAGGGGCGGCAAGGCGGGCAGCGAATAGTACTCGATGCGGCTCGAAGACAGGGTGAAAAAGACCATGACCACCCCGGCCCAGATCAGGAGAAGACGGGCCTTTTCCAGACCCGGGACCCGGGGGCCGGTCTCCCGCCAGAAGCGGTACAGGGCCTCCGGCAGCATCAGGGTCCAGGGCATCAGCCAGATGGCGAAAAAAATCCAGAACTGGACGACCGGAAAAGGTGTGATATCCGGAGGCTGGCGCTTCCCCAGGAAGCGCATGATCTGTTCATTAATGATCTGATGGCTCAAGAAACCCGGATGGGCCTGTTCCACGGCCACAAACCAGGGCACCACCACCACGGCCAACAAGGCCGGGCCCCAGGGATTGACAAACAACCGGGCCAGAGAGGCCCGGTGCCGGGGCCAGAGATAAATGGCGCTGATCAAGAGGGGGAAGACGAGGCCGATGAAGCCTTTGCTCATGAAGCCCCCGGCCAGGGCCAGATAGAAAGCCAGAGACCAGCGCCAGTGCGGTTCTTCCTGCCAGCGCACCACAAAATAGAGGGACGCCAGCAGAAAGAGGGTGATCAGGTGATCCGTTAGTATTTGCAGATGCAGGGCGAAGAAGCCGATGCTGCTGAGGAGGACGAACCCGCCCAGCCAGGCGGCCCGGGGATTAATGAGCCGCCGCCCCAGCAGGTAGGTGAGCCAGATTTCCCCCAGGGTGGAAAGCAGGGTGGGCACCCGGGCCGCGGCCGCGGACACCCCAAAAATCTTATAGGACAGGATGGTGAGCCAATATAGGAGGGGAGGTTTATCCAGATAGGGAACGCCGTTCAAGGTGGCCAGGAGCCAATGGCCCGAGGCCAGCATCTCCTTGGGAATCAGGGCATACATGGCCTCCGCCCGGATCAGGGGCACCCGGAACAGGGGCGGCAGGTAAACGGCCAGGGCCAGGAGGAGGAGAAAAAACCCGGACCAGAGGGCAAATAATGATGAGCGTTTCATCGGGATTTTAGAGGAGAAGGCAGGGTCACCCCGGCGCGCCTCTTAACCGGCTCAGGTCAGATTCCAGCGCAGCAATTGCCAGATATCTTTCGCCCGCTGACTTGCCTGCCGCACCACGGAAGGTTCATATCCCGAATGCATCATGCACTGGGCGCAGCGGGGATCCCGCCCTACTCCATAATTCTCCCAGGGCGTCAATTCCATCAATTCCCGGAAGGTGGGATAGTGGCCGTCCAAAATCTGGTAGCAGGGAGATCTCCAGCCCCGGGGATTGCGGGTGGGATTGGCCCAAGGGGTGCATTCATACTCCCGTTCCCCCCGGAGAAAACCCAGATACAGGGGGGTGCTGAAATAACGGAATTGCAGACCATTGCCGGTGAGCCGGGTAAATTTCTCCTGGATTTCCTCCCGGCTCAAAAACATCTCGGCATCAACCGTATCAAAACTGTACGCCGGGGAGACCAGCAGGCCGTCAATACCGATTTGGGTTAAATAAGCAAAGAGAATCTCGATCTCCTTGATGTCGGTCTCTTTGTAAATGGTGGTATTGGTGCAGACCCGGAACCCTCTGGTCTTGGCTTCTTTGATGGCCTTGATGGCCGTATCGAACAAACCCGCCCGTCCCAGGATCCGGTCATGGAGGGGCGCCAGGCCGTCCAGATGGATGCTCAGGGTGAGCCGGGGGGTAACCGGCAGCCGGTCCAGGGACTTTTCCAATAAGATGGCGTTGGTGCACAGATAAAGATGCTTCTGCCGGTGCGCCAGCTCCTGGACCAACTCAAAGATGGGCGGATAGATCAGGGGCTCCCCCCCGGTGAGGGTGACCACCGGCGCGCCGCACTCGGTGACCGAGTCCAGGCATTCTTCTATGGTCATGGACTCCCCCAGGGTATCCCGGTACTCCTGGATGCGGCCGCACCCCGAGCAGGCGAGATTGCACTGATGGGTGGGCTCCAGCATCAGGACCATGGGGAACCGCTCTTCGCCCTGCCAGCGTTTTTTCAGCAGGTAGCGGGACAGATCCAGGCTGAGACTGAGAGGGAAGCGCAAGTTTTTCTCCTGGATGGCAATTTTCTGTTTGCAGTCAAACCGTAATCAATAACCTTATTCTTCTTTTGTAAGAAAACGCCATGCCTCTATCAAATATAGTTATGCTCCCTAAACCACTCCACCGCCTCTTCCAGGGCCCGGCGCACCGGAGTCGGGGTCCATCCCAGATATTTTACTGCTTTTGTATGGTCAAAGTACATGAATTTTTTCGCCATCCGCACCGCGGTCACCGACATCCGGGGGGCGCCCCGGCTGAGATATCTGGCCCAAAATTCGTTGACATAGGCCAGGCCCAGCACCGGCCAGTAGGGGAGTTTCACCTTGGGGGCCGGCAGACCGGCGATCTCCCCCAGCATCTGGAAGATGCGGGAGAGACTCAGGTTTTCATGGCCCAGGATGTACTTCTCCCCTACCCTCCCCTTTGCCTCCGCCAGCAAATGCCCCCGGGCCACGTCCTGGACATGCACCAGGTTGAGGCCGGTCTCCAGATACGCGGGCATGCGGCCCTTTAAAAAATCCACCAGCATCTGCCCGGTGGGCGTGGGCCGCCAGTCCCAGGGCCCCACCGGGGTGCTGGGATTGACCACCACCAGGGGCAGGCCTTTTCGGGCGAAATCCAGGGCCGTCTGCTCCGCCAGGAACTTGGAGCGTTTGTAATGCCCCACCATCTCTTTGAGGCTCACCGGGGTCTCTTCGGTGCCGGGTGTGCCATCCCCGGGATTGCCCAAAGCGCCCACGGTGCTGGTATAAACGACCCGCTTCAGCCCACCCATGGCCGCGGCGGTGAGGAGCTGGCGGGTTCCCTCCACGTTGATGGCGTACATCACTTCCGGGTCCGGCACCCAGAGGCGGTAGTCCGCGGCCACGTGGAAGAGGTGGGAACAGCCCTTAAGAGCTTGTTCCAGGGAGGCGGGATCCCGCAGATCCCCCTCTGCGACTTCCACGGCCAGCCCCGCCAGGGCCGGATGTTCGGGGTTGCGGGCCAGGACCCGCACCTCCCGGCCCGCGGCCAGCAGTTCAGTCACCACCGCCCGGCCCACAAAGCCGGTGCCGCCGGTTACTAAAGTCTTAGCCATTCTCCTGGTTGGCCAGGGTCTGCAGATATTGTCCCAGGGCCTGCAGGGGGAAGCAGTCCCGGTAGAGGTGGTAGCGGATCATGAAGTGGCCGGGGAAGCCGGTGCCTGTGTAATAAGGCTCCTCCCAGCGGCCCTGGAGGGTTTGGGTCTTGAGGAGATAATCCACCCCGGCCTTCACTTCCGGGGACGCGGCTTCGCCCGCGGCCATCAGACCCAGCAAACCCCAGCCGGTCTGGGACGCGGTGCTGGGGCCGCAACCCTCCATCTCCTTGTCCAGGTAGCAGGAGCAGCACTCGCCCCAGCCGCCGTCGGGGTTCTGGTGCTCCTTGAGCCAGGAGACGGCCCGGCGCACGTAAGGCTGGCGCAGGTCTTCGCCGATGGCCTGCAGGCCCGCCAGCACCGACCAGGTGCCATAGATGCAACTGACTCCCCAGCGGCCCCACCAGGAGCCGTCGGCCTGCTGGGTGCGGCGGATAAATTCCAATGCCCGGGCCGCGACCGGATGTTCCGGGCCGTGGCCGAAGGCTCCCATCATCTCCAGGATGCGGCCGGTGATATCCTCGGTGGGCGGGTCCACCAGGGCCTTCAGATCGCCGAAGGGGATGGCGTTGAGCCATTCCTTGGTATTGTCCTTGTCAAAGGAACCGAAGCCGCCGTTTTTCGACTGCATCCCCAGACACCAGTCGATGCCCCGCTGGATTTGGGCCTGGTGGACCTCCGGGTCCGCCAATCCTTCCTTCAAGGCCACCAGCACCATGGAGCTGTCGTCCACGTCCGGATACCAGTTGTTGACGAACTCAAAGGCCCAGCCCCCGGGGGCCAGGTCCGGGCATTTGATGCTCCAGTCCCCGGGCTTGAAAATCTGCATGGACAGGAGCCAGGAAGTGGCCTGAGACATGGTGGGGTGTGCGGGGGAGACGCCGGCCGCGGCCAGGGCCCGCACCGCCAGGGCCGTATCCCAGACAGGGGAGATGCAGGATTGGAGCCAGGTGCGATCGCCGTGGTGAAGCTCAAAAAACTCCAGGGCCTGGAGACCCCGGCGCATGACCTGGTGCTCCAAGGGGTAGCCCAGACAGTGCAAGGCCAGAATGGAGTTGAGCATGGCCGGTTGAATGCCGGCCCAATCGCCGCTCTCCTCCTGGCGCTCCACAATCCATTTCTCCGCCCGTTTCAGGGCCAGGTTGCGCAGCCAGGGCACGGGGAGGCGGTAATAGAGCTTCAGCAGCCGGTCCACCAGGACGAAGACGTTCTCCAGGTGGGGGCCGTGGGGTTTCCAGGACACCCGGTGCTTCTGGAAAGGTTCGTCAGGAGAGGCAAAAAGTTCGGCCACCCCCTGCTCCGGAGGCAAAGGGCAGACCGGGCGGTGGGCCATGATGATCATCAGGGGCACCACGGTGGCCCGGGTCCAACTGGAGAACTCGTAAATGCTGAGACCCGACCAGGGGGGCAGGAGGACGAATTCCACGGGCAGCAGGGGGATGCCGTCCCAACTTACCTGGCCGAAAAGGGCCAGAAAGATTCGGGTGAAGACCCGGGTCTTAAGGGGCCCTCCATTAGCCAGAATAAACTGGCGGGCCCGCACCAGGCGCTCGTCATGAGGAGACAGGCCCGCCATCTTCAAGGCCATGTATGCTTCCACCGTGGCGCTGAGTTCCCCGCCGTCGCCGTACCAGACGGACCAGCCGCCGTTGGGCAACTGCCGGGAGAGGATATCTGCGGCCAGCCTGGGAACCTTGGAATCGTCCAGCCCCAGGAAACGGTGGAGCATGATATATTCGGCGGTGATGGTGACGTTGGATTCCAGCTCGGCCCACCAGTAGCCTTCCGGGTGCTGGAGTTTCATCATGGCGGCGGCGGCCCGCTCCACTGCCTTCTGGAGCCGGCTCGCCGCACTGACGGCAGCCAGAGGCTCAATCCTCTGGCGCGCCGGAATGGACTTCCCCCCCAAGTCTCTCCCTCCGTGCTCCTCTGCTGTATCCGCATAATATATCATGAATAACGGAAAGGCCAAGTATTTTTGCAGCCCCAATCATACCTTGGCTAAAAAGGAAAACTGTGAAATTATTGGCATTCTTCCTTTCCCACCCCTGCACCATTCCTCTGCTACCCCCTGTTTCCTTTTAAAGAGTTGCAGCAGCAAATCACTGGGGAGGGGGGTTACCTGACTATTAAAAATCAGGGTAATCATTCAGAAGGTCCAGGTTAAAGATGATAATCGCCGGGAATCGGCTGGGCAACCACCTCCCAGGACAACCTTTAAGTCCTTAACCTATTGGTCCGATGGATTAATACTTCCCAGCAGTTGCCTTCCGGGGGAAAGGGCATTACAATTATTATTAAAATATCGCCGCCACGGTTTTTGGCGCCGGGGGCAATTGACCAACCGCAGAAACTCTGTTATGGGAAACCATATTGACTATCTCCTTTGATCAATATCTTAGACTCGCCTGTCTCCGGGGTTTAATCAACCCCTGTCAACCCCTTTCGCCGCAACCTTTCAGGAGAAACAATGGCCCGGACTAAAGACGAAGAAGAAGAACTGCAAGAAATTGACATCCCCCCCTTGCTGCCCCTGTTGGCGGTGCGGGACGTGGTGGTCTTCCCCAATATGGTCCTCCCCCTGTTTGTGGGGCGGGAGACTTCGGTATTGGCCATCGAGGCCGCGCTGGCCCGGGACCGTCTGCTCTTTCTGGCTACCCAGAAGGACCAGACCATTGAGGAGCCGGACCCGGATGACATCTATGGCATGGGCACCGTCAGCCTCATCCTGCGGATGTTGAAGCTGCCGGACGGCCGTCTGAAAATCCTGGTGCAGGGCAAGGCCAAGGCCCGGATCCGGGAGTTTTTGCGGGAGCGGCCCTACTTCCAGGTGGCCCTGGAAGTGGTGGAGGAGACCCCGGTGGGGGGCATCTCCCCCGAGGCCGAGGCCCTGATGCGCAACGCCCGGGAAATGTCGGAAAAGATCCTCACCTTAAAGGGCATCATGTCCCCGGATCTCTTGGCCATCCTGGATTCCATCGAGGACCCCGGCCACCTGGCCGACCTGGTGGCCGCAAATTTGCGCCTGAAGATCGACGAGGCCCAGGCGGTCCTGGAGGAGATGGACCCCATCCGCAGCCTCATCAAGGTCAACGATTTTCTCCGCAAGGAGCTGGAAGTCTCCGCCATCCAGGCCAAGATCCAGAACCAGGCCCGGGAGGAGATGGATCGCACCCAGCGGGAATACTACCTCCGGGAACAGCTCCGGGCCATCAAAAAGGAGCTGGGGGACATCGACGAACAGAGCCAGGAGCTGGAGGAGTACCGCCTGAAAATTTCCCGGGCCCGTATGCCCAAAGGCGCGGAAGAAGAGGCCCTGAAACAGCTCTCCCGCCTGGAGCAGATGCATCCGGACGCGGCCGAGGCCTCCATTGTCCGCACCTACCTGGACTGGCTGGTGGAGGTGCCCTGGAGCAAAAGCTCCCGGGACAAACTGGACGTCCCCGAAGCCAAACTCATCCTGGACGCGGACCACTACAACCTGGAGAAGGTCAAGGATCGTATCCTGGAATACTTGAGCGTCCGCAAGCTGAACAAAAAGATGAAGGGACCCATCCTCTGTTTCGTGGGCCCGCCGGGGGTAGGCAAGACCTCCCTGGGCCAGTCCATCGCCCGGGCCATGGGCCGCAAATTCACCCGCATCTCCCTGGGGGGCATCCGGGATGAGGCCGAAATCCGGGGCCACCGCCGCACCTATATCGGCGCCTTGCCGGGTCGCATCATCCAGGGGTTGAAGACCGCGGGGTCCAACAACCCGGTCTTCATGATGGATGAAGTGGACAAGATCGGCATGGATTTCCGGGGCGACCCCGCGGCCGCGCTCCTGGAAGTTCTGGACCCGGAGCAGAATCACTCCTTTTCCGACCACTACCTGAACGTCCCCTTTGACCTCTCCAAGGTCATGTTTATCACCACCGCCAACCTGGTGGACCCCATCCCTTCCGCGCTCCGGGACCGCATGGAGATTCTGCGCCTCTCCGGTTATACGGAAGAGGAGAAGTTGGAAATCGTCAAACGCTACCTCCTGCCCCGGCAACTGACGGAAAACGGCTTGCACCCCGAGGATATTCACCTCTCCAACGAGGTCCTCCGCCAGGTCATCCTCTATTACACCCAGGAGTCGGGCCTCCGGAACCTGGAACGGGAGATCGGCGCGCTCTGCCGCAAGGTGGCCCGGCGCATCGCTGAAGGGGAACAAGGCCCCTTTGCCATCTCCCGGGGCAACCTGCACCGCTATCTGGGCCCGCCCCGCTTTCTCCCGGACGGGGAGGTGGAAAAGGACGAAGTGGGGGTGGCCACCGGTCTGGCCTGGACCCAGGTGGGGGGCGAGGTCCTGGCCGTGGAGGCCTCGCTGATGCGGGGCAAAGGTCAGCTTACCTTGACCGGCCAGTTGGGGGATGTGATGAAGGAGTCCGCCCAGGCCGCGTTGAGCTACGCCCGCTCCCGGGCCGACCTGCTGCATCTGGCCCCGGAATTTTATGAGAAACTGGATATCCACATCCATGTGCCCGCGGGCGCAACCCCCAAGGACGGCCCCTCCGCGGGGGTGACCATGGGCACGGCCTTGATCTCCGCGCTCACCCAGATCCCGGTGCGCCGGGACGTGGCCATGACCGGGGAGATCACCCTCCGGGGCAAGGTGCTGCCCATCGGCGGCCTCAAGGAAAAGGCCATCGCCGCGCTCCGGGCCCGCATCAAAAAGGTGATCATTCCTGAGGCCAACCAGAAGGACCTGGTGGAGATCCCCAAAAACATCAAGCGACGCCTGAAATTCGTAGCGGTGACCAGTATGGATGAGGTGCTGGCGGAGGCCCTGGTGCAGTCACCCTTCGGCCCGCCCAAAAGGGCCAAGGTCCCCAAAAAACGGCTGGCAGCCTCTCCACCCAGCTCCCTGGCCTAAAGAACAGCCATGGACGCCGTTCCGGCCACCACCTACCTGCTGGAAGCGCTGCGGACAGAAGGGCTCACCCATGTCTTCCTGGTCCCCGGGGGGCTCATTGATCCCTTTCTCCCGGCCTTGGCCGGCACCCGGGGCCTAACCCCGGTGGTGGCGGCCCATGAAGGGGGCGCGGCCTATATGGCTGACGGTTACGCCCGGGCCAGCGGCCGTTTCGGCGCCTGCTTCGCCATCGGCGGCCCCGGGATCACCAACATGGTCACGGCCATGGCCGCGGCCCGCAGTGATTCCTCTCCCGTCCTGGTGGTCTCCGGCCAGGTGCCCACGGATTGGGAAGGCCGGGGTGGTTTCCAGGATTCCAGTCCCGCGGCCTTAAATGATGTGGCGGTGCTCCAGCCCCTCACCAAGTCCTCCTTGATGGTGGAAAACATCCATCTCTTACACCACCATCTGCGGGCCTCCTTGACCAAAATGCTGGCCCCTTGCCAAGGCCCGGTGCAACTCAGTCTCCCCACCGACATGCAGCGGGCCGCGGTCCATGCTCCCTGGGAAAAGCTGGACCAGTCCCTCTACTCCCCCCGCCTCGTGGACCTGGAGGCCCTGGAGAGGCTCTGGCAGATCCTGGCCCCTGGACCCCCGGCCACGCCGCCCGTAAGAATCTTGGCCCTGGCCGGAGCCGGGGTGGAGAAGGCGGACGCGTCCGGGGAACTGAGGGCCTGGGCGGAGCGCTTCCAGATCCCCGTGGCCACCACCTTACGGGCCAAGGGGGTCTTCCCGGAGGATCATCCCCTGTCCCTGGGGGTCTTCGGTTACGCGGGGCACCGGCCCGCCATCGAGACGATTTTATCGGAAGAAGTGGAAGTCCTGTTAGTCCTGGGTTCGGGTCTAAGCCAGCGGGACACCCTGTTCTGGGACCGCCGCATGCTGCCCAGCCTGGCCCTGGTGCAGGTGGATCTCGATCCCCAGGTGATCGGCCGTACCTGGCCCGCGCAGGTGCCGCTGGCCGGCGACTGCGGCGAGGTCTTGCGCCTGCTCCTCCAGGCCGACACTCCGGCCGCCGGGGTTCTGGAGGCCTCCAGCGGCCAGCGCCGGGCCTGGCTGGGAGGGATTCAGGCCAAGGGGCCCCGCCATTATGAGGGGGAAAATACCGGCAGCGAGGCCGTGCCCCTGCATCCGGCCCGGGTGGTGGCGGAACTGCGCCGGGTTATGCCCCGGGAGGGCGTCCTGGTGGCGGACTCCGGCGCGCACCGGGCCTTTTGCGGCCATTACTGGGAGGCTTACGAGCCCCGCACCTATATTTCCGCCACCAACCTGGGGCCCATGGGCTGGGCCATCCCTGCGGCCATCGGCGCCAAGGCGGCCCGGCCGGACCGCCCCCTGGCGGTGGTCACCGGGGACGGCTGCATGCTCATGCACGGCATGGAGATCCAGACCGCGGCCCGCTATGGCCTGGCGGTGGTCTTCGTGGTCATCAACAACGGGGCCCTGGGCAACGTCTGGCTCCGGGCCCGGCAGGAAGGCCCGGGGCCCATGCGCCTGACGGAGCTGCCCCTCCATGATTGGGCGGGGTTTGCCCGCTCCCTGGGACTGCAGGCCGCCACCGTCACCCGGCCCGGGGAACTGGCCCCGGTTTTTCAGCAGGCCCTGGCCGGGAATGTTCCCTTCCTGGTGGACGTCCGCTGCGACAAGGCCTTTGCCACCCCGGTGACGCCCTACAGCCAGGCCAAAAAAGAGTGGATGGACGACGATTAAAAGATAGTTTTCTGTTTTCTGTTTTCTGTAATAAAACTCAGATCTTGTGAAGGATTAATATGGCCCGGCTGCCCGATCCCATGGACGCGCCCACCCCGGCCGTCGCCGAGCTTTACCAGCAGCTGGCGGCCCATAGAGGCCGCATCGACGGCATGTACCGGAGTCTGCTCAACCACCCGGAGCTGACCCGGCACGTCAGCGACCTGGGGACGTATCTGCGCTTCGGCTCCGGGTCCTTGCCCGGTGATCTCCGGGAATTGACCATTCTCTGGCTGGCCAGGCAATTGCAGGCTGGTTATGAGTGGGTGAAACACGTGCCCCCGGCGCGAGATGCGGGGCTCCCGGAGGAACTTATTGAGGCCCTGCGCACCGGCCGGGAAGAGAGGGTGTTAACCCCGACGCAAAAAGCCGTGATTGACGGGGCCGGGTGCGTGCTGGCCAGACGTTCTCTCCCCCAAGGGCTCCAGGACGCCCTGATTGCGGCCCTCGGCCTGGAGGGGCTCATTGAACTGGTGGTTCTCTGCGGTTTTTACCAGATGATCGCCGGGGTCATCTTCGCCTTTGACGTGCCGCTGCCGGCAGGGGCCGGGGACCCCTTTGTCTGAACGAATTGTCCGGGGACCCGCGGCCCCGGAAACCCCATTGTCCATAGCAAGATTGGTGGGAAAGCCTGCCTGACGCTGATGCTAATCGAAAACCTATACCGATGGCTGGCCCTGGGCGGGTTGCTGGTCCTATACATCCTCTTCGCCGCCGCTGAGACCTCCCTGTTCGCCCTGACCCCCCTGGACCGCCTGCGCCTCAAGGAGAAGGGAAGAGCCCGGAGCGCGCTGGTGGAGTCCCTCCTGGGGCAATCCCAGCGCCTGTTGATCACCCTCCTTTTAGGGGTGGAAGTGGTCACCATCCTGGCCTCGGTCCTGGCCACCTCCCTGGCTCTCCACATCTGGGGCGATAAAGGCAAATGGGTGGCTCTCCTGGCCATGTCCCCCATCCTCCTGCTTCTGGGAGAGATTATTCCCAAGTCCGTGGCCCTTGCCTACCCGGCCCGTTTCGCGCCCCTGGTGGCCCCCTTCGTGCGGGTGATCATGGTCATCTTTACCCCCGTGCGCATCGTGCTCCTCCAGATCAGTCGCGGCATTTTGGCCACCCTGGGTTTCCGGGCCGATCTGGAAGTGCCCGCAGTGCACCAGGACGATTTCGCCCGCATGGTGGAAGAGAGCCATAAAGGAGGCATGATCGAGGCCCTGGAACGGGACTTTATCCAAAACCTCCTGAGTTTCGGGGAGGTGCGGGTGGGCCAGATCATGGTCCCCCGCCCCGAAATATTTTGCTTGCCCCACGATATGCCCACGGAGCAATTGATCCATGAAGTGAAGCGGTCCCGCTTCTCCCGGATTCCCATTTACCGGGACCAGCCCGGCAATATCCTGGGGATTCTCCATGCCAAGGTCCTTTTGGATCAATGCCCCGGTATGACCTGCGCCTCCGTAATCGATAACCTCCTGCATCCGGCCCATTATGTGCCGGAAAACAAAAAGGCCTTTGACCTGCTGACGGAACTGCAGGCCCGCCATTTGCGGCTGGCCCTGGTGGTGGATGAATACGGCACCCTGGTGGGTCTGGTGAGCGTAGAAGACATCCTGGAGGAACTTTTTGGAGAGATCGCCCAGGAGTTCAAGGTGGAAGAAGAGCTACTAGCAACAACTGCTCCCGGGGTCTGGCGGGTCAAGGCCTCCATGGCCTTAGCCGATTTTAACGCAGCCCTGGGGGTGGAACTGCCCGCGGCGGAATTCGATACCCTCGGCGGCTTTGTCCTCAACCTCTTCGGGGAGTTGCCCCGGGAAGGAGACCGGGTGTCCTATCAGGACCTGCGATTTGTGGTGATCAGGAGGAAGGGTACCAGAATCCTGGATTTGGAGGTGCGGCGGCGCACACCATGATTATCGGCCTTTTTTTCATCTTCATCCCCTTTCTCCTGCTGGAGGCCTTTTTCTCCGGTTCCGAGATCGCCTTGATTTCCGCCAACCGCCATCGCTTACAAGAAAGGGCGGAGCAAGGGCACCGGGGCGCGGCCCTGGCCTTGAAATTGCTGAATACCCCCGAACGTCTGGTGGCCTCCACCCTTTTGGGCTCCAACCTGGCCGAAATCAGCAATACCATCCTGGTCACCGCGTTTTTGATTGAAGCCATGGGCCAGGCTGGGGAGATGTTGGCGGTGTTGCTGCTGCCGCCCTTGATCCTGATCCTGGCGGAAATCACTCCCAAGTCCATCGGCCGTCAATTTGCCGATCCTCTGGCCCAACGCCTGGCCCCCATCCTCTGGGCGCTCTCCTGGATAATCTACCCCATTACTTTCATCTTTGCCGGCCTGAGCCGGGCCGTTCTTTTTCTCACCGGCTCCCGCCATCCCAGCCAGATGCCCTTTATCAGCCGGGAAGATCTGCACCTGGTGGTGAGAAAAAGCGGGCCGGAAGTGGACCTGGAGACTCCGGAACGGCGGATTATCCACCGCATTTTGCACTTCAGTCTCCATGCCGTGAAAGAGGTGATGGTGCCCCTGGTCCGGGTGGTGGCCGTGCCCGACACCCTCACCGTGGCCCAGGCCCGGGAAGAATTCCGCACCTCCCGTTTTTCCCGGCTGCCGGTTTATCACCGCCGCATCGACAATCTCATCGGCGTGCTTCACGCCTTTGATCTCCTGGGTGAGGAGGCCATGGAGCGCTCGGTCAGGGCTTACATGCGCCCCCTCAAGTATGTGCCGGAGTTGAAAAAGATCGATCGCCTGCTGGCGGAGATGCAGCGCCAGGCGGTCCATCTGGCCGCGGTGGTGGATGAATACGGGGGCGTGGTGGGCATCGTCACCATCGAAGACCTCCTGGAAGAGATCGTGGGGGAAATCACCGATGAATTCGACCAGGAGGTCACCCCCTATAAGAAACTGGGAGAGGGGCATTACCTGATCAGCGCCCGCATGGAGATCGAAGCCCTGAATGAAACCCTGCAACTGGACCTGCCCCCCGGGGATTACGAAACCCTGGCCGGTTTTCTCATCTCCCAGTTGGGGGACCTGCCCCGGGCCGGGGAGCAGATCAATTACCGCAACCTCCGGTTCATCGTGCGCCAGGCCGAGTCCCGGACCCTGAAGGAGGTGGAAGTCTTTGTCGATCATCAACCCCTCTGAGCGCTGGGCCTTCTTTGACTGTTTCTCCGGCATCAGCGGCGATATGACCCTGGGGGCCCTCATCGACCTGGGCCTGGAGGTAGCAGATCTGGAGCAGGTAATCCAAAGCCTGGGCTTGGATGCAGTCCAGGTGCGGGTGCAGCGGGTCACCAAAGAGCACCTCACCGGGGTGCAGGTGGGAATCTCCGGCCCCGGACATCAACCCCACCGCACCTACCGGGATATTCAGGCCCTCATCACCCGGGCCTCCCTGACTCCCCGGGTCCAGGACCTGAGCCTGAAGATGTTCCGCCTCCTGGGGGAGGTGGAGGCCCGCATCCACGGCCAGCCCCTGGAAGAGGTGCATTTTCATGAGCTGGGAGCCCTGGACACCCTGGCGGACATCGTGGGCGTAGCCTATGGGGTGGAAAAATTGGGGATCACCCAGGTCTTTTGCAGCCCCCTGCCCCAGGGCTGGGGCATGATCACCGCGGCCCACGGCCGCCTCCCCAACCCCGCACCCGCCACCCTGGAGTTGCTCAAGGGCCTGTCCATTTACGGCACCGACCTCCCGGGAGAGCTGGTGACCCCCACCGGCGCGGTGATCCTCAAGGCCCTGGAAGCCCGTTCGGAACCCTGTCCGCCCTTGAAGCTGGAGAAGGCGGGCTATGGTGCGGGCAGCCGGGACCTTCCCGGCCACCCCAATCTGCTGCGGGTCTATTTGGGGCAACCCCTGAGCGCGGCTCCGGGGTTTAGGGAGAAGGTGCTGGTCCTGGAAACCCACATCGACGACATGAACCCGGAGCTCTACGACCCTTTGATGGCCGGCCTTTTTGCCGCGGGGGCCCTGGACGTGGCCCTGGCCACCCTGCAAATGAAGAAAAACCGCCCGGGGGTTCGCCTCACGGTCATTGCCCCCCTGGCGGCCCGGGAGGGTCTGTTGGAGCGCCTCTTCTTGGATTCAACCACATTAGGGGTGCGGGTCATGGAAGTGGACCGGGTGGCGGCCCGGCGCTGGCAGGAGAGCATCGACACCCCCTACGGCCCCCTGCCGGTGAAAGTCACGGAATACGGCGGCCACCGCCGCCTCATGCCGGAATACGAAGCCTGCCGGAAGATGGCGGAAGAAAAAGGATTGCCGCTTATAGAGGTTTATAGGCTTGTGGATGGGAAATAATTTAAAAATCATAAGGTTATGGTTAAGAACCCATATTTGAGATCCAAAGGTCCTCCCAAAATGCTTCCGTCATTTGTCTGTTACGCAGACATCTTAGGCTACGAGCGTTTGAGTCAGCGGGCGATTGACATAGGGCAAGGGAATTCTTTTCTAACGCAGCTTTGGCATGCCCTATCGAGAACGTATAAGAATATTCGGGAACATTCAAAAATATCTGTTAGAGCGTTCTTATTTAATATCAAGGTTTTCACAGATAATATTGTAATAGGATAACCCTTGGAAAAACCAATGATTAGAGATGGAGAGCCTGAGTTGCACGATGTCATGGGCATCTTTTCGTAATTTCAGGTCGGGCTTGCTGTAGAAGGTTTTCTTGTCAGAGGAGGAATTGCCTATGGTGGTCACTATATGGATAAAGATATAGTCTTTGGAGATGCACTCTTAAAGGCCGTGAATCTTGAAAAACGTGGTGGGCCACCCCGCATTGCTCTAGACTCTTCAGCTATTGAGTTCATTAAGAGACATCTAGAATTCAATCCAGATTTTATAGAGTTCTCTTCTTATTATAAGGCGCTTTTTCGCGACGCGGATGGGGCAATATTCCTCAACTATCTAAGTGAGGTATTCCATGCTTTCCCTGATGGTGGTATCTTCTTTGATATATTAGAAGGACATAAGCGTTCTATTACTAGAGGATTAACGGATTATAAAGCTGATCCAGGTATAAGAGCTAAATTTGAGTGGGCTGCGAAATACCATAATTTTTTCTGCCGGGAGTTTGCCAATAATATTCCTCTTCATTATAGCGGCGACCCTGAATTTAAAGCCTATGAAGTTGCGGAAGTATCAAAATTATCTAATTATACGATAGACATAGAAGAACTTGCTGCAACTCCCTCCTTCATTTCTCTTCAAACTCTCTAACCAGTCTGCCGTCCCCAAAATATCATGCATAAGTTGCCCTGCCTTTTCCCCCTCCCCCTTGAGGGGGGAGGGTCGGGGTGGGGGTGGCGTCTTTGGGTCTGATTATAGCTCATTGCCCAAGTCGCCCCCCTCCCCCCACCCCCCTCCCCCATGGGGAGGGGAAGTTCAATTAGTCGGCATTTTGTCTGTTATTCCTGGGATATACCCATAGAAACTGTTGTCCCCCAGCCCTATTTGACAAAGGCCTTGTGGACAATGCTAATGGTCCGCATGAACGCGCCGTGATAAGTGGCGTCAAAGATATTCTGGTCGCTCCAACCCAGTTGCCGCAGCTTCTCCACGTCCTCTTTGGTCACCTTCTCCGGAGTCTTGACGGCCTTTAAAACAAAAAGCACCAACTCCTTTTGGTATTCTTCCAGGGGGGCTTTTTCCGGATGGGCGGTCATGCTTTCCAGGTCCGCCGGGGACATGCCCCCGGCCTGCTGCAAGAGGCCGGCGTTGAAGTTGCGGCAGTAGGGATAATCAAATTCACTGGCCACCAGATAGCGGATGGTGGCCAACAACCCCAGGTCCAGCTTCTCCTGGCTCCGGAAATAGCGGATAATATTGCTTTGGAGAAAGGCCAGGTCCGGGCTGGCGCTCATCATCTGCAAGGGCTCAGGCACCGGTATTTCCGGGGGAATCACGCCATAGGCCTCCGCCACTTTGCCGGTGGCCTCCTCAGGTTTCACGTGGTTCAGGATAAACATCGCTTCTCCTCCTTGCGGTTCCAGGGTTATGAAATCGCCTGCAGCGCCTGCAGGTTTAGACCATCCTATCGTCCTGCTTGGGAAGCATGGCCCTGACCCTTTATATTAGACCGGTCTATTATATGCCCCATGATAATTTTGAAGCACCGTGTTCCTTACCCCTTGCCCCTTAATCACCCTGCTTTAATAAGGTATGAAAGATAAAACGCTTGTGGTTCTCCAGAGGCTCCGCACCCTTGACGATCTTCATGCGGATCAAGGCCCCGTGCCAGCCGGAGACGATAAAATTGGCGGTCTCCTCCAGGTCCAGGCCCGGAGGAATCTCCCCTGCTTCCCGGGCCTTTTTGAGCAGACCCACAATCAGCTCCACCATCAACACAAAGGATTCGTTCAACTTGCTGCGGAAAGCCGGGCTGAGGTCCCCCATCTCCTGGGAGAGGTTGCCGATGGGGCAGCCGCAGGTGTAGTCCCTCTCGATGAAGAAATTGATGAACCAGTCGAAGATCTTTTCCAGACGCTTAACCGGGGGCAGGGAGGTGTCATTGACGATGGGCCGGACCATCTCCATGTACTTGTTATTAAAATAATCAATGACCTGTAATCCGAAGTCTTCCTTGCTGGCGAAATAAAAATAAAATGACCCCTTGGGAATGCCGGCGGCCTTAATCACCTCCTGGATGCCGGTATGGTGGTAGCCCTTCTGGTGGATGATCTGGGCGCCGATCTCGATAATCATTTGTTTGGTGTCTGGCTTCACCATCTTTTGGTCCTATCCCAATCTCGCAGCTAACAATAGACCGGTCGTCTATAATTGTCAAGGAATTATTTCTGGTCCATGCCAATTATAGCATTTGCCAAAAGTTCTTTCCTCTTATCCCCTCTCCCCCCAGCGGGGGGAGAGGGCTAGGGTGAGGGGGGGTGGAAAAAACTTTTGGCAACCAGTATAATTTTTTTGAACGCGGTCCTACCCCCAAAAATTTTGGGATATGGAAAGAATTGGGGGATCGGAAGGTCCTCTCCGCCTTAGATTCTTGGATCATGGGATTTGGGGGCGGAGGTTTGGGGGTGGGGGTTTAAGGTCCCCAGGCGAGACGCCTGCGCCACCGGCCTTGAGCCCCCTCCCCCAATTTCTTTGTCTACATTAACTGCTCTTGGCGCAGCATCTCCCGGCCCCGTTGGGCGCAGGCGGTCCTGCCGGTAGGCATCCAGGGGAGGTCTTCCGGCAGGTCCTGGTACCTGCGGCGGCAGTCCGGCGCAGGCTTAATTACCGGGGTTGGCTGTTGAACTTGTAACCCACGCCGTAGATGGTGCTGATCACCCCCGGGCCGGGCAGATGTTCGGCCAGTTTCTTGCGCAGGTTCTTGATGTGGGAATCGATGGTCCTTTCGTAACCCTCGAAATCATAGCCTTGGACGATATTGATCAGCTCGTTCCGGGAAAAAATCCGGTTGGGATGGCTCATCAGGGTCTTCAGGAGATTATATTCACAGGGGGTCAGTTTCAATTCCCGGCCGCCCGCCAGGGCCTGGTGCGTTTCCGGGAAGAGGCTGACCTCCCCCACCACCAGGGTCTTGTCCCCGGGAGGGGCGTAGACCCGGCGCAGCACCGCCTTGACCCGGGCCACCACCTCCCTGGGGCTGAAGGGTTTGCAGATATAATCATCCGCTCCCAGTTCCAGGCCCAGCAGCCGGTCAATCTCCTCCACCCGGGCGGTGATCATGATGATGGGGACTCCCGAAAACTTCCGGACCTCCCGGCAGACCTCCATCCCGTCCAGGCCCGGGAGCATGAGGTCCAGCAAGAGCAGGCAGGGCTGCTCCTTTTTCACATAAGGGACCACCTGGTCGCCCCGCTCCAGACAGGAGACCTGGTAACCGGCCTTCACCAGATAGTCTTGTAAGATTTCCGCAATCTTGATCTCGTCTTCAGCGATCAGGATCTCCCGACCGGCCATGGCCCTTCTCCACCCGCCGGAGTCTTTGCCGGCGTCCTCTAATTATCGCTTTCTGCTCCCCAAAGAGATTTCTTAGAGCCTATTTCAAACCAATCTTAGAATGCAAATATATCCAAAACCAGTAACCTGTTGGGAACGGAAGTTTTAAAGCCCCCCTTTCCTAAAGGGGGATTTAGGGGGATTATCAAGCTCTTATTTAATCCCCCCTACCCCCCTTTAGAAAAGGGGGGGTAGACCTTTTTCCAACTTAATACCTCTTGGCCGATCCCTGTTGACTTCAGAAATTGGTTTTGAAATGACTTCTAAGATTCTGCCTGGGTTTCCTCTCCCTGGTGAACCATTTGGCCCGTGAGCACCGGAAAGGCCATGCTGATCCTTAAGCCCCCGGAGGCCGCCTGGGACGCGGCGATGCGCCCGCCGAAACACTCCATCAGGCCCTTGCAGATGGCCAGCCCCAAGCCGCTGCCCCCCTGGGCCCGGCTCCTGGCCTTATCCACCCGGTAAAGCCGGTCGAATAAACGCTCCAGGGCTTCCTCCGGCACCCCGGGGCCGGAGTCTTCGAAATGCAGGAAGAATTGGCCGGGGGTGAGTTCATGGGAAATCTTCAACACCCCCGGGGCCTGGGCGTACCGCAGGGTATTTTCCAACAAATTGGAGAAGAGTTGCCGCAGACGGCCGCTGTCCGCCTTGATGGCCACCTGCCCCGTGCCTCCCCCGTTTTCCTCGATGCGGATCCCCCATTGTTCAAAGCGGGTTTGGTAGGATAAAATCGTCTCCTCCAGGACCGCCAGGGGATTGACCGGGGTCAGCTCCCCGTCGAAGGTCCGGGACTCGATCAGCGACAGATCGTACAGGTCCTGGACGATGCGGCCCACGTGCATCACTTCGAAGTGCAGCGATTCCAGGGCCTTGGGGGTGATCTCCCGGACCCCGTCCTGCATGGCTTCGATCTCCCCCCGCAGGATCGCCAGGGGGGTCCGCAGTTCATGGGAAATATCCGCCAGCCATTGCCGCCGCAGCAGTTCGTATCTCTCCAGGGCCTGGGCCATGTCATTGAAATCTGCGGCCAGCTGGCCGAACTCGTCCTGGGTGCGGATTTTCAGCCGCGTCTCAAAGCGCCGGGAAGTCAACGCCCGGGTGGCCCTCGCCAGTTCCCGGAGGGGTTCCAAAAGATGCCGGGAGAGGACAAAGGTCACGATAACCGCCAGGAGCAGCGTCACCGCCCCCAACGAATAAAAAGTCTGGGACTGGTTCCGTAAAAATTCCACATCCAGAGGGTGAAGGGGCCGTTGGTGTTTCCGCATCCCCAGCCAGCCCACCACCCGGCCCTCCGCCTGGATGGATTGGAGATGGAAATCGTCCGCATTGGCAGACTCATCCCCGCTCAGGGGCTGCTTGGCGGCATCGAAGAGGACGAGCCGCGGCGGATGCTCGTGGGGAGGCGGCGGACCGGGGGGCGGGAAATCATGGGGCCCCGGCGGCGGACCCGGCGGCGGACCCTCCCCAAACCGGGGCGGCTTTCGCCCCGCTCCCACCATCCCCGGGTCAGGGAGCAAGGGGGGAGGCGGGGGTGGACCGGCGATCCTCCCCGGGGGCGGCGGCCCTGGCCCCGGGCCCCGGAACCTCAGCCACCGGTCCAGGTCTTCGGCAACGAAGCTGCCATTCTTTTGGTATTCCTGGCCCAGGACCTTCGCCATTTCCTTAAGCCTCTCCATCTCCACCCGCTGCACGTAATTTTCGAAATTGCGCACCGCAAAGTATCTGGTAATCACCAGCATGCAAATCACGATTACCAGGCTGTACAACAGCAGAGTCAGGAATACTTTGTGTCTGAATTTAAGGCTCATGGTCCGGGACCCGGTTGAATACCACCATCTACCTGCCTGCGGCTCAGGCCGCCGGCTAATAGGCCAGCGTTATTAATTAATTCGCATATTCCCGATAACGGGTCAACTTTTCCCCGCCATTTAAAGCCCTTCTCCACATTCATTCCATTCCCTCTCCACACTTTCTCCAAATTCCCTGGTTAAAATCCGCCTCAGGTCAATGACGGGGACTCAAAGGGAACTGACCACGGACCGAACAACAAGGAGGTGCGAAGATGAATATCCCCAAAATTTTGCTCAACCTGGCTCTGGTGTTCATATTGGCAGCCGGCGCCGCCCTGGCCGGCCCTCCCGGGGGGATGATGCCCCCCCATGGTTTTCATGGCCTGATGGGCCCGGCCGGCATGACCGGTGATAAAGAGAACCTATACATCCTGGCGGGCCCCAAGATCATGGAGTATCGGCTGGCCGACCTGAAACTGATGAAAACCGTGGACCTGCCCAAGCCCACGCCCCCCAAAGACAAGGAGGCCAGGCCCTGTCCGCCGCCGCCCATGCACGGACCTCAGGGGCTTTGGGCCGGCAACGGCTCTCTCTTCGTCCTGGCCGGGCCGATGCTTTACCATTACAGCACTCCCGACCTGACCCTGAAGAACCAGGCGGAACTTCCCAAGCCGGAATTTCCCAAAACCGGCAAGTAATCTTGAACTTTCCATATTAGGCGGAACTGGCTGGTGGCATTCTCCCGTGGTGATTTCTCTGTACTTGCTGACCTGGAATCCGGGACCTAGCCGTGGACACCAACAACTGGCCCGGCAGTTGGATTGCTCCCTGCACATGCGAACCTGTCCCCCCAGCCGGCCACGCCTTTTGGAGCCGGGCAACCTTCCCGGTGCCGGTTCGGCCCCGAAACCGCATAAGGCGCCCCCCGGGGCGCTTCGGGGCGCCCTTCACTCCCTTCAACCTTTAACTCTTACCCCCCAGTCGCGGCTCCGGCCGCAGATGTCTTTAAGAAACCCCGGGGCCGAGGCTGGGGGCCCTTTGCCCTTGAAGAGAACTGGAGAATGGCGAAAAACAACCGCAGAAGCAGATGGCCCAGGTCCACCCTCTTTATTCTTATCCTCATGCCAGGCATGGCCTGGATGGTCTGGGCCCAACCTCCCGGCGGGGGCCGGGGCAGATTCTAACTTTTTTCCGGAAAACCATTCTAACCCCTAACAAGCAGATCGATTGCCAGAGCAATCGCGCCGCTGGGGGGGAGAGGCGATGCATTTATATCACCACGATTTGGCCTGGTTTATCCGCAATCGTTGGCCCGGGGCCTCGATTTTGACAGGAGATAACGGTAAAGGCGCCCCTCCCCTGCCGTCGCCCCCCTATTTGGAGGACCTCCTCTCCACCTGTTATCAGGCCAGCCTGCTCCGGGAGGAAGAGAGGCCGGTGCGGATCCGCCTCCTCCTGGCCGCGCCGGAGTGCCTGCCCCCGGTGGCGGTGCCGCCCATGGGCCTCCACCGCCAGATGCTGGCCTCACCGCGGCCTTGCCATGAGAGCGAACTACGGAAGCTCTCCCAGGCCGCGGACTTTTCCCGTTCCCTCATCGGCGTGAACCTGAATGGGGAGGACGAATGGCAGATCTGGGGCCTGGTGCATTCCGGCAGCCGCTGGCAGCAGGCCTATTGCGGCGGACGGCAGGTGCCCCCCGTCTTTCCCCCCCTGCCGGTCATCTGGGTCATGGGTCCGGGGCGCCTGGCCGCGCTCCAGGGCACGGAAACCCTGGCGACCCTGAATGAAGGGTGCATCATTACTCCGGACCTCAATGTCTTCGAGTCCCGCTGGCTGGGGGAGTTTTTCGCGGGCATCCGGGGGGAGATCTTGGCGCAACTGGCTGCCAGCGGCGGCAACGGCCATAATTGGGAGGCGATTTTTGATCCCCTGTTGTTGCGGATCATCGGCCGGCATTTGATGATGCGCATCATCAGCGCCATCCGGGAGTCCCGCCAGGGAGGCATCCTCCTCTTCCTCCCCCATGAGCGGACCCGGGAATTCACCGCCCCCAACCCCCTCATCGCCCTCAAATATCAATTCCAGGAAGACCAGACGCGGCAGCGTTTTCCCCGGCTGATTCTCCAGATACTGCAAGCCCTGGTCCAGACTTACAGCCAGGAAATCAGGGGAGGGAAAAAGCTGGGCTGGCAGGAGTACATCCACAGCCACAGCGACACCCTGTCCCTCCTGGAGGAAGCCATCTTTGAGGCGGCCCACCAGCTGGCCGATTTCGCCGCGGTGGACGGCGCGGTGGTCCTCACCAACCGCAGCCGCATGCTGGGTTTCGGGGGCATCATCAAGGGGGATTTCGATGAGGTGCAGGCTGTGTCCCGGTCCCTGGACGCGGAAGGGGAGCAACGCCTGGAGGAGCCCACCGAGACCGTGGGCACCCGCCACCGCTCCGTCTACTACCTCTGCCACCAGGTGCCCGAAGCCCTGGGCCTGGTGATCTCCCACGACGGCTACGTCCGCTTCATCAAATCCCAAGACGGCCGGGTCACCTACTGGGAGCAGGCCAACCCCTTTCCTTTGAAGATATCTTGAAAAACCAGGGGCTTGTTTGGCTTGGGGTTTTCCCCGATCAAAGCAAGGGTGTATTTAAAGTCCCCCTTTGAAAAAAGGGGATTTAGGCAGCAGTGTCCGGTTAAGT
>JAGVAH010000030.1 GCA_020060385.1 Syntrophobacterales bacterium | reverse complement strand
TTTCGCAATCAAAAGACATTGAACTGTAGGGGCGAATCTTGTATTCGCCCTGTGCGGGCGGGCGAACACAAGGTTCGCCCCTACAAGAAAATTGCCGTTGGATTGCGACTTGGTATGAGGGGAAACGCGCGGACAACAAGATTCTCGTCCCACCCCCCAAAAAAAGCCGGGGCAGGCTAAACCCCGGCTCCCTTGGCAGACACCCTGACGTTGCTTACCTCCTCCCGCCGTAACCGCTAGACTGGCCTGCCCCCTGAGAGCGGCCCCCTTGCTGGGAGGCGCTTCTTTGGTGAGAATAGCCTCCTGACCGGGCATAACCCCCGGGCTGCGAGTAACCCCCTTGCCGGGTGTAGGCCCCGGCCCGGCTGTAAGCCCCGGGCCGATGGTAGCCTCCCCCCTTGTAGTAGCCTCCGCCCCGATAGTAAGGCCCGGGCCGGTGATAGCTGTAAGGGCGATAATGCACGGGCGGGGGCGGCGCGTAATACACCGGCGGTGAGGGGTAATAAACCGGCGCGGGTGGGTAATAGACCGGGGCCGGGGCCGGGGCGGCGTATCCGCTATTGGCGAGGGCGCTGGCTGCCACCACGGAATTGAAGGCAGCCAGTCCGAAGAAGGCCCACCCCAGGGACTGCCAGTTGGCCAGGGCAGGAGTGGCCAAGGCCACAATGAGGGCTACCACTAGGAGCACACTCATGACTTTCCTGGCTCTCATGGCTCTCATGATTCTTCCTCCACAAAAAATATCCAAGCAGCCCGGAGCAACGGTTGCTACTACCTTGCCGGCCTGCTTGCATATTTTGATGATCCCCCATTAAAAAAAGTTAATTTTTTTCTGGGGACTAGATTTTTTTCAGATTTTCGGCAGGGGGGGATTTAAGAGCATGGGGATCTGCGGAGCCGGAGGGGTGGGGTAAACCCGCTGGTGCCCATATCATCATGGGGCCACCCCCGGAATAGTCTTCTCTCCCTTCTTCAGCCTTCAAAACTTATTTCCACCACAAAGGAGCCGCCGGAGGTGGTGAAAGGAATGGCGATGGTGGGGGCTTTGCACATATGCCTGATTTCGTGTTTAGGTCCGGAGACGACAGTGGGAATGGAGGTCTTAAAAGAATAGCCATTATTGCCCAAGTCATTACGGGCGGTGCCGGAAATCATGTTGGACAGCTCGCCTACGGCGTCTTTAATATCATCATTAATGTCCTTGAAGCTCTCCCCCAGCATGTTGGAAACAATTTGAATAATACAGTCCTTATTAAAGGTCAAGGACATGGAACCATTGGGGGGACCCGTAATACCCACGACTCCGGAAACATCACCGCAGGAAATTTTGTCCTTTTTTATATAAGGCTTTCCCGCCGTTACGTCGGTAAAACACATAGTTTTTAACACGTTTATCGTGGCGGTAAGAAAAGGGTTCATAAATTCAACATTCATAGAGGCTCCCCTAAGCCTTGCCAGCGCGCTTGGCAAATATCTGTTCAATCTTTGCCTGTACGGTTTCCGCAGTAAATGGCTTAACCACGTAATTATCCACACCCGCTTTCACCGCATCCACAACATTATCCGCCAACCCTTCCGCGGTTACCATTAAAACGGGAGTATCTTTAGCCTTCTCCGTGGCCCTGATATTCTTCAGGAGATCAAGCCCCGTCATATTGGGCATATTCCAATCGGTTACCACAAAATCGATCTTATCTTCCTTGATTATTTGCAGGGCATTGGCCCCATCATCAGCCTCCACGATATTGGTGAAGCCGATTTGTTTCAGGATATTGCGCACAATTTTGCGCATGGTGGCAAAATCATCAACAACCAACACCTTCATGTTCATGTTAATCTCAGGTTTCATAAATTCCCTTCCTTTTTTCGTTAACCTGCATAGATTAATCGGCCTAAACCTTGATTGTCTTTAAGGGAAAAAAAAGTTTCACAACTCGGGAGCGCTGCCGGGGATCAAACAGACCACGATTAACGGCTCCTGGCCGGTATTGCGTATCTGGTGCTCCTCATTTCCCGGAACGAACACCGCCTTCCCGGGATGGAGGGGGTGCCACTGCCCCTGGGCATAAATCTCGCCGGCGCCGGCATGGACGAACATTTCATGTTCCCAGGCATGAACATGCCGGGGCGTATGTCCCCCGGGGGCAAACTCAAAGACCCGCATGCAAAAGTTTGGAGCCCCGTCTTTCTTGCCGATCACCACCCGGGCGGCCACCCCTTTGGCCGCGTCGCTATTGAAGTGAGTAGCTGCCACTTCCCCGTACTGTTTAATGACCACGGATATCCTCCTGCCCTGAAAGATAAAGGTTCAAGGTTCAAAGTTCAAAGTTGATGACGGGGCTCACTGCACACCAGGATTAAGGCAAGATGGTGGCTATAACCTCCGCCCCACCCTACTCCATCTTGCGGACGCGCACCTCGATCTCCGGCGTGCTTTTCAGGAGATTAACCAGTTTTGCGGGGTCCGTCTTACCATAATGGTAGGGATAGAGAATCCGGGGTTTGAAGGCCTTAGCCGCGTCCGCCACCATCTCCGGGGTCATGGTGTAAGGGAGGTTCATGGGCAGAAAGGCGATGTCGATATTCTTCAGGGCCTTCATCTCCGGGGTGTTCTCCGTGTCCCCGGCCACATAGACTCTCTTCTCCCCGAAGTTGATAATGTAGCCGTTGTCCCGGCCTTTGGGGTGGAAAGGTTCGCCGCTGTCCCTTTTGTGCACCAGGTTGTAGGTGGGGACCGCCTCGATCTGGAACCCGGCCACGGTCTTTTTCTCGCCGTTTTTCAGGACCACCGCGCCCGGCAATCTGGCGGCCCCGGCCTGATTCACCACGATCTGGGTTCCAGGCTTACGCAGCGCCGCCACCGTCTGGAGGTCCAGATGGTCCCGGTGCTCGTGGGTGATGAGAATCAGGTCCGCCTTGGGGAGCTGCCTATAATCCCCGTACTGCCCCACCGGGTCCACGTGGATCACCTGGCCCCCGATGGTGAACATCAGGGTGCCGTGGCCGATAAAGGTGATCTCCAGGTCCCCGGCTTGGGTCTTGATGACGTCTTTTTCGAATTTATCCTTGCCAGACGCCATGTTGACCCCCATCAGCAACAAGATGCCGACAATTATGGAAATAAGTTTCATAAGGAATTCTCTTTAGGGTGACAAAAGAGATTTTCTTTTAAATTGGCTCTAACCGTATCCCACCGCCTTGTTTCTTTCCGGCCTTGCTGAGTGTAGGTAAGCCTTTAACCATTTCCCCGGATTTATCTTCCGCCAGACGCAGTTCACAGATTTTCTGGAGGTTTAACAAGATCTCCGGACTGGTGCCGAAGAAATGTCCCAGGCGCAAGGCCGTATCCCCGGTGATGGCGCGTCGGCCGTTCAGAATCTCTGTGATCCGGTTGGTGGGGACCTTGAGATTGCGCGCCGATGCCGCCGCACCCATGCCCAGTTCTTCTAATTGTCCCGCGAGATGCCCGCCGGGATTGATTGATGTGCGTGCCATGCAGCACCTCCCAGTGGTAATCGACGATCTCCACATTGACTGACCGGGGCGATCCTTTTGGCCAACAAACAATTATACTGGTTGCCAAAAGTTTTTTCCGCCCCCCCTCACCCTAACCCTCTCCCCCCGCTGGGGGGAGAGGGGATAAGAGGAAAGAACTTTTGGCA
>JAGVAH010000072.1 GCA_020060385.1 Syntrophobacterales bacterium | reverse complement strand
CCCCCGCAACCTCTCCGGTACCACCACCCGTCCGTCCGCCTGCTGACAGTTTTCCAAAATGGCCACCAGGGTGCGGCCCACGGCCAGGCCAGAGCCGTTCAGGGTGTGGACCAGTTCGGTGCCTTTGGCCCCGGCCCGGCGGAAACGGATCTCCGCGCGGCGGGCCTGGTAATCCCCGAAATTGCTGCAGGAGGAAATTTCCCGGTAGAGGTTTTGCCCCGGCAGCCAGACCTCGATGTCGTAGGTCTTGGCCGCGGCGAACCCCATGTCCCCGGTGCACAGGACCACCACCCGGTAATGGAGCCCCAGTTCCTGGAGGACTTCCTCCGCGTCTTTAAGGAGGCTCTCCAGGTGGTCGTCTGAGGTCTCCGGGGTGGTGAATTTCACCAGTTCCACCTTGTCGAACTGGTGCTGGCGGATGAGCCCCCGCACGTCTTTGCCGTAGGACCCGGCCTCGGAGCGGAAGCAGGGGGTGTAGGCGGTGTAGCATAGGGGCAGGTCCTCCTCCTTCAGGATTTCCTCCCGGTGGATATTGGTCACCGGCACCTCCGCGGTGGGCACCAGGAAATAGTCCCAACCCTCGAGCTTAAAGAGGTCGTCCCGGAATTTGGGGAGCTGGCCGGTGCCCTGCATAGAGGCCCGGTTGGTCATGAAGGGGGGGAGGACTTCTGTATAGCCGTGCTTGCGGGTGTGCAGGTCCAGCATGAAGTTGATCAGGGCCCGTTCCAGCAGGGCCCCGGTCCCTTTCAGGAGAGCGAAGCGGGAGCCGGTGATCTTGGCTGCGCGTTCAAAATCCAGGATGCCCAGGGCCTCCCCGATATCCCAGTGCTGCCTGGGCTCGAAGTCGAAGCGGGGGGCCTCCCCCCAGGTCTTGACCACCGGGTTGTCGTCCGCGGACGCGCCCAGGGGCACGGAAGCGTGGGGCAGGTTGGGGAGGTTCAGGAGGAAGTCCCGGACCCAGGAGTCGTGCTCGGCGACCTGTCCCTCCAGCCCTTTGATGGCCTCATTGATCCCTCCCACCCGGTCCATGAGAGGTTGGGCCTCGGCATGTTGTCCGGCTTTTTTCTTCAGACCCACTTCTTTAGAGAGCTGATTGCGTTCGGCCCTAAATCCCTCCACCTCCGTCAGGAGTCGGCGGCGTTCGCCTTCCCGGTGCTGGAACTCATGCAGGGAAATCTCCATCTGCCGATTTTTCAAGGCCTGCTCCACTGCCGCCAGATGCTCCCGTACGAACTTCAGGTCCAACATAATAATCTCCTGATTTTTATACTGGTTGCCAAAAGTTTTTTCGCCCCCCCTCACCCTAAGCCTCTCCCCCCGCTGGGGGGAGAGGGGATAAGAGGAAAGAACTTTTGGCAAATGCAATATTGCTTATCTGAGACCTCTGCGAAAATACGCTCACTTGTCATTCTGAAGGGGCGGAGCCACCGAAGAATCTCGTAGGCACAATTAATACAAAGTTGTCGTTAAAGAAATATCATTGTCTTTGGTAGGGTCGCACCCATGTGGGCGCCAGCATCCGGGGCGGACACGTGGGTCCGCCCGTAGAAAACAATCTCTTTGACCGCAACTTGGTATAAATACGAGATTCTTCACTCCGCTTCGCTCCGTTCAGAATGACAGAAAAAGGGAATTTCGCATGGTCTAGGAAGTCTCTTCCTCTCCAGCCTGCTTCTCTTGGATGAAGCCTTCTCTCACACTCTCAATGAGGCGCACCAGGCCGTCGGGGTTCTGGCGCTGGATAAAGTAGAGGATGTCGGCCACGGAATCCTCCAGGGCCCGCAGGGCCGTACGGTTGGCGGGGTTGGCCAGTTGGATGCAGGCGTAGAGCTTGGGGTCCTGGGTGAAGAGACGCCGGGCCAGGCTGTGCAGGGTGGCAAAGGTGGGGGTGGCGAAATCCTCCAGGTCCCGGAGAGGCACCTTGAGCTGGCGGATGGCCATCTCCAGGGAAATCAGGGTGAAGTGGGCCAGGCCCTGGACCACGGACATGAGACGGTCGTGTTCCGTGGCCGTGGTGACTTTCACCCGGGCCCCGGCCTTTTGCAAAAGGTCCTTGAGCCAGTTGAGCCAGCGTTCCCCCCGCCCCGGGCAGAGGACCATGGTCAGCCCATTGATGCTCTCCTCACCCGGGCCGAAGAGGGGGTGGGTGCCCACCACTTCCCCTTGAAAATGATCCAGCATGGCGGTCAGGGGCACCTGTTTCACGGAAGTGAAGTCCATGAGCGCGGCCTCGGGGCGGAGATGGGGGGCCACCTCTTTGACCACCTTTTTCACCTGGGGGATGGGCACGGAGATAATGACCACGTCGGCCAGCGCCGCCACCTCTGCCGGGGTCTGGGGGGTGTCCAGGTCCGCGACCAGCACTTCCAGGCCCTGGCCCTCAAAGAAGCGTTGGAACCACTTGCCCATCTGGCCGCTGCCGCCGATAATGGCTATTTTCACCGCCATAAAAACCCACCGAAAACCGAAAACCGAAAACCGAAAACCGTCATTTGATAGCCCTCTGGCGCAGGAGAAAATCGGTGAGGGTGAGGCGCACCATGGCGGCAATCACCGGGACGATGCGGGGGATGGCGCTGATGTCGTGGCGCCCCTTGATGCTCAGGGAGCGGGGTTGGCCCGATAAGTCGAGGGTTTGTTGCTCGATGGCAATGGAGGGGATGGGTTTGACTGCGGCCCGGACCACGATTTCGTCGCCATTGGAGATGCCCGCCAGGATACCCCCCGCGTTATTGGAGGCAAACCCCCCGGGAATGAGGGGGTCGTTATGCTCCGAGCCCAACATGCGGGCCGCGGCCAGCCCTGCGCCGATTTCCACCCCCTTGACCGCGCCCACGGACATCACCGCCTGGGCCAGGACTGCGTCCAGCTTGTCAAAGACCGGCTCCCCCAACCCCGGGGGGCAGCCCTTGACCCGGACCTCCACCAGACCTCCCAGGGAATCGCCCTGGGCCTTGACTTCCTTGACTCTCTGGGTCATGGCCGGCACTGCTTGCGGATCAGGACAAAAGAAAGGATTGTCCCAGATGGCGCTTTCCTCCAGATTCCGGGCCCGAATCCCCCCCAACTCCAGGGTATAGGCCACTACCCGGATGTTTTCCCGGTCCAGGACCTTTTGGGCCACCGCGCCCGCGGCCACCCGGGCCACGGTCTCCCTGGCGGAGGCCCGCCCCCCGCCCCGGTGGTCCCGGAGGCCGTACTTGGCCTGGAAGGTAAAATCCCCGTGGCCGGGACGGAAGACCTCCTTGAGGGCATCATAATCCCGGCTGCGGACATCCCGGTTATAGATGATCAGGCTGATGGGCGTGCCCGTGGTTTGGCCCTCAAAGACCCCGGAGAGGATCTCCGCCTGATCCGGCTCCCGGCGGGGGGTGGCGTGGGCCTGCATCCCGGGCCGCCGCCGGGCCAGTTCCTCTTCCAGGTCCGCGGCCCTCAAGGGGATGCGGGGCGGACAGCCGTCAATGACCGCGCCCAAAGCCGGGCCGTGGGATTCGCCCCAGGTGGTCACCCGGAAGACCTGACCAAAGGTATTGCCCGCCATGTTAGGTTCCTTTATCTAAAAGGGGTAAAAGGGTAAAAGAGTAAAAAGAGAAAAGGGGTTATGCCCAATAAATCGAGTTTTTTCATTTTCCCTCTTCCCCTTTTTCCCTCTTTCCCTTTTCCCCCGATCCGTTCACTGCGGCCAACACCTTCTCCACCACCTGCTCCAGGGAATGCTGGTCAGTATCGATGACGATATGGGCCGCGGCCGCGTACAAGGGTTGCCGGCTGTGGAGCACCTCCGCCACCTCGTCCAGGGTGCTGCGCCCGGTGAGGCTGGGGCGTTGGCTCACCTGCCGCTGGTCCCGGGAGAGGCGTTCCTGAATGGTGGCCGGGTCGGCCCGGAGCCAGACCACCACCCCGTTTTGCCGGAGAACCGCCACGTTCTCCGGGTCCAGGACCGCACCCCCGCCGGTGGCCAGCACCTGGCCGCCGGCCCGGCCGCAGCGGGCCACCAACTCTTTCTCCCGCCGCCGGAACTCGGCCCAGCCCTGGGCCGCCACCAGGTCGGCGATGGACCCGCCCATCTCTTCTTCCAGGACCTGATCCAGGTCCAGGAAGGGGCGGGCCAACCTCTGGGCCAGCAGAGCTCCCACCGCGGTCTTGCCGGTGGCCCGGTAGCCGATGAGGACCAGGTTGCGGTCCCCGGTCAGGCCAGGGGCAATTGGCCCCGTCTCTTTAGCTATTGGCCCCATCAGAGTAAGAATCAGGTCCGTTGGACAAATTGGGAGTGCGATTGGCCTAGTTTACTAAAATAGCTCAGGAAAGGGAAGGGTAAGTATGGGGCCGGGCCAGTTAGACCGAGGCTGTCAATATTTTCCCAGGAGCATCAGGCCGCCGATCAGGATGAAGGCCGCGCCCGCCAGCTTCTTGAGGAGAGCGGGGGGTATCCATTGGGAGAGAATACTGCCGAAGGCCACCCCCAGGAAGGTGGCCAGGATGAGGGCCGCGCAAGCGCCGGTAAAAACGGCCACCGGCACCCCGGTGTCCGCGGTCATGGTCAGGGCCGCCAGTTGGGTTTTATCTCCCATTTCCGCCAGGAAGACGGTGGCGAAGGTGACCCAAAAGACCTTCCAATCCATAGGACCATAAACCTTTCTTGCTGGCGGGCGGAGGACCCGAGGGCCGCCTGGCCCCCATCCTTAACTAGGGTAGATGCAGGGTGCTTCCTTCCCGGGCGGCGTCAATCTGCAAGGCGGTGGCCCCCTGGGAGGCCGCCAGTTGCCGGGCCCGTTCCACGATCTGGCGCACCTGGGCGTCGCTGCGGCTGGGGTCGTGGTGGGTCAGGAGCAGCGACCTCACCTTTCCCCGGACAGCCAGGTTCACTACTTCTTCATAGGTGGAGTGGCCCCAGCCCCGGTGGTGCTTTAATTCCTCCGGCAGATACTGGGCATCGTGGATCAGCAGGTCGCAGCCCTTGACAAACTGCACAAACTCCCGGAAGCGCCGTTCGCTTCCCGGGGACAATTCATTATCAGTAATGAACACGAAGGAATGCTCCCCCTCCCGGAAGCGAAACCCCAAACCTCCCTGGGGATGGTTGAGGGGGATGGCGTCAATTTTCACTCCGTCCAAGGTAATGGGGCCCCGGGCCACGTGGTTGAGAAAACTGATTTTGGCCTTGAGCTGGTCAAAGGCCACGGGGAAGAAGCCGTTGCCCAGGTGATCGTCAAAGATGCGGGTCATGGCCTGGAAGGCGTGGGGCCAGCCGTCCACGATGACTTCGGTGTCCTCGTCGTAGATGGGGGCAAAAAAGGGCAGGCCCAAAAGATGATCCCAGTGGTTATGGGTGAGGAGGAGATGGAAGGACACCGGGGCGCCAAGACTTTTCATCTCATTACCCAGAAGGCGCAAACCGGTGCCCGCGTCAATCACCACCCGGCGGCCGCTGCCCAGGATGACTTCCACGCAGGTGGTGTTGCCGCCATAGTCAAAGGTGAGGGGTCCGGGAGCCGGTATTGACCCTCTGGTGCCCCAGAACTTGATCTCCATCAACAGCTTCTCCTGTTATACCCGGGTCTGCAAGGCAATAAGCGCATCCTCCTTCTCCTTGGCGATCCACCCTCCATCTTACTCCAACCCCGCAAAGAATTTCACGGAAATTTTTTCTTTTTCTAAAAATGCGGCCACCAGACCGAAGCAGCCGGTGAGCATCATATCCCCCAGGGGCGCGGCGAAATGTCCCGGCCAACCCCGGGCCAGACGCCGCTGGGGACCGGTGATCACCGTAAAGCCAGGTTTGTTGAGCCCCGGGTAATCGGGGGCATAGGCGCAACCGTGGCCGTGATCAGCAAAGACCTCTTCATTGGTAAGCTCGCCGGCTTGAAAACGGGTCAGGTGGTCAAAAAGCTTGGCCGGGGTCAGCAAGCCAGTGTGGTGCTCATAGATGCTCCAGAGCCGTTCGCCCTTAACCCAGACGGCAAAGGTGTGGGCGTTGCCCAGATTCACCACCAGGAGGCCCTCCTCCTGGCGGTCCCGGGCCTGGGGGTCCAAGAGCGCGCCCCGCACCCCCGCGGCGCAGGTATCCATCAGCAGGACGCCGGGCAGGGTTTTTTGCACTGCCAGCATGCGGGTGAACTGGGGTGGCGGCTCCCGGAAAGCCAGGTCCGCCAGCAGCCCGCCCCGGCTCAGGAAGTCCTCCCAATACTGGAAGCGGAAACGCCGGTTGCTCTCCTGGGGGGCAAAGCCGTGGTCCTGGACAGCCACTGCGAAATGGGCCGGGTAGGGGACCTGGAACGCGGCCAGGAGGGAACGCCAGGCCTCCGGGGCGAAATCTCCCAAAGCCAGGGGGACGGCATCCGGGGGGGGAGAATCCGCGAGTGCCACCCCCCAGTGCTGCACCTCCGGCAGGCGGTCGCTCAAGGTCAGGGCCGCCTGGGACGTGGCATAGAGGGGCAGGCCCTGGGCCAGATGTCTTCTCACCGCGCCGGTGAGCGCGCCGCCGCCCATGACGGAGCCTCCCAGGAAGACCGGCCGGCCCTGGGCCGTCAGCTCCCCCAGGCGCCGGGCCAGCACCTGGGTGGGAGCCGGGAGCACCATCTTCACGGCATTTTCCACGGTCTGCCCCGCTTCCCACAGAAACATATCCTGGGTGCCGCCGCCTACGTCTAAGGCTAATAACGAACCTTCAAACATTATTCTCCCCAATAAAACAGTTCCAAGTTCCAGGTTCCAAGTTCCAAGTTGAGGCTTCTGCGAAAGACCCTTTTCTGTCATTCTGAACGGAGCGCAGCGGAGTGAAGAATCTCGTATCTAATGGGAACTACGAGATTCTTCGGTCGCTCCGCTCCCTCAGAATGACAAGTTGGAAGACCTTCGCAGAGGTCTCAAGTTCCAAGTTAGCGAAGAATACAATGAATAACCCCTCTTCCCCCCGGAGGGGAGAGGGATGGGGTGAGGGGGGGAAGGAAGGCCCCCCCACATATTTAAACGATTATCTCCGCCGCAGCCGCGGCCGCGTCCAGCACCACCCGGGTCGCCTCCCGCCGGCCCTGGCGGAAGGCCGGAGTACGGAAACCCGGCCGCCAGGTGAGGTCGGCCAGTTCGTCGGAGACCACCAGCAGCCCGGCCACCGCCACCTGCCGGAACTGCCCCACCGCCAACAGGGCGGCCAGCTCCAGGTCCACCCCCAGGACCCCTTGGGCCTGGTGGCGGCTTACCTGCTCCCTGGTCTCCCGGTAAAACGCATCCGTGGTCCAGATGGGGCCGCAATGTACCGGCAGATCCGTATCCTGCAAACGGTCCTGCAATAGGCGGCACAGACCCGGATGGGGGGTGGGCTGCTTCCCGCCGGGAAGATAATGGGGGGAGGTGCCGTCGCCGCTCACCGCGGCGGTGGGCACCACTAAAGACCCCACTTGCACCTGGCGCTGGAGGGAACCGCACCAGCCCAGGGCCAGGATGGCTTTGGCCCCCAGGGCGATGAGCCTTTCCAAGACCATCACCGCGTAAGGCGCGCCCAGGGCCGGGCCGGCCACCGTCACCCCTTGTCCCGCCCAAGAGCCCTCATGGAGCGCACAATCCCAGAGATATCGGGGGGGGCCGGCGGAGTGGACCTGACGGCAGAGATTATGGAAATCCGGACGGGTGAAGGCCAGGATGACCCGGGGGGCCACCAAAGCTTCACCCGGTTCCCGGGTGGGATTGATGAGGGCCTGGTCCAAAGGGGCGATGGCTCTACCCTTTTTGGTCTCCTGAGGCGCGCCCATATCCCTGGATCAGGGTGTCTCTTCCGGGGAGGAAGCCCCCAGCTTCCCCTGGGCCGCCTTGATTTTCCAGATTAGATAGGCCACTGCCAGAAGCAGCCCCGCCACCACAAAGTAATCCAGGATATGGGTGTATTGCTGGATCAGGCGCCAGTTCTCCTTGAGGCGTATTCCGCAATACACCAGGAACATGTTCCACATGGTGGCGCCCACCAGGGTATAGAGGATGAAGGGCATGAGGGGCATGCGGGCTAAACCCGCGGGTATGGAGATGAGGTGGCGCACCACGGGAATGAACCGGGCGATAAAGATGGTCTTGCCCCCGTGACGCTCAAAAAATTTGCGGGTCCACTCCAGGTGGTGGGGATTAAGGAGTAAATAGCGTCCATAGCGAAGGACCACCGGCTCCCCCAGGACGCCAAGGCCGTAGGAAAGCAGGGAGCCGACAATGGAGCCCAGGCTGCTGGCGATGAGCACCGCCCAGGGATCGAACTGGCCGGTGAAGATGAGAAAACCGGCAAAGGGCATGACCAGTTCGCTGGGAACCGGGGCGATCATGCTCTCCAGGGTCATGAGTACAAAGACCCCGAAATAGCTGCAGGATTGAATGAGTTGGGTATTGTAATAACAAAGGGTTTCCGTGATGCCCATAAAGGTTTAGCTTTCTCCTAATTCCCGGTGGTGAATCTCCCGCTCCACCCGGGCCTGCAAGTCCCGGAGTCCGGGACTCAAGTCCACCGGAAACGGGGGAGGTTCCTCCAGGGCCTTGTAGGCCTCCGGCAGCAGGGCGAACTGGGAGTGAAAAAAATCCCGGGATTCTTTAAGGGTTGGCAACTCCCGGGTGAGGCGCCCTCCGGCCATGAATTGCTGGAGCAAAGGCCCGGGCTGGGGCACCGCCTCCCCCCGGAGGGCGATGGTGTCCCGGAGCATGCGGCCCTGGCCGTCGTAATGGCGGTGGACCTGCTTTTGGTCCACCAGGGTGACCTTGCCGGTGGACAGCTTCATCACCGGACGGCCCCCGTATTTTACCAGTTTATAGGCGCAATCGAAATAGGGGGCGTCCGCGGAGACCCCCATCTTGGTGCCCACCGCGAAGCTGTCCACCTGCCCCCCCGCAGCCAGGACCTGGGCTATCTTGAACTCATCGAAGCCGCCGCTGGCCAGGATCTTCACGGATTCCAGGCCGTGATCATCCAGAATCTTGCGGACCTCCCGGCTGATGGCGGCGGTGTCGCCGCTGTCCAGGCGTACGTAGCTCATGCGCTCGCCCCGGGCCGCCATTTCCCTGGCCACCTCCACGGCCTTGCGGGCCCCGTGGATATTGTCATAGGTGTCGATCAACAGGGTGGTGATCTTCGGGAAAATGCGGGCAAAGACCCGGAAGGCCTCGATTTCCTGGGGAAAACTGGTGATGAAGGAATGGGCCATGGTGCCGAAGATGGGGAGGTTATAGATTTTCCCCGCCAGGACGTTGCTGGTGCCCTGGAATCCGGCCAGATAGCTGGCCCGGGCCGCCTTCAGGCCCGCGTCCGTGCCCTGGTCCCGGCGCAGGGAAAAATCGATGAGAGGCCGGCCCTGGGCCGCGTAAAAAGACCGGGCCGCCTTGCTGGCGATCAAGGTCTGGAGGCTCACCCCGTTGATGATGAAGGTTTCCGCCAACTGGGCCTCGATGATGGGTGCGCTCACCTCCAGGACCGGCTCGTCTTTGAAGAAGATGCTCCCCTCCGGGAGGGCGTGGACCTCGCCGGTAAAGCGGAATCCCCGCAGATAATCCAGGAATTTCCCGGTGAACAGGCCGGTGGATTGCAGGTAGGCGAGATCGTCTGCGGTGAAGCGCAGGGTTTTCAAATAGCCCAAGGCCTCCTCCAGGCCCGCGGCCACGAAGTAGCCCCGGTGCGGAGGGTACTTGCGGATGAAGAGGCTGAAGGTGGCTTCTTCGTGCATGTCCTGGTCGAGGTAGCACGCGGCCATGGTCAACTGGTAGAGGTCGGTCAACAGGGCGAAGCGTTGGCCCAAGGATTTTTCCACTAATGGCCACCTTAAGCTTGGGGTAGTGGGAGAAGGGGGAGGCAGTTCCCCCGTATGGTCATATTATAATCAATAAGCCTGATTTTCCAGAGAAGTTTCAGGTTGGGCTCACCCCCGGGAAAAGACGTCCGCACTCATATCCAGCCTTTCTCCGGCCCGGAGGCGGTGGTAGCCTGCCGCGGCCACCATGGCCCCGTTGTCCGTGCACAGGGACAGGGGAGGCAGGAAGAGCTCATAGCCCTCGGCCCCGGCTTTGTCTTGCAGGACCTGGCGCAGGCGGCCGTTGGCCGCCACCCCGCCGCAGACTACCAGGCGCTGGCAGCCCGTCTCTTCCAGGGCCAGCCAGGCCCGGCCCACCAGGCAGTCCACCACCGCCTCCTGGAAGCCCGCGGCCAGATCGGCCCGGACACCAGGATCGGTGAGAACTTCGGGGTGATTTTTCACCTGGTGGGCCACTGCGGTCTTCAGGCCGCTGAAGCTGAAGGTCAGGGGCTCCTCGGGGATGCGGGGCCGGGGCAGGTGGAAGGTCGCGGGGTTCCCCTGCGCGGCCAGCCTCTCGATGATCACCCCTCCGGGGTAGCCCAGGCGCAGCAGCTTGGCCACCTTGTCGAAGGCTTCCCCCGCGGCATCGTCCCGGCTGCGCCCCAAAAGGTCCAGCCGCTGAAAGTCGTGGACCTGATAGAGATTGGTGTGGCCCCCAGAGACCACCAGGGCCACCAAAGGGAACTCCGGGGGGCTGTCCGTCAGGAAGGCCGCCAGGATATGGGCCTGGAGATGGTGCACCCCCGCCAGGGGCTTATCCCAAGCCAGGGCCAGGGCCTTGCCCACGGCCATGCCGATGACCAGCGCGCCGATGAGGCCCGGGCCCTGGGTCACGGCCAGGCCGTCGATCTCCTGGGGGGAGACCCCGGCCCGGTCCAGGGCGGCCTGGATCACCGGCAGGATACTCTCCAGGTGCCGCCTGGCCGCGATCTCCGGCACCACCCCGCCGTATTGGGCATGGAGCTCAAACTGGGTGGCCACCACCGAGGACAGCACCCGGCGGCCGTCGGCCACCACTGCGGCCGCGGTTTCATCGCAGGAGGTTTCGATGCCGAGGATGAGCATAAACAATAATCACATGCAAAGACGCAAAGACTAAGAATTATTATATCTTGTTCTCTGCGTCTTGGCGTCTTGGGGTGAGGTTTTTTCCTTTCAGACTCATTTGTACTTCAGGTAAGTGACGCCCTTCCAGTCCGGCCCCGGGGGCTTCTGCAGGTATTTCCGGCAGCGATGGAAGTACAGCTCCACCGGCACATCGTGGGGAAACTTTTTGCGCAACTTGCCAAAGATTTTCACCCCCTCGCCCCAATCCCGTTGGAGGTAGGCCTGGAACCCCCGGGTAAACTCCCGGCACAGCTCGCCCACTACCTCCGCTTCCCCGGCTCCTTTGATGCTCAGCAGTTCGTAGACCGTGCTTTCCGTGGTTTTCCCTTTGACCGCGATGAGGTCCACCGGCCGGAGCCAAAAGGCGTGGGCGGTCCGATCATAAGTGGCCTGGCTCACCAGGATCTGGGTGTCATAGAGCCGACTCACCCCTTCCAGGCGACTGGCCAGATTGACATTATCGCCCATGACGGTGTAGTTGATGCGTTCGCTGGAGCCCACGTTGCCCACCACGGTCTCCCCAGTGCTGATGCCGATGCGGGTGGGAAAAACCGGTTTGCCGGCTGCGGCCCATTCCTGGTTCAGGACTTGCAGCCGGGCCTGGCAGAGGAGCGCGGCCTGACAGGCACGGGTGGCATGGTCCGCATCCGGCAACGGCGCGCCCCAGAAGGCCATGATGCCGTCACCGATATATTTATCCACCGTGCCTTTCTGGTCGCTGAGAATCCGGGTAAGTTCGTCAAAATAGTCGGAGAGGTGGAGCAGGAGCGCCTCCGGCTCCAAGTGCTCGGCGATGCCGGTGAACCCGGCGATGTCCGAAAAGAACACGGTCAGCTCCCTTTTATGGCCACCCAGGGTGGCGCCCTCGCCGGTCTGGATCAATTGCCGCACCAGCTCCGCGGGGACGTACCTCTGAAAGGCCTGCAGTCCGGTGCGCATGGCGGCAATGGCGTGGCCCATGAGTTGAATTTCCTTGATCCGGGACTTGAGGGACGGGCTGTCCTCCAGATGAAAGTCGCTGATCTTCTTGGTCTCTTTCGTCAGGTGCTTAATGGGTTGGGAGATGGCCCGGGCCAGCAAAATGGCCAGGAAGATGGAAATCACCAGAATAACCAGGCAGATGAGGACCGTGTCCCGGATGATCTCCTTGGCCGCGCCCACGAAATCGTCTTCAGGGACCACCACCACCACTTTCCAGGGGGCCCCGAAGGACTTGGGAAAATCCTGGAAGGAAGCCAGGTAGCGCTGCCCCTGGCTTTCCACCACCAGCTTGTGCCGGCCGGTTTGGACATATTCCCGGAAGGCTGCGGCGATGCTGGCTATCCCCAGTTCCTCCACCCGGACCGGCCGCAGCTTGCCATTTTCTTCCTTGACGATGCGGGAGGCATCCGGGTAGGCCACCAGCTCGTTTTTGGCATTGACGATAAAGGCGACGCCGTTTTTGCCGATCTTTAATTTTTTTAAAAAATTGGACATTTCCGCCAACTCGATATCCGTTCCCCAAACGCCCAAGAATTTTCCCCGGTTATCCATGAGGGGATAGGCCGCGGTCACCGCGGGCTGCTTATTCCGGAAAAGGACGTACAAATCGGTCCAGTAGCTGCTTTTGGTGGTTTTGGCGCCAATGTACCAGGGACGAATGCGGGGGTCGTACTTGAAATCCCTGGCAGTCTCGATCCGCAGGACATGACAATCAGGGTCGCAATATTTGATGACGTCGGACGGGTGGGCAGCCTGCCGCTGGATGATGCGGGTTTCAATATTCCCGTCCGGCTGGTTCCAGGAACGGATGTAGTTGCCGTGCTCATCTCCCAGGAAGAGCATGCACATCTGGGGATAAGATTTCAGCACCCCCACGGTATAGAGCACTATCTGGCGGGGATCAGCCGCGGACAGGACTCCCGATCTGACGAGCCGGGCGCTGATCTCCACCACCGTGGAGGCCGGGAGGAGAAAATTGGCGGTCTTGTCGATGACGTTCAGGCTTATCTGGTCCATCAAATCTTCGCCTTCCCCCAGGACCATGCCTTTGTTTTGGCGATAGTTATAGGTGACGATGGTCAGCACCGTGACCACCAGCAGGGCTACAAAGGCCGTGACTATCCGCACATAAAAACTGTGGCTGGCGAAGATGGACCACAGGCCGGTTTTCTTGGGCGCTGACATGGTGGCGCTCCTAGTATCATGTCCCATGAATACGTTTCAAAAGTCTTTGCAGTTTATCGAGTATTGAATCAGCAGTAGCAGTCCACATAAAGGGCTTAGACTTAGCATTATAGTGAGTAACAAAGTTTTCGATTTTGGCGATTAAATCCTTCACGCTGCGGAAGGTACCGCGGCGGATGGCGCGTTGGGTGATGATATTAAACCAAATCTCCACCTGGTTCAGCCACGAGGAATAAGTGGGGGTATAATGCACATGATAACGGGGACGGGCTGCCAGCCACCGCCTGACTTTCTCGTGCTTATGGGTGGCGTAGTTATCCACCACCAGATGGACCTCCAATTTTTGGGGAACGTTGGCCTCAATGTGGTTGAGGAAGGATAAGAACTCCTGATGGCGATGGCGAGATTTACACTGGGTCAGCACCTGGCCGGTGGCGATATCCAGCGCGGCGAAGAGTGTCGTGGCGCCGTGCCTCACATAGTCATGGGCCACTCCTTCCACGTATCCCAATCCCATGGGCAGCACCGGCTGAGTACGGTCCAGGGCCTGGACCTGGTTTTTTTCGTCGACACACAAGACCAAGGCCTTGTCCGGAGGATTGAGGTAGAGCCCCACAATGTCCCTGACCTTCTCCACGAAAAAAGGGTTGGTGGAGAGCTTAAAATGTTTTTGCCGGTGAGGCTGAAGTCCAAAAGCCCGCCAGATGCGATGGACCGTGGACTTGGAAAGCTTGGTCTCGGTGGCCAGAGCCCGCACCGTCCAGTGCGTACCATTCTGCGGTTTGGTCTTCATAGTTTTACGAAGCAAAGTAGCCACTTTCTCATCGCTGATGGAGCGAGGGCCGCCAGGTCTGGGTTCCCCATACAGACCGATGAGGCCCTGGCGCAGAAATCGCCAGCGCCACTTACCTATGGTATGCTTCGAGAGACCAAGTTGCTGGGCAATAATGGTATTACTCAGACCCTCAGCAGCCAACAGGATGGTTTTGGCTCGCTGGGCAAATCCTTGTGGGACTTGCCGAGAGCGAGCCATGGCTTGAAGCTCCGCTCCTATTTGTGCGCTCAGCACTACAGGTGGAATGGGACGTCCCAACGGGATAAGCTCCTTCCTTGATGATTGAAGGAGTTTAACATAATTATGATTTTTTGTAAGTTATTCATGGGACATGATACTAGGGTTATGTTTCATAATTAACTTTAAAAAGTAATTCTATTATGCTAGGCTTCTTCAAGCGAAAGGAGAAGCCATGGCGATTGGTCGCCCTATTCCAGTAGTGACTCTAGATGCCCGGATGCGAGAGCAGCTGACAACCATGACCCGTTCCCGGTCTCTTTCCCAAGCCCTGGCCCAGCGGGCCAAGATCATCTTGCTGGCTGCTGACGGCCTCAATAACAGCACCATTGCCGTGCAATTGGGCTTGTCTCGCCCCACCGTGGGCAAGTGGCGCCGACGTTTCCTGAGCCAAGGTCTGGCCGGTCTGTATGAGGAGGCCAGACCAGGGGCGCCCCGGGCTATTAGTGATGAGAAGGTGGCCGCACTGTTGCGCCAAACCCTCAAGTCCAAGCCCAAGGCCGGCCCCCATTGGACCTGCCGCTCTCTGGCCGCCGAAACCGGGGTATCCTTTGCTACGGTGCACCGTCTCTGGCGGGCTTTCGGCCTCCAGCCCCATCGCCAAAAACATTTCAAGCTCTCCACCGATCCCTTCTTTGTGGAGAAGGTCAGAGACATTGTGGGGCTCTATCTCAACCCTCCGGACAAAGCCATGGTGCTCTGCGTGGACGAAAAAAGCCAGGTTCAGGCCCTGGACCGCACGCAGCCAGTCTTGCCCATGGGCTTGGGATACGTGGAGGGCGTGACCCATGACTACGTGCGGCACGGCGCCATCACTCTCTTCGCCGCCCTGGATATTGCTTCCGGACAGGTATTGACCAGATGCAAGCCCCGACACCGACATAAGGAGTTCCTGGGATTCCTCAACCATCTCGATGCCAACGTGCCGCCGGACCTGGACATCCACTTGGTGGTGGACAACTACGCCATCCATAAGCATTTCAAGGTTAGGCAATGGCTGGCGGCCCGGCCGCGCTACCAGGTACATTACACGCCCACTTACTCATCCTGGCTCAACCAGGTGGGAATCTGGTTTAACATCATCACCCAAAAGGCAATACGCCGGGGCACCTTCCGCAGTGTAAAGGAGTTAGTCGCCAAGATCGAAAACTTTGTGGCGCATTACAACGCCAAATCGAAACCGTTTATGTGGACCGCCACTCCAGACTCAATATTCGAAAAACTACAAAGACTTTGTAAAGGTATTTCTGAAACACAACACTAGCCTTGCACATTGAGATGCAGACGTTCGTATTGGTTTGGGTGGTGGTCTGGCCTGGATAATTCGCCAGGCGGCAAAGGACCTTGAGGCGCAGGCTTTCCAGCCTACGCAAAAAACAGACTGCTTTTTGGACTTTTTGTTATTATGTTGTATTTCAATAGGTTGTCCTATTTCTTAAAGACCTCACTGAAAGGCTTTTTAAATCATCGTTTTCAGAGGTGCATACAATTTTAAAGTTGGCCCTTTCAAGCCGACAACCTATTTAGCTAGTCATCAGGCATGGGGGGATCACAAAGTCCTTTACAAAATCCAGGAGTTATGGTTAATTTCTCTCATGCCAGGAATGACGACAAAACGTAGTCAATTGACGACAAAACGTAGTCAGCTCTCCAATCTATCCGAACTATTCCCAAACCCTGCTTTGGTTGAGGTTCTTTCCCTATTCCTACTTCATCCCGAAAACGAATTTTATCAACGAGGCATTGCCGAAGCTACTGGCAATGCTTTGCGCCAAGTACAAAGGGCTTTGAAAAGGATTGAACGGGCGGGATTGGTGACCAAGACCAGACGCGGCAACATGGTTTATTATAAAGCAGAGCGGATGCACCCAGCTTTTGAGGATTTGAAGCATGTTTTCCTCAAGACCGTGGCCCTGGGAGATGTACTTCGTGAAGCCCTGGGCCCATTAGCGAATAAGGTGAAGTTGGCCTTTATTTTCGGATCCCTGGCTCAGGGAAGGGAAACTGCACAAAGCGATATTGACCTATTCTTGGTGGGAGAATTATCTTTGAAGGAGTTGATTAAGCTCTTAGGCCCAGTTATATCTGAACTGGGCCGAGAATTTAATCCGGTGGTTTATCCCCCGGATGAATTCAAAAAAAAGGCCCGAGAAAATCACCATTTCATAACCGAAGTTATCAGGGGCTCCAAAATTTGGCTGATAGGAAATGAAGAGGAACTTGCAAAACTGGCTGCATGAAGGCCGGCTACAGAGGCACAACACCTCGGCTCAAGAGGTCGCAGATTTATTGAAAGTAGTGGAGCGCGATCTTGCTGATGCTGCTATCAAGGAAATCTCAGCCGACCGGCGTTTTGCTACGGCTTATAATGCAGCATTACAGCTGGCGACGGTGGTACTTTACGCTTCAGGCTACCGTACAGGTAAATCAGGTCATCATTGGGTAACCCTCAAGGTTTTACCGGAAGTTATGGGACTGGAAGCCCAGGGGCGAGCCGATTATTTTAACTCTTGTCGCTCAACCCGGCACGTAACCGACTATGACCGCGCTGGAGTAGTATCCGATGCTACAGCCGATGAAATTCTGGGTGAGGCCAAAGCTTTTAAAAATGAAGTCATCAGCTGGTTGAAAACAAATCATCCCGATCTGCTGAGGAGATCATAGAACCTACAAACCATCCGTGGCAATTGATATTTATCACTATAATTTCACTATCGTAATCTTCGGTCATTATACAAAAATAGCTGAACAACCAGGTGGTTAACATGGGCAGGGATTAGTGCTCACATATAGTCTTAAGGGGGTAGGGGGAGTGTGTTGGAATGAAAGAGGTGAAGATTTCAAAATTATTACTTTTGGTCAGCATATGGTTTTTCAAAAGTCAGTTTTTATAATCAAGTGAATGATAATATTACCAAAATAATGGCGGCCGTGTTAGATTCTAACCAACAAAGTACGATATTATTTTGGATCCAAAATACTCTAAAATACTTAAAAATACCCTAACTTACCAAGTCGGATTAGCCGCCATATCGATAAAAATCAGTGCCTTCAACGGGTTATACAAATAAAGAACAGAATCCCGCCTTCGGCACCATTATTAATAATTAAATCATTAAGTTATCATAACTTATAACCATATAAACTACTTCTGATATGGTTATTTGCAACCCCGAAGAGGGGTTTACTGCTTAATTTTTACAGTAATTATAACATGTTACGCCTAGTTTAAGTGCATTCAATCATTGACAAACACGAAAGGGGGACGCGTTGGGTTTTCCTCCTCTATGAGATCTTATCTGCTTTTTGGACCAGGGCAATCCTTGTGTCGGAGCAATACTTTCTCTTCTACGGTAATAGTATTGCCAGCGTCATCTTTGCCTTCACAGGTAAAAAGGGCGCAGCCGTTGCACATTGCATGATCCCAGGAACTACACCAATAGCTACTTGAATCCTTTCCTCCAGCAGGAATCCAAATTTTCCCGCGATAGATCAATCCTGTAGCGCCTGCCCAGATTCCGCCGTTCGGGTCATGGATGCATCCCTTGCCGCTGAAAAGGCAGTTGCTCTTGCCGCCGGTTTCTTTGAAGGTGATGTCCCATTCCCACCAGGGATGCGCTGGGTACTTAGCGTCTACCACTTAGGGATAATCAACAATAATCTTCGCTTTATCTTTATTAATTTGCAGTTTAGTGGGTGGAGTATGAGGTCATATGGGAGAGCTTATGGAATTTGTTGTCTCTTTGACTAGGGTTGGTAGAGAAAAAGAAAATCACGCCCAGGCGCCGAGGCGCCAAGAAGCAAGGACAGAAGAATAATCTTGTCGGCCTTGGCGTCTTGGCGTGAGACTAATCATTTTTTTGGGCATCAATGCATACGTAAGGTTTTATCTGGGCCAGTTTTTTCGGGCCGATGCCGGAGACCTGCTCCAGGTCGTCGATTTTTTGGAAAGGCCCGTGTGTCCGCCGGTAATCGACAATGCGTTGGGCCAGGGCCGGGCCGACGCCGGGCAGCGCCTCCAGGTCCAGGGCGGTGGTGGTGTTAAGATCCAGGGCCAGGCCCAGGGTCATAAGTTGGGGGCCGGACATGCTCCCCAGGCGGTATTGGCCATCACCAGTGACCTCCACCTTGGTGCCGGAGGGGAGTTTTGTGGCCGCTGGTTCCGGGGGCGCGGCCACCCCGGCCTGGGCCAGGACTGCAGCCAGGGTTGGGGGCTGGGGGAAAACCAAAACTCCGGGACAGGGGATCTGCCCGGCCACCTCCACGAACACCGGGGTTAAGGTCCGGGCCGGGGGCGCGGCCGGGGACAAACCGAAATACCCGCGCCAGGCCCATAAGAACAACAGAGCCGCGCCCAAGAGAAGCAGGACACCCTGTTGGGAGCGGCTGAAGTAAGGCATAATTTAAAAAATTATCTTAAGATCAAAGAATTTTTAAAATTATGGTTCTGCAAAAAATTGACCCCAAATTTCTGGCCATTCCTTCTTAAGTTTTGCTTTTCCTCTTTCATTAATAAAAAGATATCGTGGATCAAAAGAATCTCCCTCAAAGCAATAATAGAATGGATGAAGGTAATTATCTCTAATTTCTTCGTAAAGAGAATACATTATAGTATTGTGTTGACCTCTATAATATTCATATTGATCCTGTAAGGTACATCCAGGTTGAGACCAAGTTGTTTTTAGAGGAGGTTCTTCATAAGGGCTTGATTCAGATATCATAATAGAATCTTTGGCCATATAAAAAAGCAAGACAATAGCTACATTCTCATAGAATGATGAATTTCTGACCAATGTTAGAAATAATTCATGGTTAGATAACGCGTTAGCCATATAATATGCAACAAATTTAGTTAATCGAGGTTCTGCAGGTTGAGGTTGTTTTTTAATGAAAGAAGATGGTGTGTCAACATTTAATCCATTATGACCCATTCTAATATATTGAAAAATGTTGAAAGTCTTTCCGTGTTTGGTCTTAGCTATATAGTTCTTGAATGCCTCCCCCTCATACTTCTCACGATCCCTTAAGGTTTCGTAAACATTTTGACCAATAAGTATTTGCCCTCTATCGGCATTGTCCATTATAGTTCTAGCCATATTGATTCCTGAGCCTGCCACATTATCCATACCATTAAAATCAGTAATAAGATTATCTACATTTTCAGATATACCGATTCTTACTTCAAAATTTCTTCTTGTATCATTCATTTGAGCATTATAAATAGCTATTCTATCAATAATATCAATAGATAATAATAAGGATAAATCATATGGATGAGTTAGTTCAATTAACGCTATGCAGAGGCCATCGCCACTGGGTAAAACAATTAATTGATTATCTGGTATTGAATGATCTGTAATTGTTTCTTTTACAATTTTATTCAACGTCTTAATTATGTCTAATTGCGCTTCGACATTCCGATCTCTTGTGAAGCCGACGACATCTAAAAAAATATATTTTACTAAAGCTCTGTCGGGTTTGGAGACAGGCGTGTCTTTTTTAAAGACTTTAAATGCCCTTGTCAGAAATTTCATGAAGGTCATTTCCTTGAACTAAAAATTATCATTAGAAAAAGAAAATGGAAAGATTGAATTGGGGGAGTAGTTCTGGGATAGGGGGTAAGGGCTCGCGACCCTTACCCCTTCCACCCAATACCTGGTATCAGGTTTTAGCTAATCGCTGCTCATCCTTTAAGAGCTTATAGTTGATGCCATCCACCAGGGCCTGCCAGGAGGCCTCGATGATGTCGTGGGCCACGCCCATGGTGCCCCAACGGTTATGGGCGTCCCGGGACTCGATGAGGACCCGCACCTTGGCTCCGGTTCCTTCCTTGCCAGGTAGCACCCGGACCTTGTAATCTTCCAGGCGCATCTCGGTCAAGCGGGGATAGAAGCGTTCCAGGGCTTTTTTCAGGGCCTTATCCAGGGCGTTTACCGGGCCGTTGCCCAGGGCCGCGGTATGCACTTCATGGTGGCCCACCCGCACCCGGATAGTGGCCTCCGGCACCGGGGGATCATCTTCCCCCACCTTCTGGTCGATGATCCGGTAGTTCATGAGGCGGAAGTATTCCTTGTACTGGCCCACCGAGGCCCGGAGCAGCAATTCCAGGGAGGCTTCCGCGCCTTCGAAGAGGAAGCCCTGGGATTCCATATCCTTGATTTTGTCCAAAGCCCTTTTGACCGTTTTTTTGTCGTAGGCCTCGAAATCGATACCCCGGTCTTTGGCCCAGAGGATGATATTGCCCCGGCCGGACAGGTCGGAGACCGGGATATTGCGGGTATTGCCCACTTCCTGAGGGTTGATGTGCTCGTAGGCCTTGGGATTGCGCTTCACCGCCGCGGCGTGGATGCCTCCTTTATGGGCGAACGCGCTTCTGCCCACAAAGGGTTGGTAGCGGTTGGGACGGATGTTGGCCAGCTCATAGACGAAGCGGGAGACCTCGGTGAGGCGCTTAATCTTCTCCGGCGGCAGGGACTCCATCCCCATTTTCAAGGAGAGGTTGGGGATGATGGAGCAGAGATTGGCATTGCCGCAACGTTCGCCCACGCCGTTGATGGTCCCCTGGACCTGGGAGCACCCGAGCTGCACCGCCATCAGGGAGTTGGCCACGGCCATCTCCGAGTCATTGTGGGCGTGGATGCCCAGGGGGACCTTGGGGAAGCGTTTTTTAACCGCCTTAATGATCTCCACCAATTCCGAGGTCAGGGTGCCGCCATTGGTGTCGCAGAGCACCAGCATATCGGCCCCGCCCTGGAGCGCGGCTTCCAGGGTCTTTAAAGCATAGTCCCGATCTTCTTTAACCGCGTCAAAGAAGTGCTCCGCGTCGTATAAGAGTTCCTCAACTTTGGGCTTAAGGTAGGCCAGGGAGTTGGTGATCAGCTCCAGATTGCGCTCCAGGGTGGTCTGTAGAATCTCCTTCACCTGGAAGATGGAGGATTTGCCGAAGAGAGTGAGCACCGGGGCCCGGCTGAGGAGGAGCTCCTGTAAATTGGAGTCGTGCTCGGGTTCTTTATCCTTATGATGGGTGCTGCCAAATGCGGCCACCCGGGTAGAGCCCAGGTCGTAATTGCGGATTTCTTCGAAAAATCCCAGGTCCTTAGGATTGGAGCCGGGCCAACCCCCTTCGATATAGTGCACACCCAGATAGGCCAGTTTTTGGGCGACCCGAATCTTGTCCCACAGGGAGAGGTTAAAGTCTTCGGCCTGGGTGCCGTCCCTGAGGGTGGTGTCGTAGATTTTCACCTGGCGCATGGGATACCTCGTGCAGATTTCGAAGTTCAAGGTTTCAGGTTCAAGGGCATTAGCTTTGAACTTTGAACTTTGAACCTTGAACTATCATTTCTTGGGCGGCGGGTTTTCCAGGCCGAAGGCGTCGTGGAGCACCCGCACCGCCAGTTCCCCGTACTTATCTTCAATGATGCAGGAGATTTTGATCTCCGAAGTGCTGATCATCAAGATATTGATGCCTTCCGCGGCCAGGGCGTCGAACATGCGGGCGGCGACGCCGGCGTTGTTGCGCATGCCCACGCCGACGATGGAGACCTTGGCGATATTCTCGTCGCTGATCACCTGTTGGGCCTCGATTTCCCGGGCCACTGGCCCCATGAGCTCCATGGTCTTTTTCAGGTCGCCCTTGGGCACGGTGAAGGTGAGGTCGGTGTAGCCGTCGATGCTGGTGTTCTGAATGATCATATCCACCACGATATTGGCCTCCGCCACCGGCTTAAAGAGACGCACGGCGATGCCGGGGCGGTCGGGGACCCGGGTGATGGTGACCCGGGCGTCGAGTTTGCTGAAGGCCACACCGGATACCGGAATAGCTTCCATTTCTTCATCCTCCGCGGTTACCAGAGTTCCAGGGTGGTTGGTAAAAGTGGAACGCACCCTTAAAGGCACGTTATAGCGCTTGGCAAAGCCCACGGAGCGGATCTCCAGGACCTTGGCCCCCAGGGAGGCCATCTCCAGTATCTCGTCATAGGCGATGCGGTCCAGCCTCCGGGCCTGGGGGCAGACCCGGGGGTCGGTGGTATAGATGCCGTCCACGTCCGTGTAGATTTCACAGAGATCGGCCTTCAGGGCCGCGGCGATGGCCACCGCGGTGGTATCCGAGCCGCCCCGTCCCAGGGTGGTGATATTGCCCACCTCATCCACGCCCTGGAACCCGGCCACGGTGACCACCCGGTTCTTTTTTAATTCTTCCCGGATGCGGGCCGTGTCGATGCCGATGATCCGGGCCCGGCCATAGCTGCGGTCCGTGTAAATCCGGGCCTGGTGGCTGAGAAGGGAGGCCGCGGGCACGCCCTGGCCCCGGAGAAACATGCTGAAGAGGGAGACCGTGACCTGCTCGCCGGTGGCCAAGAGCACGTCCAACTCCCGGGGATCGGGATCTTCGGCCAGTTCTTTTGCCAGATTGATGAGGCGGTCCGTTTCCCCGGACATGGCCGAGAGGACCACCACCATTTTGTTGCCGTCCCGCCAGTTTTTTACCACCCGGTTGGCCACGTTGGCGATGCGGTCGGGATCGCCCACCGAGGTGCCGCCGTATTTTTGCACAATTAGAGGCACGAACTTCCACTCCCGAAGGGTTTTAAATTATTTAATATACAATATTTCAGGAATTAAAGGAAGAAAAGAGCCGGGGAAGCTCAGGTACGGGAAAGATGGCAATACCTTGGTGGATAAGGGGAACCTCTCCCTGTAAATCTAAATTCAGCCAGAGAATTGTCTGTTAATACTCCAAGATAAATTTTTAGATTGACGCTGCGGAATTAATAGTGGTATTTAAAGAAAAAAATCACAAGTAAAGGAGGCCATGCAGATGGCTGCGACGTTAATTAAAGGGGCCGAGGTAGCCGCCCAGATTCGCGAGGAATTGAAGAACGAGGTTGATGAACTCAAAGCCAAACACGGGATCACCCCCGGCCTGGTCACCATCCTGGTGGGCGAGGACCCCGCGTCTGTCAGCTACGTCACCGCCAAACAAAAAACCTCCCATGAGCTGGGTTTCTATTCCATCCAGGACAACCAGCCCCCGGATATCACGGAATCGGCCCTCCTGGCCCTGATCGATAAATATAACAAAGACCCCAAGATTCATGGCATTCTCATTCAGTTGCCCTTGCCCAAACACATCGACTCCAACAAGGTCCTCTTGGCCATCGACCCCAACAAGGATGTGGACGCCTTCCATCCGGTGAACGTGGGCCGCATTTTGATCGGCAACTACGTCTTTCTGCCCTGCACCCCCGCGGGCTGCCAGGAGCTGATTTACCGGGCCTACGGCGATCCCAAGGGCAAGGAAGTGGTGGTGGTGGGCCGCTCCAACATCGTGGGCAAACCCATGGTGGCCATCATGATCCAAAAAAAGGCCGGGGCCAACGCCACCGTTACCTGCGTCCACACCGGCACCCCCAAGGATAAGATGATTGAGCACTGCCGGCGGGCCGATATCCTGGTGGTGGCCGCAGGCGTGCCCAAGTATATCCAGGCCGACTGGGTGAAAGATGGCGTGTGCGTCATCGACGTGGGCGTCAACCGCATCGGCATGAGCGAAAAGACCGGCAAGGCCATCCTGGCCGGGGACGTGGATTTCGAGGCCATCAAGGAAAAGGCCTCCTTCATCACCCCGGTGCCCGGTGGCGTGGGCCCCATGACCATCACCATGCTCATGAAAAACACGGTCATGGCCGGCAAAATGGCCGCAGGGCTCATTAAGATGTAAGTGCCAGGAAAATAATGGGAGAGAGGGGGAGGGGCCTGGGGCCTCGCCCCCTTTTTTATCTCTTGACCGGTGGTGAGAACGCGGCGGTGAGGAGTTCCCGGGCGATCCTTTCCGGCTCCCGGGCATGGCTTTCCACGATGTTGCGCAGGTGGAAAAAGCTTTCCGCGTCCATGAGGGTAAAGTCAATGGCTGTTTCTATGGGGTTGGTGCGGATGATGCGGCCATGAATGGTAGCCTGGATGGGTTCTCCCTCGGTTTGGGGAGTGAGGTTCAGGGTCACCCGGCAGACCTGGTCTTCCCGGAAACTGCTGTCCGTGCTGCAGAGCATGCCTTTGAGACTAATATTGTGGCTCTGCACCCTGACGTCCCGGTTATCGACGGTGACTATGGTCTCAAAGTTGAACTTCACCCTGGTGCGTTTGCGGCGATCCTGTCCCATGAGCAACCTTTCCCAAAATAATGGCGGCCGAGATGAAGAGGGGCGCCGGCTGGAACCTGCCGTCATCTTCCCTTCTCTTTTTGTTAATCGGCTCCCTGCCGGGAAACTTGAACCTGGGGGAGAACTTCACAAGGTACGGGAGGGGTGCGGGATTGAGGACCTAGGGAGGGCTTGGCCGCCAGATCACTTCCCTTAAAAACCTCATCCACCCGGTTATCGGCCGCCAGAAAAAAATCCCCGGAAAAAGGTTGCAGGTTTTGTCAAGAGGGAACTGGGGCTGGGGCAAGGCTGGCAAGAGAAAGCCCGGGCGGGACACCCGCCCTCCGGACTCCGGCTTCTGCCATATCGCTCTAGTCCCCTACCTCCCTTCACAAACCGGGGTGGCCTCCAGGGGGCCGGGGGAGCAGATGTCCTCTTCGAAGCAGGTCTTGGAAAAATCTTTCCCCAGGGTCACGGGGTAGTCCCCGGAAAAGCAGGAGAGACAGAAGGAGTCGTGGTCCATCTGGGTGGCGGCCACCATGCCGTCCAGGCTCAGATAGCCCAGGTAATCCAGTCCCAGAAAGTCCCGGATCTGCTCGATCTCTTGCTGGGAGGCGATGAGTTCCCCTTTGTGGGAGAAGTCGATGCCGTAATAGCAAGGATAGCGGGTGGGGGGGCAGCTCACCAGGAGGCTCACCTCCTTGGCCCCGGCCTCCCGCAGGGACTTGACCCGGGAGCGGGTGGTGGTGCCCCGGATGATGGAGTCCTCCACCACAATGACCCGTTTGCCTTTGAGAATCTCTTTGACCGGATTGAGTTTCACCTTCACGGAGAAATCCCGCATGGTCTGGGAGGGCTGGATAAAGGTGCGGCCCACGTAGTGGTTGCGGATCACCCCCAGCTCAAAGGGCAGGCCGCTGGCCTCCGCGTAGCCCAGGGCCGCGTAAATGCCGGAGTCGGGGAAGGGCATGACCAGATCGGCGGAAAGCGGATACTCCCGGGCCAGGGCCGCGCCCAGGCGTTTGCGCACCAGGTAGACGCTCTTGCCGAAGATCTGGCTGTCCGGCCGGGCGAAATAGATATATTCGAAGATGCAGTGGCGGTGGGGCAGGGCCGGGAAGGGCCGGTGGGCATGGAGGCCGGCAGCGTCCAGGACCAGGATCTCCCCGGGTTCCACCTCCCGCTTATAGTCGGCCTGCACCAGGTCCAGGGCGCAGGTCTCGGAGGCCACCACCCAGGCGCCGTTCAACTGCCCCAGGCTCAAGGGGCGGAAGCCCATGGGGTCCCGGGCGGCGATGACCTGATCCGCGGTGGCCAGGACCAGGGAATAGGAGCCCCGGATGTGCTCCAGGGCGTTGATCAGGGATTCCACCGTGTCCGCGCCCCGGTGCCGGGCCATGAGGTGGACGATGACCTCGGTGTCCATGGTGGACTGGAAGATGGAGCCCCCTTTCTCAAGGCTGCTGCGGATCTCCCGGGCGTTGGTGAGGGTGCCGTTGTGGCCGATGGCCAGGCTTTGGCCGCCGTGCTGCACCACAAAGGGCTGGGCATTGACCAGGAGGGTGGAGCCGGTGGTGGAGTAGCGCACGTGGCCGATGGCCAGGTGCCCGGGGAGTTGCTCCAGGATCTGGGGGTTGAAGACCTCGGCCACCAGGCCCAGACCCCGGTGCTGGCGTATGCGGCAGCCGTCGCCGCTGACAATGCCGCAGGACTCCTGGCCCCGGTGCTGCAACGCGTAGAGGCCGAAATAGGTGAGCCGGGCCGCGTCCGGGTGGCCGTAGATGCCGAAGATGCCGCAGTGCTCCCGGGGCTTGCGGTCATCCTGGCGGTTGACTGGGTTGGCCGTTGCCAACTTGCGGTTTGCGGTTATTTTCATGGCCCTGGCAGCAAAATGGGCGGATTCAATCTAGCCATTTTAACGTTAACACGAATTACCGATTTTGGGTAGCCACAGACTTTTTCTTCTCATCCCCAAAACAAGGTAGCACAGGCGCTCCGCCTGTGCTCGGTAATAATTATGCCTGCAAATCAAAAAATTTGCAAGAGAGACGGGGATGGTCCACCGCGGGTTTATTCCGGCTCCCGGGAAGTCTCCAGGCTCAGGAGTTTGGGGCCTTGTTTCAGCCTGAGGGTGTCCCCCTGGGGTTCCCAGATCCAGCCGGAATAGCCGTAGCCGCCCACGGGCTTGGACACGAACGCGCCCACCCAGGTCTCGGAGCGGGGTTCATTCACGGAAATGGTGCCAAAGACCCCGAACTGGAAAGAGGGCGCCGGGTGACAATAGGGCTGGCTGATGAGACTTTTGTAGACGGCATCGGCCTCGGCTTGCCCATAAATACTGGCCCGTAACCCATAGCGGTTGTCCCGGGCCAGCCGGATTACCTCTTCCGTGGTCTGGAAACGGGCCAGAAAGGCCACCGGAGCGAAGGTCTCCTCCTGCATGCCCAGCATTTCCTGGGTGGCCTCCAGGACCACGGTGGGGGGCACCAGATTGCCCTGGATATTGCCGCCCAGGGCGATGCGGCCGCCCTTGGCCGCGGCATCCTTTAACTGGGCCCTGATGGCTTTGATGGCCTCCGGGCTGATCACCGGCCCCATCTCCGTGGCCGGGTCGGCGGGATCGCCCAGGCGCACCCTGCGGCTCAATTCCAGAAACCGGGCCACAAAGTCATCGTACACCTGCTCCTGCACATAGACGCGTTCCGGCGCGGTGCAGGTCTGGCCGGCGTAGAGGTACTTGGCAAAGGCCAGTTCCGTCGCGGCCTGCTCCAGGTCGGCGTCCGCCAGGACGATGAAGGGGTCCTTGCCGGGGCCCTCAAAGATGAATTTCTTCTTATGGGCCCGCACCGCGTCCTCGTGCTGCAGGGCATGGCGGTCCGCGCCGAACATGACGATGGCCGGGATATTGGGGGCCGTTAGAGCCCGGTGCATAAAATCCTTGCCATGTGAGTAGTCAAAGATGATGGCGTCTCCGAAAATGGGACGGTAGAGGTCCTCCGTGAGTCTGGTGATATGGGAGCCCCGGGATGCGAACTTGACCCGCACCCGGTTGCCCACTAGATAAATGGAGACAATGGCGGTGTTGAGCCAGGCGCTGCCGTTATAGGGAAGGATAAGGGCCACTTCCTGGCCGGGGCCGGCCAGGGGAATGCGGGGGGCAAAGGTGGGGGCCATGTCCGGGAACCCGGCCAGCCGCTCCTCCACGGTGTCCACTTCCAGGGCCGATTCCCGGTAAGTAAAGGCGCAGTCCAGGAGCGCGGCCCGGATCAGGTTCTCTTTATTCTGGGCCAGGATGGTGCGGAGCGCGGCTACTTGTTCAAGACGGTGTTCGAGGGTTGGCATTTGCTATTGGTGGCACAGGCTTCCAGCCTGTGCCCAGCACCGGCAGGATGCCGGTGCCACCAGGGGTTTTCTCCAATTTTCATGCGGGTTGGGATCAGGCCGTAGGGCGGGAAAGTGAAACGCATCCCGCCTTCGGCAATTGGGATAGCTAATTTAAGGCGGGATGCGCTCCGCTTTCCCGCCCTACGTGCTACGTGCTACGTGCTTTTAATTCGTCAAAATTACTAAAAATGACTTTCCCGGAATCGCTTAAGGAAGCGCAGGTATGTGGCCTCATGAAGATTATCTGGTACTCCTCGATCTCGCATAATTTTCTTGGCCTGCCTGATAGCCTTAGCCATCGTTTGATGCTTCAGACCAGCGGCCCGTAGGCATTTTGCCTGTTCTTCGCTTATTTTGGTATGGCCCCGCTGGTGCTCTCCCCAGCGGGGTGATAGAGCCAGGGGATTACCTGTTTGCTCCAACTTTTGTTTCCATCGCCAAATGGTGGCCCGGCTTGTGGGTCCAAGTTTAGCATATAATTCCGGATATTTTCCCTCATGGTAAGCAGCTAAGAATTCCTTCTGAATCAGGCATTTTAATCCCTGAGGGGCTCTGGCCATCGCCTGACAATATAGTCGAACTAAGTCCGCACGGGCCATAGCGATACGACGAGCCTTTTCGAAGAATTTAGATTTAACCTCTTGCTTAAGGTTAGACGAAATGGGAATTTCTTTTGCATTTGATTTCAAGGAAGATGCAGATTGCATACCCCTTTTCTCAAGAAGAAATTCTAGGATATCGATCGCTTTTTGCTGAATCTCGGGGGGCAATTCGTTGACTAATTCATATAGTCGGTTCATATTCTATCCTCTATTCATCATAGACTGGATAATTTCAAAGGAACCTGGGTTATAGAATAAGTTTATTCATTAACAGGAGATTAAAAATATAAGATACTATTGTAATTGAAATGTCCTCGCTTCTAACCATTTCTTAAAAGAGGTTTGACTCTCTTCAGATGGTTTCCCGGCCAACAAACCTTCAACGCTTATGTCTTCATCTATGTCTTCCCAGTGTATCCCATGTCCCCTATCGATGAGCCGCCAGTTATTGCGCTCTTGCGGACTGGCATGAGATAGTCTGGGAAACCGGGCTAACGGCACTGAGAGTGTCCAGCCATCACTGAGTTCCGCCGTCAGAGTGTCCTCAGTTACGGTCAGGTTTTCCGCATTCGGTAACATAGAAAAAGAAACGATATGGGCCGGTTCTGAATATCGTTGGCATCTTGAACCATTATACTACAAATAAAGGTAGTAAAAGGAAAAATGGTGGGCAGTGCCCACCCTACATGATTTCAGTCTGCCAACTCTTCACTAAAATATGCGGGTTGGGAGGGGGGTGCGGGGGGAGGGCAGGGACCTCAGGTCCCT
>JAGVAH010000036.1 GCA_020060385.1 Syntrophobacterales bacterium | reverse complement strand
GCCTGCAATACCGGATCAACCGCCACTTCAGCCTGGAGGCGGAGGGGGGCCAGAGCCGCACCGGGGCCGACGCCCTGTTCAATTATGAGTGGTAGATGCCCCCTAACCCCCCCTTTTTCAAAGGGGGGGATAAAAACTGCATTTAATCAGGCTCAAAAAGCTATTTTTCAGCAGCCTGGCAGACCTCCCTCTAGTAACCAACCCCGTAAAATTAAGAAGGATAGGGGGCTCAGGTCGAGTAGGTGCGCCGCTCTTTGAACATCCCATACTGCACGGCAAAGCCGAAGGCGCCCAGCACCACCATGATGACCAGAGCCGGCAAGTTGGCCCGGCCCCCAAAGGCCAGGGCCGGGATGTGCCAGCCCAGGCCCATGACCACCAGGCCGGCGCCGTTAAACGCGGTGGTTAGTATCACCAAGAGGTCCCGGACATGATAGAACAGGAACCCTACGCCCACCGCGCCCACCAGCCCCAAGAAGATGAGGGCCGTCTGGGAGGCATTCAAAGCCAGGCCCAGGGAGACCAGGATCATGAAGCCCAGGGCCCCGCCGATGACGATGACCCCCAGGCTCCACAGGGGGTAGGCGAGCGCGGCCATAACCAGCGCGGCCCCCAGGCCGATGGCCAGGGAGAGCCAGGGATGGCTGGCCGTCACCCAGGAATGGCCCAGCAGGTAACCGTAAATCAAGCCGCTCAAGATCAAAAAAATACGGAAGAGGGGATAGCCATAAAAACAACTGGCCAGACCGACGATAATCGCCCCTATTCCAAACCAGATATCCATGGGATAGTCTCCTTGCCTGTCTTGCGCCTCTGAATTTTTCGCCGCCTAACTGTCATGACTTGTCCTTTTCCCCAAGGAGTCCCCCCGGAATATCCTTGGGGAACATTATTTACGGCCCTAGCCAAAAATAATTATGAGATTGACGGATGACAAGATGTGGGGTCGTGGATAAGCCCCTAGGCCCTTCCTTATTGGGGGAAAAAAAAATAACTAATTCCGGTCAGGGCAATCCTCCACGCAGGTGCGGCCAGGGGGGATGAATCATCTGCACTGCGGGTCGGGTAAGATCTTGATCTTATCTTTGAATTTTACAAGGAAATTATGATAGATTGCCCTTCATAAAAAGATGCCCCTTCGAAAAAGAAGCTAGGCAGGTGGTTCCCTGCGGCCAAAGAAGCATTTAATCTTTATAAAGCTGTAATAAAAATAAGATAGCATTATAAGTGGCGATGGAAAAAATGATGCTGAGGCAACGACCATGACGCTGCGAACCAAGACTTCCCTCCTCCTGGCGGGGATTATCACCATATCCCTGGGAGTCACCGGTTATTTTTATCTCCAGTTTCTCCAGCAATCTCTGAAGAACTCCATCTTAGCCGGGGTGGATGCGGTGGCCCGCACCACCTCCGAGTCCATCGCCCGGTTTCTTGATGATTCCTTGAGGGATGCCCGGGTAGCAGCCATGGCCTTGCCGGTGGCGGCTTTGGAAAAAAATGACATCCTCACCTTGGAAAAACGTTTACGCACACTGGTGGAAAATTTTCCGAAGTTTGAAAACGGCATGTTCATTCTGGATAAAAAAGGCCGTGTTTGGGTGGATTACCCCCCATCACCCAAAGTAAGAGGCCTGGACGTTTCCTTTCGGGAATATTTTCAGAGGACCATGAAAGAAGAGAAAGGCATCATCGGGGTTCCCTATATCTCCAAGCGGACGGGACAACCGGTCCTTACCTTTACCGCGTTGCTGCGGGGTTCTAACCAGCAGATTTTGGGGATGCTGGGCTGCTCCGTGCAGATCTTATCCCCCAGCGCCCTGGGAGGGATAAGAAAGACCAAGATCGGCAAGACTGGTTATATCTATGTCTATGACAAATCCAGGCTGATGATCCTGCACCCCCAGGATGCCAGGGTGTTAAAAAGGGATGTTCCGCCCGGGGCTAACCGGCTGTTTGATGAGGCGATTAAGGGCTTTGAAGGCATCGGCGAAACGGTGAACTCCCGGGGCATACCCATGCTCCTCTCCTTAAGGCATATTCCCGGAACCGATTGGATCATCGGCGCCCAGCAGCTCCAGAGCGAGGCTTATGCTCCCATAGCTGCAGCCCGGCGCTACATTTTGGTGGGCATTCTCCTGGCAGTAATCGCTTCGGCGGGCGTGGGCACTATTGCCGTCAGCCAGATAACTCAACCCCTGGCCCGGCTGCGGCAAGGAGCCCTGTTATTGGAAACCGCGGAGCATGAAGGCAGCAGCGCCCAAATCAAGGATGAGTTGGAGGGAATCCGCAGTAAAGATGAAATAGGGGAATTGGCCAGGGCCTTCCAAGACATTTCCCAAAAACTCCAAGACACTTTGACCTCCCTGAGAAGGGCCAGCAATGATTGGGAACGCACCTTTAATACCGTGCCCGACCTGATTGCCATCATTGATGCCCAGGATAATATTGTCAAAGTCAATCGGGCCATGGCTGCCAAACTGGGGGTGAAGGTCCAGGAGGCCGAGGGGTTGAAATGCCGGGAGCTATTTCAAGACTTGTCAACGCCGAACCCTTCATCCGATCCGGAACCGGAATCCGGCGATGACCCTGCGCCTATCCAGGAACTTCTCCAAAAGAAACTGGGCCAGGATTTTCTGTTGACCGCTTCCCCTCTGAAGAGCCCGGATGCCGAGTTGCTGGGAGCGGTGTATGTGGCCCGGGATATTTCCGAGCGTCGACGGGCCGAGGAAGAACGAGCAAAGCTCGTGGCCCAGATGCGGGAAGTCCAGAAGCTGGAGAGCTTGGGCGTCCTCGCCGGCGGCATTGCCCACGATTTTAATAATATCCTCATGGCCATCCTGGGAAACGCCGATCTGGCCTTGTTCTCCCTTTCGGCCGCGTCGCCGGCCCGCCCCCAAATCGAAGAGATTGCCCGGGCTTCTCAAAGAGCCGCGGACTTGTGCCGCCAGATGCTGGCCTATTCCGGCAAGGGCCGCTTCGTGGTCGGCCGTTACGACCTCTCGGAGATCGTCCAGGAAATGGCCCAGATGCTGGAGGTTTCGGTCTCCAAAAAGGCCACGCTGCGCTACTCTTTCGCCCCGGAACTGCCGGCGGTGGAAGCGGACGCCACCCAGTTGCGCCAAGTCATCATGAACCTGATCACCAACGCCTCCGAGAGCCTGGAAGACCAAAAGGGGGTCATCTCGGTCACCACCGGGGTCCTGGACTGCGACCGGGCCTATCTTGCGGACAGCCACCTGGATGACCGCCTGCCGGCAGGCCGGTATGTCTATCTGGAAGTGGCGGATACCGGCTCCGGCATGGATGCAGAGACCCGGCAACGCATCTTCGATCCCTTCTTCACCACCAAGTTCACGGGGCGGGGACTGGGTTTGGCGGTAGTCCTGGGCATCGTCCGGGGGCACCGCGGCGCCATCAAGGTCTCCAGCGAACCGGGCCAAGGGACGAAATTCAGGATTCTCTTTCCGGCCGTGGCCTGGGGTCCGGCAGACCGGGCGGCCAGCACCATCCAGTGCGCCCCCCTGGCCCATGGCGGCACCGTCCTCCTGGTGGATGATGATCCCAAGGTGCGCCAAGTGGCAACCCAGATGCTCACCATCCTGGGATATAAAGTTCTGGCGGCCGCCACCGGCCGGGAAGCTTTAGAGGCCTACAAGATGGGGGTGAAGGAGATCGACTGCGTCATCCTGGACCTCACCATGCCCGAGATGGGCGGCGAGGAGGTGTTTCATCAGCTGCGCCAGCTGCGGCGCGACGTGTGTGTGATCCTCTCCAGCGGCTACAACGAGCAGGAGGTAACCCAGAAATTCACCGGCAAAGGGCTGGCGGGGTTCATCCAGAAGCCTTACACCATGGCCAACCTGCAAGTGACCCTCAATCAGGTGCTTAGACCGACGTAGCAGCAACTTGCCACCTGTGGCTGCTTCCAGGTCTTCATCTTCATACCAATTCCCAATCAAAGGGCAATAAACTGTGGCGAACCTTGTGTTCGCCCACCTATTGAGGGCGAATATAAGCTTCGCGCCTACGAAAATAATTCGTTTGCTTGCGAATTGGCTATAAAATCCAACAGATATAGCATTTGCCAAAAGTTCTTTCCTCTTATCCCCTCTCCCCCCAGCGGGGGGAGAGGGCTAGGGTGAGGGGGGGTAGAAAAGACCTTTGGCAACGAGTATAGATAACCGGATGAATGGGGCAAAAATAATTCCAGGGCTCGCCATGATGATGGGGATACTTATCCCGGTCAGCCACCCCAGAGCCCGCCAGCAACATCCTGGATTTACCCCCGGGCGGCCACGGCCGCGCCCCGGAGCCGGGCGCGCATGGCCAGGCCTTCTTGGGCGGTTTCCTCCGGGTTCCGGGTAGAGGGGGCATGGAGGTTGAAGTTCCGCCCCTGCAGGCCCTGCATCAAGATGTCGATCACCGCCTCCGGGAGCACCAGGTACCGGGAAGCACCGGCGGAACCTTTGGTGGCCAGCTCCATCACCCCTTCCTGGCCCCAGAGCAAAAAGACGTTGGCCAGCAGGGCCACGGGCCAGGCATTGTCGGCGATGATGCTCACGGCCGCGGTCTTAACCGCGTCCTGGCCGCCGTTAAAGGAGATACCCAGGCCCCCCCCGGCCCGCACCGCTTCCAGGGCCTGGACGTCGCTGCGGCTGTCCCCCACGTAAATCACCTCGTTCATTTTCAGGCCCGTGCTCTGCAGGCTCTCTTCCAAAACCCGGGCCTTGTCCGGACCGCCCAAGGGGTTGATCTCCCGGGAGATTACTCCGATTTCCATCTCCGGGAGCCGTTCCAGGAAGATGCGGTCACAGATCTTGATGGCCTCTTGCACTGCCGGCGGCAAATCTTCGGGCGCCGCGGTTTCCGAGGGCAGGACGATCTCCTCCGCAGCCGTGATTTCCTCCTGCAACCGGAGTAGTTCTTCTTTTTCTGCCGCAGCCAGGGAATAGCGGTCAAGGTCCAACTCCGTGGCCAAGATGTGGTCAGGAGCAAACCCCAAGCTTTGGCCCAGGGCCGCGGCGAACTGCCGGTAACCGGTGCTGAGGGCAAAGATGGGAAAGCCCTGGGTGTGTAAGAATTTATAAGCTCCGGCCGCGCCCGGCACCAGCATGAGGCCCTTTGGGGAGTAGTCCCGGAGCTGCTGGTTGGTGAGGCCGTGGGCCTTGAGAAAAGGGAGGATGAGTCTTAGGGTATCCCCGGCCTGGGACTCCGGCTTTTTCAGCACGTTCGCCAGATAATCTTCATAGCGGCGCACCTGCTGGAAAAACCGGGCGCCGTCCGGCTGTACAAAATCCCGGCAAAGCTCAAAGGCCTTGTCATTCAGGGCCAAGGGGCCCTCGCAGGCTGTATTTAGTTGTAGGGGGTGCATCGAGTCTCCTTAACGGATAGTTGCTGGGTGGAGGATATTAGTGATCAGTAATCAGTGGTTTTTCTGGCTACTGATCACTGATTTCTCCTGCATCTGCTGCTTCAAACCAACTGGGTCAGTTGCCACAATTGCTGCTCCAAAAATTTCGCATCCGGATAATTTTCCCGTCCGGCCCCCTCCAGGCTGACGGCCGCGGCCCGGTTGGCCAGGCGTACCGCCAGGTTGAGGTGTAATCCGGAACAGCGCCCCGCCAGATATCCGGCCGCGAAGACGTCCCCTGCGGCCAGGGTGTCCCCGGGCCGGGTGGCCAGTTCCACTGGAAAATCCAGATAGCGGGGCGGGGTGAGCAACCTGGCCCCCAGGGCCCCCCGCTTGATGACCACCACGGGTGGGGCCCAAAGGGGGTGGGTTTTGGGTTGGCCCCCCAGCATCTCCCACTGCCGCTCCGTCACCAGCAAGGTGTCCAGATGGTCGATAATCCCTTCCAGGGCCTGATGGCCCTGCCGGGCATAGGGCTCCCCCGGGTCCAGGATGAGGCGGGGGCCATCTTCCAGATGCCTGCAGATTTCCTCCAGGACCTTAAAAGGCCCTGACCCTGCCAAGGGAGTGAGGTGCAGGAATCGGGTTCCTTCCAAAACCTCCAGGGGCAGGTCTTCCAGGGTCAATTCAGCATTGGTATTGGGAGCCATCAGGATAGTGCGCGCCCCCGCCGGGTCCTCCAGGATATAGGCCCGGCCGCTGGCCCCCGATGGCACCAGATAATCCAGATTGACCCCGGCCAGGTCCTCCCTGAAAAACGCGCCGTCTCCGTCCGCGCCCACCCGGCCCGCCAGGGCCACCTCCAGGCCCAGGCGGGCCAGGGCAAACGCGGTGTTGGCGGCCGGGCCGCCCCCCTGGCGCGCTTTGAAGGTGGCATGGCGGCTGAGCAGCTCTTGCAGCCGGGCTTCTTCCCCGGGCCCCAGGACCGCTTCCCCGCCCCGGCGGAGTTCAGGCCAAAGTTCCAGAAAAGGCCCCAACTCCGGCGCCCGGTATACCAGCTCCACATGAACCGCGCCCAGACAGATTACTTGAATTCCCATCACCGGGGTTCTATCAAGGTTTCCGCCCCGGGTCAAGGTGGGGGGGCCTGTTATGCAGACCAGGTGATAGGTGGGTTTTGGCAGGTTATCCTTTATCGTGATATTTTCTAAAGCGATTTATTCTATGTGATCCGCAGGGAAAATAATTCTGTTTGCAGATTTCATGCTAAAATAAAATAATATAACCACTACATGCCTAAGGTGTTTTCGAAGGCAGTCAATATATCACTTAGGGAATCGAATGGCTCTTTTAGGCGAAGCAATAGTTGAAGAATGGCTTAATAGAAGTGGTTATTTCACTATACGCGGTGTTAAGCTTGGTATACATGAGATGGATATTTTAGCAGTCAGACTCGAGAATGGGCGGTCTATCGACCTAAGACATATTGAGTGTCAGATTTCTTTCAAACCTATTTCATGGATAACACCCGCCACGGCGGAAATGCAAAAGGCTGGCTGGAAAGCGTACTCCCCTAAACCTCGAACAAAGGAGGTGATTTCAAAATGTGTGTCTGGCTGGATAGATAAAAAGTTTCTAATGCCTGAAAAGCATAGAATTCGACAACGGTTATGTTCTGGTGAGTGGTCAAAAGAATTAGTTCTCGGCAAAGCAAAATATCAGACCGAAATAGATGAACTTAAAAAACAAGGTATCAGAATCATAAAGTTCGAAGATGTTCTAAGAAGTTTGATGAGCAAAAGTGAAGTGGTTTCTCGCGCCGTTGGCGGTGATATTTTCGAGCTTATGAATTGGTTGTCTCATATCAATATGAACGATTGAGATAACTTCCCAAATTTAACCTAATGAAGCAGCCGTAGCACCCGTAGGGCGGGAAAGCGCAGCGCCTCCCGCCTTTTGTTAGCTGCCCCAATCACCGAAGGCGGGATGCGTTTCACTTTCCCGCCCTACGTCTACTATCAAGGTTTCCGCCACGGGTCAAGTTGGAGCGGGTCCTTGGCGCCCCTTTAACTCTATGGCCCCCCACCCCTGGATTTTTCTGCCAGCGATATTAACTTAATATTAATTTGCTTATGAGGAAGGATGTGCATGCATCGTTTGATCAAGTTCAGAGTCGTGCGCGATTTCAGCCAGCTGGAGGACCGGATGCGCCGCTGGATGGACCATGTCTTCGATTTTCAGGAGGCCGGGGCTTTTTTTCGGCCCCCCGTGGACCTCTATGAGACGGCCCAGGGCCTGGTGCTGCGGATGGAAGTGGCGGGAGTGACCACTGAGGACCTCTCTTTGACTGTCTGCGGCCAGGAGCTGGTCATCCGCGGCCAGCGCCGGCCCTTCCCCCGGGAAGGCCTGCCCCGGTTTTTACGCCATGAGATCGGCTACGGCTCTTTTGAAAGGAGATTTTTGATCCCTGCGTCCATCGACCCCGAAGGTCTGCAGGCCCGGTATGCGGAGGGCATACTGGAGATCAACCTACCCCGGCGGGTCCCCTCCAGCCGCCGTATTCCGGTGACTGAAACCGAGTAATCTTGAGGTGAAATTTACATGGCTTTAAGCAATGCAGATACTGAAATTCTCGTGACCCCTGACCGGGAGGAAGCTCCCGGCCCCCGGGTCCTGCCCATATTGCCCCATTCGGACGTGGTCCTCTTCCCCCGCATTATCATGCCCCTGGTCCTCTGGGAACCAAAGGCCCAGACCCTGGTGGATGAGATACTGCTCCAGGATAAGATCATGGGGGTGGTGGCTTCCCGGGAGGAGAAAGCCGCGGGCTTCGGTCCGGATAATCTCTACTCCGTGGGCACGGCCGCGGTCGTCCTGAAGATGCGCAAACCCGAGGACGGCTCGGTGCGTCTCCTCATCCAGGGACTTTACCGCTTCCGGGTGGAGAGTTTCGTGGGTCATGACCCCTACCTGGCGGCCCAGGTCATTCCCATCTCCGAAGACTACGAACCGGACCTGGAAACCGAGGCCCTGGTGTCCAACGTCAAGGGTCTTTTTCTGAAAATGCTGGAACTCTCCCCCTATCTGCCCGCGGAGCTGGGCTCCCTGGTGCGGGAGCTGGGGGACCCCCGGGTCCTGGCGGACGTCACCGCGGGCAGCCTGAACATCTCCAAGGAAGAAAAACAGGAGTTGCTGGAGACCTTTGAGGTCAAGGAGCGCCTCCATAAGGTCATGGTCCTCATCAACCGGGAACTGGAGGTGCTGGAACTGGGGAAAAAGATCCAGTCCCAGGTGAAGGGGGAAATGGATAAGGCCCAGAAGGACTATTACCTGCGGGAGCATATTAAGGCCCTCCAGAAGGAATTGGGAGAGACGGACGAGCGCCTGCGGGAGATCGAGGAGATCCAGTTCCGCCTGGAGGAGGCGGAGCTCCCTCCCCACGCCAAGAAGGAGGCGGACCGGGAACTGGACCGCCTCAAACGCACTCCCCCCACCTCTCCGGATCACCAGGTGATCCGCAATTACCTGGAGTGGATGGCCGAACTCCCCTGGAACGAAGCCACCGAGGACAACCTGGACCTGGCCCAGGCCCGGCAGATCCTGGACGAAGACCACTACGACCTGGAGAAGGTGAAGAAAAGAATCCTGGAATACCTGGCGGTGCGTAAACTGAAGCCGGACATGAAGGGCCCCATTCTCTGCTTCGTGGGCCCGCCGGGCACCGGCAAGACCTCCCTGGGCCGCTCCATCGCCCGGGCCCTGGGCCGCAAGTTCGTGCGCCTCTCATTGGGGGGGGTGCGGGACGAGGCGGAGATCCGGGGGCACCGCCGCACCTACGTGGGCGCGCTCCCGGGGCGCATCATCCAGTCCATGCGCCGGGCCGGGAGCAACAACCCGGTCTTCATCCTGGACGAAGTGGACAAGATCGGCGCGGACTTCCGGGGGGACCCCTCGTCCGCACTCCTGGAGGTCCTGGACCCGGAGCAGAATAATGCCTTCTCCGACCATTACCTGGACGTGGGCTTCGACCTCTCCAAGGTGATGTTCATCACCACCGCCAATCTCCTGGACCCCATCCCCCCGCCCTTGAGGGACCGCATGGAGGTCCTAGAACTGCCGGGCTACACCGAGGAGGAGAAGCTGGGCATCGCCTTTTCCTACCTGCTGCCCCGCCAACTGGAGGCCCACGGCCTTACGGCCGGGCAATTGGAGGTTAGCCAGGAGGCCATGCGCCGGGTTATTGCCGACTATACCCGGGAAGCGGGCTTGCGCAACCTGGAGCGGGAGATCGCCGGCCTCTGCCGGGGCGTGGCCCGGGATGTAGTGGAAGGCAGCAAGAGTAAAGTGGAGGTCAAGCCCGAAGACCTGGCCCAATACCTGGGGCCGCCCCGCTTCTTCCGGGAAGCGGCCCTGGACCATCCGGAACCCGGGGTGGCCGTGGGCCTGGCCTGGACCCCCAGCGGCGGCGATATTTTGTTCATCGAAGTGCTGCGCATGCCGGGCAAAGGGCGCTTCCAGCTCACCGGACAGTTGGGGGAGGTGATGAAGGAATCCGCCAACGCCGCGCTCTCCTATATCCGGGCCCGGGCTCCCTTCCTGGGCATTGAGGAGGACTTCTTCGACGACACGGACCTCCATATCCATGTGCCCGCGGGGGCCATCCCCAAGGACGGCCCCTCCGCGGGCCTGGCTTTGCTGGTGGCCCTGGTGTCGCTGCTCTCCGGCCGGCCGGTGAAAAAGAGCCTGGCCATGACCGGGGAAGTCACCCTGCGGGGCCACGTGCTGCCAGTGGGGGGCATCAAGAACAAGGTCCTGGCCGCGCACCGGGCGGGCATCCAGGAGGTCATCCTCCCCGCTAAAAACGAAGTGGACCTGGAGGAAATTCCCCCGTCCGTGCGTCAGGAGCTGAAATTCTCCCTGGTGGAAAACATGGACCAGGCCCTGAAAGTCGCGTTTCCCTGAAGGGCGGAAGATTTGGGGAAGGGGGCTAAGGGCCGGTGGCGCAGGCTTTCCAGCCTGTGGTCCTTAGCCCCCCAAACCCCCACCCCGATCCCCTACATTAAGGATAGGGGGCACTGGCGTCCCGCCTGTGCCCAGGAAAAGGGCTCTTGGCGGTTGGCCGGACAAGCTATGATTTATTTCCTACTGGGCCTTATTCTAATATTGACGCTCTTCCTGGCCGCGCCCGTCTCCCTGGGATACAATTCCCCGGAAAAATGGCTCAAAGTGCGGTGGTTGGGGATGACCTTCACCCGGGAGCTGGGGCGGAAGAAAAAGGAAAAACCTCCGAAAAGCGACAGCGCTGCAAAGAAGGGCCCCGGGCTCGCCAATCTGCGGGTCCTGTGGCGGAGGCGGGACCTGGTAAAGGAATTAATGGGCAGACTCCTGGGATTGGCCGGGGAAATATACCGCACCTTTTCTTTCCGGGACTCCGAAGCCAGCATTTCCTTGCCCGATCCCCTGTGGAACGGCATGCTTTCGGCGGTTCTCCTGAATCTTCAGGTGCAAGATGTTGCTCTGGCGGTGAATTTCCAGGCGCGCAATTACGCCAAAATCTGGGTCGCCATCTACCCTTACCGGGTCTTGGGGAAACTGGCGGTATTTTTGTTCCATCTGCCGTACCCGCGGCTGGTGCGACTGGCTTGGGACCTGAAGAAAGCGCGTCGCACCGGTTGGATGACCAAGTTCTAAATAAGGAGGAATAAGCATGGGCACCGCGGCTGGGGAGATTATCGGCAAATTGATGGAGGAACTGCGCACCATTGCCAAAACCGAAACCATCCTGGGAGAAAAGATGCAGGTGGGCGATTTTACCCTGATTCCCGTTTCCAAGGTCTCCCTGGGCCTGGGCGCGGGCGCGGGCCAGGGGAGCGAAACCAAAAAAACCGGGGAGGGAGGCGCGGGCGGCGGCGGGGTGATGGTCACCCCCATCGCCTTCATCGTCGTCAAAGGGGACGAAATTTCTTTCCACGGCATCAAGAGAGGGGGAACCCTGGACACCTTCTTCGAAAGCCTGCCGGAGATGGCCGAGAAAATTATGGCCAAGTGCCAGGAGACTGAGGTAAAAGAAGAATAGAGCTGAGCCATGAAAAGGGTGAAGCCATTTTTACGTAACCATTCACCCCTTATTTTTAATATTCGGAGGATTAATCATGGCGGTATTTACCTGTGAAAAATGCGGCGCCACCATCGACACCCGCTGCAAACCCAAGAAATGCTCCGCATGCGGGGAACAGGGCAGCATGTGCAAAAAGGAAACCGCCGCGCCCCCCAAGAAGGGGAAGAAGTAACTGATCGTCTAGCATTTGCCCAAAGTTCTTCCCTCTAATTCCCCCACCCACCAGGGGAAGGGAAGAATACAGATATTTGAATTTTCCAAAGGCAATTTTGCCGATATTACGTAGCATTACAGAAAACAAAAAACAGAAAACAGAAAACTATCTCTCATGATTTACGGCATCGGCGTGGACCTGGTGAAGGTGGCCCGGGTGGCCGCGGTCCTGGAGCGCCACGGCGACCGCTTCCTGAACCGCATCTTCACGCCCCGGGAAATCGAGCATTGCCGGGGCAAGGTCCGGGCCGCGTCCATGCTGGCTCTGCGCTTCGCGGCCAAGGAGGCCTTCTCCAAGGCCCTGGGCGTGGGTCTGCGCAAGGACGGCATCCGCTGGCGGGAGGTGGAGGTGGTCCCCAACCCCAGGGGCAAGCCAGAGTTTTCGGTAACCGGACGAGCCGCCCAACTCTGTCAGGAAGCCGGCATCACCAATATGCACCTCACCCTCACCGACGAAAACGACCAGGCCCTGGCCGTGGTGGTGTTGGAGAAGTGAGGAGGGAGACCCGTAGGGGCGGGCGTCTCGCCCGCCTTTGGTCCCTGCCCCTTATATGGGTAGGGGAGGGGAGTGAGGGCTGTAGGGGCGGGTTTGCCCTGCCCACTGACACACCGGGGCCGTAAAGTCCCCCTTTGAAAAAGGGGGATTTAGGGGGATTTAAGGGAGGTAATTAAAATCCCCCCATCCCCCCTTTTTCAAAGGGGGGTAAAACACCGATTGGTCTCTCCTTCTGAGTATCTGTATGCCTCGGCTGCATCCGTAGTTAATTGCATCTGCGTCTTATCATTGAAAAATTTTCCTTAAACATGGTATAAGTGGCCCCATGAAAGTACTAGTAACCGGCGGCACCGGCTTTGTGGGCAGATACGTGGTCCGGGAGTTGTTGGCTCGGGGCCATGAGGTGCGGTGTCTGGTGCGGCCCGGGTCCGAAGGGAAGCTGGCCGCGCGGGAGCGGGTGGAGATCGCGGCCGGGGATGTGCTGAATAGGCCGGCTGTAGCCGCCGCGGCCCAGGGCTGCGGCGGGGCCATTAATCTGGTGGGGATCATCCGGGAGTTTCCCGGGCGGGGGGTGACCTTTGAGCGGGTGCACGTCCAGGCTACGGCCAATGTGGTTAATGCGGCCAGGGATGCAGGCGTAAAACGCTTCCTGCAGATGAGCGCCTTGGGGGCCAGGCCGGAGCCCGCTGACCCTTACCATGTCACCAATTACCGGGCAGATGAGTTGGTGCAGCAGTCCGGCATGCCCTACACCATCTTCCGGCCCTCGGTGATCTACGGGCCGGAGGACCAGTCCCTCAATCTCTTTGCCAAGCAGATCAAGATGTTGCGGATGGTGCCGGTGATCGGCGACGGTTTGTATCAGATGCAGCCGGTGCCGGTGGAGACGGTGGCCCAGGCCTTTGCCCTGGCCCTGGAGCTGCCCCAGACGGAAAACCGCATCTATGAGGTGGGGGGCCCGGAGCCCCTGACTTTTAATGAGATCATCGACACCCTGGCCCAGGTTTTAGGCCGCAAAGTTTTAAAAGTTCATATCATGGTCTGGAGCATGCGCCTGATGGCCGGCATGTTCGGCCGCTTCCCCTGGTTCCCCCTGACCACCGGCCAGATTAGGATGCTCCTGGAAGGCAACACCTGCGACCCCACGGCGTTTTATCGGGATTTTGGGCTGGACGCGGTGCTGTTTAGAGAAGGATTAGGCCGTTACCTGGATTGATCTGAAGGCTATTTCTCACCTGCCTGGCGAAACAAAACTACCCGCGCAACCGCCTGGGCCGGCGGCGGTGAGGAAAGACGAGATTCGCAGCGAAGCGGCGCTCCAGTCAGAATGACAAGGGGGAGGCGAGGGGCTGCCTGGGCCGCCTTGCCAAACCGGGGTTTGCTCCCCTAAAAATAAATCCCCTTTATGGCAATTCGAGACTTAGGGATTAGTTATACCATTTCGCGATCAAAAGACATTGAACTGTAGGGGCGAATCTTGTATCCGCCCTGTGCGGGTGGGCGAACACAAGGTTCGCCCCCACAAGAACCTTGCCGTTAGATTGCGACTTGGTGTTAAAAGGTAGAGAGAGAAGGTCAGCGAGCCATAACTAACGGGTAGAGGAAGGGTTCCTATGGGGGGGGAGGGACAGCCGCGGAGGGAACCGGTCTTCTCCGGGCGCAGGGAATTAGTGGCCGTGGAGGCGGTGCCCAGGGGCGCACCGGCAGAGGCGGTGGTGGCCGCGGTGCAGCGGGTGGCGGAGGCTGCCAGCGATTTTTCCTGGCTGTCCCGGGGAGACGTGGTCTTCCTCAAACCGGTGAGCAATTCCGGCAACAGTTATCCAGCCACCACTTCCCCCCTGGCGGTGCAGGGGATGGTGAAGCTGCTCCGGGAAAAGGGGGCGGGCCGGATCATCTGCGGGGAGAAATCCGGGGTGCAGTTCGTGTACCAGGATGACCGGAGGCAGCGGGGCGCCAGCCGGCAGCTCTTGAGCAAAAACGGCCTGCACCAGGCGGCCCTGGACGCGGGAGCGGAGGTCCATTATTTCGACGAGGCCGGCTATCAGGCCTATTTCGGCGAGAGGACCGAGCACCCCCCGAGCCATTGGCAAGGGGAGTTGATGCTCCCGGAAATTTTGAACCGGGTGGATCACGTGGTGCTGTTGCCCCGGGTGAGCCGGCACGTTTTGGCCGGATCGACCCTGGGGCTCAAGGCCGCGGTGGGCTGGCTGCGGGATGACAGCCGCCTGGAACTGCACCGGGAGGCCCGGAGCTTCCTGGAAAAGATCGTGGAGATCAATGACACCGCCACCCTGAGGAGAAAGCTCCGGCTGGCGCTGACCGTGGCCACCAAGGTGCAGACAACTTTCGGGCCGGATCAGGGCTTTGCGGCCGAACCGGACCCGGGGCTGGTTTTCGCCTCGGCATCCCTCTTGGCCCATGACATGACGGCCCTGGGCTGGTTGCTGTGGAACCGGGAATATGCCACCCCGGCCCACCGGTTATCCCGGCTGCAAGATCCCCATCAAACCTATCCCGGCGCCCTGAACCGGGCCTTTGTGGGCTATATTTGGGGCGTGGGCGAGTTGTTGCAGTCCGAAACCTACTCCACCAGGCCCATCCTCTCGGCGGCCACCGATCCCCAATTATCCTGGGCCGCACATCTTTGGGGCGGGTTCCCGCAGCTGGAACTGCAGGAGGTGGGTGGGGCGCTGCCCCCGGCCCTAAAAAAGTATCTTTTGGCCAAAGCTTCCTGGTAGTGGCCTGAGGTCCATTACCGGCAAAGCCCGGTTCAGGGAGCAGGGGGCGCCCTAGTCCGTTGCCGTCATAAAATGGTTTTTAGGCCTCCGGGGCCGGGATAAATCTCCGCAGGTTCGCCAGATTAATCGTCTGAGCAAAATTTTCTCATTGTCGATGGTCCAGTTTTTGGAGGGAGAACAGATCAAGGATGCCGAGGCTTGCTGGCTGCAGATCGGGAGGCAGAAAAGGGGAAAGCCACGAACGCTCATTTCCCGGTCTTCAGACCGGAAGAGGCCTTCGTGGCTTAATTCTTTGGCAGAATCGTGGCTTTCCGTTAATGGCAGCAGGTGTGCCCGTGCTGGTGATGCCCATCGTCGTGAGTGTGCTCATGGGAATGAGTCATGGCCTCGTGGCTGTGCTCATGCCCGTCATGGGTATGGGACTGCGCGTCATGGGTGTGCTCATGCTCATGTTTGTCCTTGTTGTGGCAGCACATGGATCATCCCTCCTTTCTACTTTATTTTTTATCAATTTTAATCAGTTGTCCTGTATCCTGTCAAGCCTCCGCCCCGGGTTTTTCTGGGATTGCCGCCATGACTTGGTGGTTGGAAAAGGGCTTACAAGTGAGGCCGCTGGCCTTCTTCTTAATCCCCTTGTTTTCCTCCTTCCAGGATGGTGGGGTCGGAGCCCGTTCCTCCCTATTTCTTCCCGGGGTTGATCCGGATTGGTTGACAGCAGGTGGGATGCACGTGGCAGCATTCCGCCGCGGTGTGCGCCAAAAAATCACGCTCATGGGAGGCGATCAGGTAAGCGATATCCAGGTCTTGGAGAATGTGGATAAGGCGGTGCCTGGTCCTTTCGTCCAAACCGGTGGTGGGCTCATCCAACAACAGCAGTTGCGGCTGCATGGCCAGGACGGTGGCCAGGGCCACCAGCTTTTTCTCGCCCCCGGAGAGCTTATAGGTCACCCGCTCGGCAAAGCCCTCCAGCCCCAAACTGGCCATGGTCTCCCGGGCGATGCGGATGGCCTCCCCGGGGGGCTTCCCTTGGTTCAAGGGTCCGAAGGCCACGTCTTCCAGGACCGTAGGACAGAAGAGTTGATCGTCGGCGTTTTGAAACAGCAGACCCACCTTTTGCCGCACCGGGACAAAATCCTTCTCTTTTTTGACTTCCTGGCCCAAGACGAGGATCCTTCCCGCCTGGGGCTTGAGAAGCCCCATGATCAGGTGCAAGAGAGTGGTCTTGCCGCAGCCGTTGGGACCGACGAGGCCCAGCCGTTGGCCCGGCAGGAGTTGAAAATCAAAACCCTGGAAAACCGGCTGGGGGGAGCCGGGATAGGCAAAGGTGAGGTGGCGCAACTCAATCAAGGGCTCACTCATAATCACCTCACATAAGGCGCATGCCCCACTCCAGGTAGAGGAGCGCGGCCAGGGCCGGGGTGGCTGCCCCCAGGAAGACCCCATCCCGGCGCTGCCAGGAAAAGCGCCAGAGGCTGTAAAAGGTCCCGTGAAAGCCCCGGCAGAGCATGGCCTGGTAGACGCACTCGGCCCGGTCGTAGCTGCGCACCAGCAGCATGGCCGCCAGATAGGCATAGGTGCGATAGGTGTGGAGATCGGTGCGGGGCCGAAATCCCCGGATTTTTAGGGCTTGGATGAGGCGGTGATATTCCTGTTCCAAGACATATAGGTAACGGTAGGTGAAGAGCAGCAAATGGCACAACTTGTCCGGGAGCCGCAGATTATGGAGCGCTTGTCCCAGGGTAACGACCGGCACGGTGGCGATCAGGGCCATGAGGGCGATAATAATGGCGTTGGACTTCAGGGTAATCAACCCGGCATAGACCAGGCCCTGCCGGGTAACGGCCAGAGGGCCGCAGCGCCAGACTGCGTCCCCCGGATAGGTCAGGGGCAGGACGAACCAGAGCAGGAAGATGAAACTGTTTACCACCAGGAGCCGGAGGCCTACTTTTTGTAAAGGGAGACGGGCCAGGGCCAGGCAGCAGAGGGCCAGAGCCAGGCCCGCCAGGGTGGCGGCATAGGTTTGGGCCACGGCCATCAGGACGGCAAAGAGAGCGGTCACCACGATCCTGCCCCGGGGGTCCAAACGGTGCGCCGGCGAGGCGCCTGCGGAAAAAGGCTCCTCTAGGGGACTCAAGAATCTATCTTCCTCATCATTTGCCTGCTCCGAAAAGTTACTGGACAGCCATAAATTGGTGGAGCGGCCGTCCCTGGCCGCCGAGCGTCCGGCGGGCACGGAGGCCCGCCCCACCAACTTTTCCCTACTTTATGGGTGAGCCCCTGGCTCATGAGGGACTGTCCTGAAAAGTCCCAAGCTCCCAGGGGTGGCAGAGGCTTTCCAGGCCGGGCCGGCCGCGTCGTCATGGCTCAGGCATATAGGCCCTCCAGCATCTCGGGGCGGACTTTCTGGAGAAAGAGGTAGATAAACAGGGTGATGACGCCTTCCACGAGCATCACCGGGATATGGGCCGCGAGGATCAGGGCCGCCACCTTGCTAAAGGCCTGGCCAGTGGTGATTAAGGCTGCGGCTACCAGCAAACCGCTCAGCAAGATGGCGGTGGCCCCGCAGGCAAAGGCGCCCACCGCCGCCGGAGTTCCCGGGCGCCGCAATAAGCCCCGGAAGGCATAAAAGCAGATGACCGCAGGCGCCGCCATGGTCACGGTATTTACCCCTAAGACCGTCAGGCCCCCGAACTGGAAGAGGAGGGCCTGCAAGAGCAGGGCGATGAGAATGGCAGGGACGGCCACCCAGCCCAAGAGCAGCCCCATGAGGCCGTTGAGCACCAGGTGCAGCCCCACCGGGCCCACCGGCACGTGAATGAGGGAGGCCACAAAGAAGGCCGCGGACAGGATGGCCACCCGGGGGATGGCCTCATAGTCCAATTTTTTCAGGCCGATGGCGGTCCCCACCGCGGCCAGGCCCGCGCCCCCGGCCAAGACCGCGGGCGAAAGCACTCCTTCGGAAATGTGCATGTCTTCCCTTCCTGGATCTCTTGATGCATCAAGGCCGGTCGTGTGTCGCCCCCGCAAGATCACAAAAAAAGGCCCTGGAGGCGCCCTTCCTCAAGAAAGGGTTACAGCCTTCATGGCCTTGAAGTTCTCTTATCTGCTGCTGGCGTCTACCGGGGTTTCTTACCCCGGGTTCTTCTGTTGCTTATCTGAGAAGTCGCCCCAATGCAAGGGAAAAAATTGGGGCGCCCGGGGCCAGGAGTCGGCATCTACAGGCTCCATGATGGCGGCCCCGCACTTTTTTGCAGAATTTCCTTGACAGAAAACGGTGATTGCACTATTTTTCTCATGATTTTGGCAGCGGGGCTGAAGCCCCGTTAAACTTTAAAAGATTAGCACACTTATAACAGTACGGTAGCCACGAAGGCGACTCGTTTTATCCGAGCTCCTTGGTGGTTTTTTTTTGCCCGGGGGGAAGGCTGATTGGGCCTGGCCGGGCCAGGACAAGCAGCCACAGCCGTTAGAGGCAGTCCCTTTGATTCCTTGGTGGAGTCGCAGCTATGTCCAGTGACACCATAGTTATGCCGCGGGGGCGGCGGGCCGGGGGGATTTTCCTGTCCGTCTTGTGTCATATCCTCCTCCTGCTCATCCCCCTTTCCCTGGCCACCAAAGCGCCCCAGAAATATGAGCCCGTGGAATTCGTCATGACCCTGGCGGAGAAACCCCTGGTCACGGAACCGCCTCCCCGGGTGCAAAAGCCGGAGCCGGTCAAGCCCAAGCGGAAAGTCAAGCCCCGGCCCCGGCCTGAGCCCATCGTCACCGAACCGGTGAAAACCGATACGGCCATGCCCCGGCCGGTGGCCGCGGCCCAGCCCCAGCCGGCTCCGGCGCCGGCCGGCCCCGTGGTCACTCAATTCGGCAGCGCCACCGGCCCGGCTTTTCTGCGCCGGGTCTTGCCGGTCTATCCGGAGCAGGCCCGGCGGCGGGGCCAGGAAGGCAAGGTGGTGCTGCGCCTGTGCATCGACGCCCGGGGCAACCTGCTCCAGGTGACGGTGCTGGAGGGGGCCGGCTTCGGCTTTGATGAAGCTGCGGTGGACGCGGTGAAACGCTCCTCCTTCCGGCCGGCCACCATCAGCGGGAAAACGGTGGACTGCATCGCCAGGCTGCCCATCAGATTTGTCTTGCGCAATTAAGGAGGCCGCCGTCCCAGGGCGGGCAGGTTTTATGGAAAGGAGGTTAAAGGGGAAGCAGAGAATCATCGCCGCGCATGAAAGGATGGGAAAAGCCGCGGCAAGATAACCGGCCCTGCAGATTTGCAGGCCCGGCAGTACAAAACCAGGGCAGGGGCTGACTTGGGGAAGGCGGCCCTGCCCTGGAAGGACTCCGGCAATAGACGGCCGTTAACCGTACACGTACGCACCAAAGCCCTCATTTTTTATTTATCCCAAGAATGGGGGGGAGGACAAGGGGAAAGGAGAAAATTAATGCACAAGGGATTGTTATTGCTAGGGCTCATCCTGCTGGCCCTCTGGGCCGCCCCGGCCACCGCCGCCGGGGGCGGCGCGGCCACAGAAAAGGAAGCCATGCCTGCGGGTCAGGAAGCTGCTACGGCGACCAACGCCGCCACCTCCGCCAAAAAAGAAGCCAAACCTGAAGGTACCGAACAGGCCCTGCCGGAAGTGGTGGTGGAAAGCGCCCGCCTGGTGGAAAAGCAGGATCAGATAACCATTAAAGCCGAAGGCTTGCCGGCGAATGTGGAGGTAGTCACCAAGGAAGAAATAAAAAGAACGGCCTACACCGGGAATTATGCGGAAATTTTACGCAAAATACCAGGGGTCATCGTCAATAATTATGCCTCTCCGGTCATGGGCGACAGAATCGGCATGCGCGGCTTTTCCGGCAGTCACGGGAGACAGGTAGCCGTTTTTGTAGACGGCATGCCCATGAACTTAAACGATTACCTCCACGCCTATACAGACATAAATTGGCTAGTTCCGGAAATGATCGAACGCATCGAGGTCATTAAAGGACCTTTCTCCCCCCTGTATGGCGATTTCTCCCTGGGCGGCGTCATCAACATCACCACCAAAAAATCGGACCCCTCCCCCAGCGTGGGTTTTTATGGCGGCACTTATGGAACGGTCCGGGGCGTGGGGGTCCTCAGCGACTCCAAATTGACGCCCACCCCCTTCCTGGTGTGGGAAGGGTTTACGCAAAATGGCTATCGTGACAATTCTCAATACAATCGGGGGCAATTTTTTAATAAAGTTACCTTCCCTTTGTGGCGGGGAGACCTCTCGGTACGCGCCCATTATGTGGCCCGGACCTGGGGTAGTGCGGGCTACCTGGCAATCGAGGACATAAAAAGAGGATTAAGAAGCCGGCGAAGCGACATCAATGATACCGACAAGGGCAACAGCGAAATGGCTGATCTAGTTGTTAATTATGGCCCTAAGAGCGGGGAGGAGGGATTACACGCAAGCATTTACTATGCCTACCACCAAGTCGATCACGGTACTACCAATCCACCCTCGCCCCAAAGCGTGCAGCAGGGTTTCGAGCATTTATCCGGATATAAAATGCTCTATAATTACCTCCCCTTTGATTGTCTGTCCGTGATTGTGGGTAACGAGTTGCGCTATGACCAAGTTAGCTTAAACCGGTGGGATAGCATTAATTATTATACCTTAACAAATCAAACGCGTTTTTATAAATACCACCAGTTCACCACCGGGGTTTTTACCCAAGTGCAGTATAAGCCTTTTTCTTTCGTCAAGCTGGTGGGTGGCGGCCGCTACGATATCTTTCAAATTGCGGTGGATAATAAATTCAATCCCCAGAATTCTGGGAATTGCAGCCCCGATTTGTGGAGTCCCAAATACGGGATTGTGATCACTCCTTATAAGGACATCAACATCTTCGCCAACAAAGGGCGGAGCTTCCGTTCCCCCGATGTCACTGAACTCTCCCCCTACGCTGCCAATCGGAATAAGAATTTTTCCATGGGTCTGGCTAAATTGGACAGCTGGGACGTGGGCTTTAACGCTTTGTTGTTTAACCGGCTCCATCTAAGCTTCGATTATTTTGACACCAGATATCAGGGGGAACAGGTCCTCAACTTGTCTACGCAAACCTACGAAAACCTGGGACTTTCCAAACGAACCGGGATCGAAGTGGAGGCCAAGTTCTTCATCACCAAGGAACTTGCCATCTACGGAGCTTGGACGGATGTCCGGGCGCGCTTGAAAAATCCGACGACGCCTGGTCAATACTATATTTCCGGCGTGCCTGAGGACCAAGCCATCGTGGGCTTGGAGTTCCAGAAACGCTGGAGAGAGCAACAATTGGACCTGGATTTTTACTATGTCCGCATCGGCCGGAATCCTCAAGGCTCCGCCGGCATAGTCATCGCTTCTCAATTCGATCAATACTTCTCGAAAATTGCTTACAAATACAAGAATTGGACCGCGTCCCTGGACACGGTATTCACCCCCCGCCGGTATGCTTCGGATAGCTATCAATTGCTCAACAATCAGTTGGTATATGTCCCCCTGCCCCAGTGGCAGATTCTGGGTGGCTTGAAATACCAGTTCTAAGGAAGGGGCATGGAGACCATGGACCATACCTCCTGGCACTCGGTGCAGCCCAGGGGGGGAGCCGAGGTGCCAAGATCTGTACGCGATCCTCCTCCCCACCTTGCGTCGCAGAGAGCAAGGTTACCCCCGAATTATTCATTAAAAGAGCTATGAAGGAGGATGCCTCATGAAGAAATGTTTGATGTTGACGCTGACCTTAACCCTTTTGGCCACCTCGGCCCTCCAGGCCCATGACCTCTTTATCAACAAGAAGGGTAGTGAATTTGTGGTGCTCTTTGGCCATGCGGACACGGGCAAATATTCTGATTACAAAATGGAGTATCTAAAAAAGGTTAAGGCCTACGACAAGAACGGCAACGATGTTGCTGCGCAGATTACCCCGCATGGTCAGGGGGCGGCCGTCACCAGCAGCAAAGACCCGGCAGTCATCACTTTGGTGTATGACCCTGGTTTTATGGTGAAGACCACAGAAGGCTACAAAAATGTCTCCAAACGTAATGCCCAAAACATTATCGAATCCTGGAAAGGGGCAACTTATAACAAAAATATCTGGCAGTGGAACGACCGATTTGCCAAGCCGCTGGGGGCTAAGCTGGAAATCCTGCCCCTAAAAAACCCCCTGGCTCTGAAAGTGGGCGACAACCTACCCATCCAGGTATTTTTCGAAGGGAAGCCCGCGGCCGGATTGGTAATTAATTCAGGAGACCATGCCCAAAAAGGTATGACGACGGACAAAGATGGCAAGGCCAACGTTACCCTCAAGAAAAGCGGCTTACAGGTTATCAAGGCGACTCGGAAAATTCCCTTGCAGAACAATCCCGATGCCGATTTTCTCAGGGAATCGGCAACGATCGTTTTTATGATTAAGTAAATCAAGGACTTTTTAATGGGGACGGGGCCGCCCACTGATTGCTGGGGATGGCTCCGTCTCGAATGAGAGACGATTTCATGCTGGACTACTGTCTCCAGGGCGGCACGGTCATTTGGCCCCTGCTCTTGAGTTCCGTGGCCACGGAGGCCATTCTTTCCCTGGCCGCTCACTATGGCCCCGCCAGGGGCCAATATCCCTGGGGTCCCCCCGAGGCCGACCTGGAAGCCATGACCTGTGTCATTGTCAGCCTGGTGCAGGGGCAAAGGTTGGGGGGAGCCGGGCTCCTCCAGGGGGAAGGCCGGAAAGGGAGGCGGAGGCTTAAATGATCCGCCGCGCTTTTTTCAGCCCCGCCCCGGCGATCCTGGTCCCTGAATGAGAAGCCATAAGCCTTTTTAGGACAAGAACAAAAAAAGTGAGGTCTGGTAATGCTGGAGTATTTCCTTAAGGGCGGGCCCATCATGTGGCCCATTCTCCTGTGTTCGGTGGCGGCTTTGGCCATTACCATCAACAAGGCCTGGCAGTATTTCCGGGTGCGCCGGGATATCGTCCGGCCCTTACAAGATATTCGCGACCGGGGCAGCATTTTCCTGGCGCCCCTCCTGACTGCGGTGCAGCAGGGTCTGGACGACCGGCAGATCTCCCTGGTGGGCTCCCGGGAGTTGAGTAACCTGGAAACCGGCCTGGGGTCCTTGAACCTGATTGCCGTCATTGCCCCCCTGTTGGGGCTGACGGGCACGGTCACCGGCATGATCAAGGCCTTCCAGGTCATCGCCGCCATGGGCACCAATGTTGATCCCGCGCTCCTGGCCGCGGGCATCTGGGAGGCCCTCATCACCACCGCCGCCGGGCTCTTTGTGGGCATCCCCACCCATGTGGCGGCCCACTATCTGGACCGGAGCCTGGATGAAGTGGCCCTGCGGATGAAAGAGATCACCCTGGAGCTGCGGGAGGGCGGCCATGATTGAATTTGCCCGGCGGCAGAGAAGACACGAGCACATCAACATCACTCCCCTGGTGGACGTGGTCTTCTTATTGCTCCTCTTTTTCATGCTCAGCTCCCATTTCGTGGCCGCGCCCACCATCAAGATCGCCCTGCCGGACTCGAAGACCTCAGAGCCGGAGGTCAAGGAGGAGGTGCTCATCACCGTGGCCCGGGACGGGGCCCTCTTCCTGGATAAAGACCCCATAATGCTCAGCGGCCTGCAATATTCCCTCATGGAAAAATTGAAGAAAATGAAGAAACCCGCAGTGCGCATCAAGGCCGACCGGGAGGCCAGGCTGGGGCTCATCGTCAACGTGGTGGATGAGATCCGCCTGTCCGGGGCCGGGGCCTTCAGCATCGAAACGGAAAAGAAGAGGGGGGAAGGTATAAGATGAAAACCACACGCCTCTTGGTCAGCCGCGGCATGATCTTGCTGATTTTCCTGCTGTTTCCTTCCCAGGCTCCGGCCCATGGGGTGGAGGGGACGGTGCAGCCCGGGGGGTTGGCGGTAGCCTGCCGGTATGGCAGCGGCGAACCCATGAGCTATGCCAAAGTCACCGTTCTCCCGCCCGAGGCCAGTCAACCCTTTCAGGTGGGCTATACCGACAAGAACGGGCGTTTCTGTTTCTACCCCGATTCTCTGGGTGAATGGCGGCTAACGGCTGATGATGGCATGGGACACCTCCTGGAGATCAAGGTGCCGGTGAAGGATCTGGAGGCCGGGAAAGAAAAGCTGCCGCCTCCCGGCGCGCCGGGCGTTTCTGAGACCCGGGGCCTGAGAGTTCTTACCGGCTTATCGGCAATCTTCGGATTATCCGGGTTTCTCTTTTGGTTCCAGGGGCTCAGGGCCAGGCGGGGCCGCACCAAACTGTAAAGCTGACCCCATCCCCCGGATCAATCGTCCCCGGGAAGGGGCTGGCAGGGGAAATAATGGACCGGAGCCCCACCCGCCTCCCCCGCGCCTGCCGGTCCCGGGCGTCCCGGCTGGACTGGCGGCAGGGGCCTTCGCCCCCTGGCGGCCACCTGAACGATTCCCAGAACTGCCCTGCTGCCGCTACCGGGAGCTTGCGGCTCCTAGTTCTGCTTTTTTCCCAAAAATCCAGCCGGTGGTAAAAGTCAGAAAGGTGCCCAGGAGCAACAGCCAGGTCCAGCCCAGGGGCAATATTTGTTTCTCGGAGAGAATCAAGAGCCCCAGCATGCCCAGGGCGGCAAGGCCCATGGCCACGACGTTGAGGCGGTTGCACCGCCTTTGGGTCAGCAGCCCCAGGAGAAAGACTCCCAGCAAGGAGCCATAGGTGACCCCCCCGATTTTAAAGGCCAGCCAGAGGAATTTTTCCAGGTGGCTGAAAAAATAGGCGATGAGGGCCAGGATAATGCCGAAGACCACCACACAAACCCGGGAGATGAAAAGGTAGTGGCGTTCGCTGCCGGAATTAAAAATCACCGGCCGGTAGATGTCGGTGACAAAGGAGGAAGTCAGGGAGCTTAAGGGGGAGTCGATGCTGGCCAGGACAATGGCCGCCAGCATCAGCCCCCGCATCAGGGGGGGCATGGTCTGGCCGATAAAGTGAGGGAAAATCTTGTCCAACTTATCGGGCAAGGGCATCCCCGGATGCTGCACATAGAAGGCGTAGAGGCAGGCGCCGATAGAAAGGAAGATGAGCATGACCAACAGACTGCCGATGGGGGTCAGGAGCATGGTTTTCTGGCTTTCCCGGCGGGTTTCCACGGTGAGGAGGCGCTGCATGGTCTCCTGGTCGGTGCCGAACGCGGCCATGGAGCCGAAAAAGCCGTTTAGGGTGGCCAGCACCAGGAGATTGGGGTCGGTGAACAGGCTCTTTAGAAAGGCCGGCCAGCCCACTGCACCCAGGGACGGCCCCCAGTCGAAGATCTTCAGCTTGCCTGCGTCCCCGGCCAGGGCCATCACGGCCGCGGCCCCGCCGTCAATCTTACTCAGCAGGAAAACGATGGCCACCACTCCGGCGATGGTGAAGGTCAGGGCCTGCACCACGTTGGTCCACACCACCGCCTTGATGCCGCCCCAGGCGATATAAAGGATGCAGATCACCGAAAACAGGAGGATGGTGGGCATGATGGGCCAGCCGATGAGGACGCTCACCGCCAGACAGGCCACCATCAGCCGCACCCCGGAAGCCAGCAGCCGGGTGATGAAAAAGAGGATGGAGCCCGCGATCTGGGTCTCCGGGCCGAAGCGATGGCCCAAAAATTCATAAATAGAGGTGCAGTTATAGCGGTAAAAGGCCGGGATGAATAAAAAAGCGATGACGATGCGGGCCAGGAAAGAGCCGATGAAAAACTGGGCGTATTCCCAGTTCTCCATATAGGCGATGGCGGGCACCGAAATGAGGGTGACTGCGCTGATCTCCGTGGCCACAAAGGAGAGACAGGCCGCCCACCAGGGGATTTTTCTCTCCCCCAGGAAAAAGTCGGCCGTGGATTTTTCTTCCCGGCCGCAGTAGACCCCCACCAAAATCATGAATAAGAGCAGGAACAGCAGAACTGCGTAATCCTGCCAGGTGAGGTTGCTGGGGCCGGAAAAAAAGGTGAGGATTTCCATAAAGGGCCAGGCTATCGTATCAAAAATTGGGGGACATTGTTAAACTGAATCGCGCCGCTTTAAATTGGGAGAGATGGGCTTAGCTGAAAAATGCTGAGAACTCTGCTAATCCCTTACCTGTCAGTCTGAGGGAGCGAAGCGGCCGAAGCTCAATGTTGGTGGCCCAGCCTTTCCAGGCTGGGCGTAAAGATCTCGCACAGGCTAGAAAGCCTGTGCCACCAGATCCTTCGCTGCGCTCAGGATGACAAATGGTTTTTGCAGATATCTCCAGATGATTATGAGGTCTGCCGCCGCTTGATGATCACCGCCATTCAGAAAGAGCTGGAGAGCCTGGGGGAGGCCTCCCGGGTGGAGATTTTACAAAGGTTCTTCAAGACCGGGCCCGGGGAATACGCCGCGGGAGACCGGTTCCGGGGCCTGCGGGTCCCGGTCTTGAGGAGGTTGGCCCGGAAATATCAGGACCTGCCCCTGGCTGCGGCCGCAGGGCTGCTCGCCTCCCCCTTCCACGAAGACCGGCTGCTGGCCCTCTTCATCCTCATACGCGGTTATTATCGGGGCGACCAGGGCCTCAGAGATGGGATACACCGCCTCTACCTGCAAAACACCCGGTGGGTCAACAACTGGGACCTGGTGGATGCCTCCGCCCCGCATCTCCTGGGCCATTACCTGGAGGGCCGCCCCAAGGACACCCTGGACCGGCTGGCCGCCTCCGGGAATCTGTGGGAGCGGCGCATGGCCATCATCGCCACCTTCCACTTCATCAGGCAGAATGACTTTGCGGAGACCCTGAAAATTGCCCAGGTCCTGTTGGGGGACCCGGAAGACCTGATCCACAAGGCTGTGGGCTGGATGCTCCGGGAGGTGCAGAAGAGGGAGAGCGCGGTGGCGGAGGCATTTTTACAAAAAAATTACCGGCAGATGCCCCGGACCATGCTGCGGTATGCCATCGAGAGGCTGCCGGCGGCCAGTAGACAGGCTTATCTTCAAGGCACGGTTTTTTGATCTTGGTGCCAGAAGTACCTCCACAGGAGCCGTGGGCTCACCCCCGAATTATGATAAGGTGTAGGGCGGGCGTCCCCGCCCGCCTCGATCCTCATCCGCACAGGCTGGAAAGCCTGTGCCACTTCCCGGGTTAAAGGCAGCATTATGGAACTAGCAGAACTGGTGGGCCAGCGGCTGGTCATCGGCATCCCCGGCACCAGGATCACCCCGGAGATGGTCCGCCATTTTCAGGAGCTGCACGCGGGGGGGCTGATTCTCTACCGCATCAATTTTGACTCGCCGTTGCAGCTGAAAAAGTTGATCGCCGACCTGGAAGAGGCCCTGGGCCGCAGACTGCTGGTGGCCGCGGACCATGAAGGGGGGCGGGTCATCATGTTCCGGGAGGGGATTACCGTGTTCCCGGACAACCTGGCCCTGGGCACCACCGGCAATATCGACTATGCCCGGCAGCAGGGAGAGATGGAGGCCAAAGAGCTAAGGAGATTGGGCCTGGACGTGAATCTGGCCCCGGTGCTGGATGTCTTGACTGAGGCCTACAGCCCCAATATCGGCATCCGCTCCTACGGCCAGGATTGGCGCCTGGTGGCCCAGATGGGCGCGGCCCGCATCGCCGCCATGCAACAGCACGGCCTCTCCGCCTGCGCCAAGCATTTTCCCGGCAAGGGCCACGCACCGGTGGACGCCCACCTGGGACTGCCGGTGATCCAGTCCAACTGGAAAGAGATGGAAGCGGTGCATCTGCGGCCTTTCGTAGAGGCGATTAAGAGCGGGGTGGATCTGGTGATGTCCTCCCATCCCTATTACCCCAACCTGGATCCCGGTGAGAAACGCATCGCCACCTTTTCCCGGAGGATTATTCACGATTATCTCAGGGGCGAGCTCGATTTCCAGGGGGTCATTGCCAGCGACGATCTGGAGATGGGCGCGGTCAAAGCCCTGGTCCCCATCGGCGAGGCCGGGGTCTTGGCCGCGGCCGCGGGCCATGACCTCCTCCTGGTCTGTCATGACCTCCAGGCCCAGAAAGAGGTTTTCTCTGCCCTAATTGAGGCTTACAGAAGCAACCAGCTCCCTTTGCGCGAACTGGAGGAGAGCGCGGCCCGGATCAACCGCTTGAGGTCCAAGAGAGAAGCAAGATTCACGGAGGGAGCACCTCTCCCGGAACCGGAGGGGGCCGGCCTGGCAGCGCAAATCTGCCGGGAATCCGTCCGGGTTCTTAGAGATGAGAGAAAATTCCTGCCCCTGAAAAGGGGAGAAGCAAAGATCGGGGTGATCTTCCCCCGGTTTTCGTCTTTGGACGCCAAGATCATGATTGAAAGGGAAGTCTTAGCGGAAGAGGAGTTCTTGGGGCAGGAGTTTGAGAAATACGGCCTGCATCCGGATGTGCAGATTGTCTCCCTGGAACCGGGGGAGGAAGAAATTCAACTCGCGGTAGACCTGGCCCAGAACTCGGACCTGACCGTCTTCTTTTGCTATGACGCGCACCTCTACCCCGCTAACAAAAAACTCCTGGATGCGCTCCAGGAGGCCGCGCCCCAACTGGTGGTGGACCTGTTGCGGGACCCTTATGACGAGGAATACCTCCAGGCAGGGGTCGCCTGCCTCACCGCCTGGGGCTGGCGGGCCTGCCAGATCAAGGCGGCCGTGGAAAAGATATGCTCTTTGGATGAAGGTATTCTTTAAAGGGCCATTGATAAATAGTTTGTGAATCAGAATAGATGAGTTTTTTATTCCCCCCTTTGAAAAAGGGGGGATAGGGGGGGTTATGAGGGCTAAAATCCCCCTAAATCCCAGCAGTGTCCGGTTAGGAACTTGCATATGATGACCAGTAAGTGTCATCGAAAAAATTTCACCCGGAGGCGATTTTTTTTC
>JAGVAH010000085.1 GCA_020060385.1 Syntrophobacterales bacterium | reverse complement strand
TGCCAAAAGTTCTTTCCTCTTATCCCCTCTCCCCCCAGCGGGGGGAGAGGGTTAGGGTGAGGGGGGGCGGAAAAAACTTTTGGCAACCAGTATATATAATCCCCCCTACCCCCCCTTAAAAAAAGGGGTGATCCTTTTTCTCATAAAACCCTCCTGGATGAGCCAAAAACATCTTTAAAAATCGGTTTGAAATGACTTCTAGTGTTCCTTGCCTGCCGGCAAATTGGCGCGGCCAGGGAAGCAAAGAATTGGGCCAGGTGGTATTGATCTCATTTATAATGTTACTTATTCTTAAGATTATTAAAATTCGGGAGGGAAAAAGAATGAGAAGGACGGTATTTTTGGCAATATTGACGATGGCCTTGGTCGTGTTCCTCGGTGCCGGAGCCATGGCCGACAAGCTGCTCTGCGTTTCCCATGAGCACCTCAAGGGGGAGACGTCGGTGAACAAATGCATGGACCAGGGCATGGAATTCGCCATCGTGGAGCCCAATGGCTTCGTGCGCATCCTGAGTTCCCGGGAAATTGAACTCACCAAAAAGATCAACCCCAAGGCCTTCGAGACTTCCGCCTTTAGTTTGCAATACTACCGTTTGGCCCCCGATGTCCCGCCGCTGCCCGTCTCTCCGGAGGTGCAATAAAGGAAGAATCTAGCGCTTGTTGTCAGACCTGATTCGAGGCTGCAAAAATGTTCTCAACCTGTAAAAAGCTGGCAGGGAGTTTCTAAGTCCAATGTTGTTCACTTAAGTGTGCCGAGATGAAAGGAAATCATTTTCCTGGTCATTCTGAGGGAGCCGGAGGCAACCGCAGAATCTATAACTCCTTGGAAAAGCTTAGATTCTTCACTCCGCTGCGCTCCGTTCAGAATGACATAACGTAGGGTGGGCACTGCCCACCGATTCCTTTAACGCTTAAGTGAACCGTATTGTTTCTAAGTCCCCTTTTTTTTAAAGGGGGGGGTAATTCTTTCCTGACTTGTCCTGTCTGGTTGAGGTATGATGACGCCGGCAACAGGTTGGGGCACGACTGGTTGCAATCATTAGGAAATGGCCCCAATCGGCGAGTTATCGATGGCTGCAGGCCCCCACCAGGAAATGGATAATCTGGGCCAGGTGCTGACCATCCGGGGCAGCGTGGTGGACGCCCGTTTTCCCCGGCAGCTCCCCGCCATCAACCACCAGCTCAGCGGCGGCCCCCAGGGGCACATCGTCATCGAAGTGGTGGCCCACCTGAGTTCCGAGCTGGTGCGGGGCATCGCCTTGACGCCCACCCAGGGGCTGGCCCGGGGCTCGCCGGTGCGGGACCTGGGCCACCCCCTGGAAGTGCCGGTGGGCCAGCGGCTCCTGGGCCGGATGTTCAATGTCTTCGGCGCGGTCATCGATGAGAAGGAAGCAATCACCGGGGGAGAATGGCGCTCCATCCATCAGCCCCCCCTGCCCTTGATCCGGCACACCACCATCTCGGAAATCTTTGAAACCGGCATCAAGGCCATCGACGTCCTGGCCCCCCTGGAACGGGGCGGCAAAGGGGGCCTCTTCGGCGGCGCCGGGGTGGGCAAGACCGTGCTCATCACCGAGCTGATCCACAACACGGTGGGCCGGCACCAGGGCATCAGCATCTTCTGCGGCATCGGCGAAAGGTGCCGGGAGGGGGAAGAACTCTACCGGGCCATGGCCGAGGCCGGGGTCCTGGACCATACGGTCATGGTCTTCGGCCAGATGAACGAGCCCCCCGGGGCCCGCTTCCGGGTGGGGCACGCGGCCCTGACCATGGCGGAATACTTCCGGGACGACGCCAGGCAGGATGTCCTGCTGCTCATCGACAATATCTTCCGTTTCATCCAGGCCGGCTCCGAGGTCTCCGGGCTCATGGGGCTGGTGCCCTCCCGCCTGGGCTACCAACCCACCCTGGCCACGGAGATCGCCGCCTTGGAGGAGCGCATCTGCAGCACCGCATCCGGAGCCATCACCTCGGTGCAGGCGGTGTACGTGCCCGCGGATGATTTCACCGACCCCGCGGCCACCCATACCTTCGCCCACCTCTCCTCCTTCATCGTGCTGTCCCGGAAACGGGCCAGCGAAGGGCTCTATCCCGCCATGGACCCCCTGCAGTCGGGATCGAAGATGCTGGTGCCCGGGATCGCCGGGCCCCGGCATTACCACATCGCCCAGGAGGTCCGCCGCACTCTGGCCGGATATGAGGAATTGAAGGACATCATCGCCATGTTGGGGCTGGAAGAGCTTTCTAAAGAGGACCGGCGCACCGTGTTCCGGGCCCGGCGGCTGGAGCGCTTTTTGACCCAACCCTTTTTCAGCACCGAGCAGTTCTCCGGCCAGGCCGGCAAGATGGTGCCCCTGGCCGAGGCCCTGGAGGGCTGCGAAAGAATCTTAAACGATGAGTTTTCCGAATATCCTGAAAGCTCCCTGTACATGATCGGCAGGATCGACGAAGCTAAAAAGCCATGAGACTGAAAGTGCTGCTGCCCGCGGAAATCATGGTGGACGCGGAAGTGACCAAGGTCACCGCCGAGGCCGGGAACGGTTCTTTCTGCCTGCTGCCCCGGCACATCGACTTCGTGGCGGCCCTGGCGCCGGGCCTCCTTTCTTTTGTCAGGGCCGGCGATGGGCAGGAGGAATTTTTGGCGGTGGCTGAAGGCATCCTGGTGAAGTGCGGCCCGGAGGTGCTGGTTTCCACCCCCAAGGCGGTGCGGGGGCCGGAACTGGGCCAGCTGCGGGAAACGGTGGAGAAGACCTTCAAGGTCCTGACCGACCAGGAAAAGCGGACACGCTCGGCCCTGGCCAACCTGGAGGCCAACTTTATCCGGCGCTTCCTGAGATTGGAGGAGCATGGCTGAACCCAACGCCCCTGAGGAGACGCCACCGGCCCCGGAGGAGGATTTATCCAAGGCAGTGGCGCGGAAAGAATCCCGGAAGCTGAAGGCCCGGAGCCGGGAGCCCCGGGGGGTGTGGTTCGGCCTGGGGATGTTCGGCCTCATCGGCTGGTCGGTGGCCCTGCCGGCGCTGGCCGGGGTGGCCCTGGGGGCCTGGATCGACCGCACCTGGCCCAGCCGCTACTCCTGGACCCTGATGCTCCTGTTGGGGGGCATCATCCTGGGCTCTCTCAACGCCTGGCATTGGGTCACCCAGGAGCGGAAAAAGATCGAAAAAGACCAATGATACTGGCTTCGGTCTTTGGTCTTTGGTCTGCGGTCTGCGGTTGAAATAAGTTCTCGTGGGTTCCTCTAACCTTGAACTTTGAACCTTGAACCTTGAACTTTAAGGCAGGAACCATGGAAATCAGCCTGGATAGCCTGGTGTTCTGGCGGTGGGGGCCGGTGCTCCTGAACGCCACCATCCTCTATACCTGGCTGGTGATGGCCCTCCTGACCCTCATCTCCTGGCTGGTGACCCGGAAGCTGTCCACCGGCCCCAAGATCTCCAGGTGGCAAAACCTCCTGGAAGTCCTGGTGGCCGCCATGCGGGAGCAGATCCGCCAGATCAGCCAGGAAGACCCGGGCCCCTACCTGCCCTTCATCGGCACCCTCTTCATCTTTATTTCGGTGGCCAACCTTTTAGCCGTGGTCCCCGGCTACCACCCCCCCACCGATTCTTTGTCCACCACCGCCGCCCTGGCCCTGTGCGTGCTGGTGGCGGTGCCCATCTACGGCATCGCCCAGCAGGGGCTGGGGGGATATTTAAGCCACTACCTGAAGCCCACGGTCTTGATGCTGCCTTTCCATCTCCTCTCGGAGATGACCCGCACCCTGGCCCTGGCGGTGCGACTCTTCGGCAACGTCATGAGCGGGGCCATGATCGGGGCCATCCTCCTGGCGGTGGCGCCGTTGTTTTTCCCCTTGATCATGCAATTGCTGGAACTTTTGATCGGCCAGGTGCAGGCCTTCATCTTTGCGGTGCTGGCCACCGTCTATATCGCTTCCGCCACCCAGGCCCATGAAGAGAGAAGAGAGGCCGTCCTGCAAAGCACGGGCGCCAAAGACCGGGTAGGCGATCAACCCAAGGAGGATTGAGAGACATGAGCGCGGTTGAAATCATCGGCATCGCCTCCATCATCATGGCCGGCCTGACCATTGCCATCGGCTCCATCGGCCCGGCTCTGGCCCAAGGCCGGGCCATCACCCAGGCCCTCACCGCCATGGCCCAGCAGCCGGACGAAGCCGCCACCATTGCCCGCACCCTCTTCGTGGGCCTGGCCATGATCGAGTCCCTGGCCATTTACTGCCTGGTGGTGGCCATGATCCTCATCTATGCCAATCCTTTCTGGAACTATGTGACCGCCAAGGCCGGAGGGTAAGCCCGTGCTCATCAATTGGTTCGTGGTGGCCGCCCAGATCGTCAATTTCCTCATCCTGGTGCTCCTGTTGAAACGCTTCTTATACGGTCCCATCGTCCAGGCCATGGCGGCCCGGGAAGAGAGGATCGCCTCCCAACTGGAGGCGGCCCGGCAAAAAAAGGAGGACGCGGAGCAGGAGGAGGCCGACCTGCGCCAGAAGATGCGGAGCCTCGAAGACCAGCGCCAGGAGATGCTGGTCCAGGCCGAGGGGGAGGCCCAGGCCCACAAGGAGAATCTCTTCGCCCAGGCCCGGGAGGAAGTGGCGGCGGTGCGGCAGAAATGGGCGGAGTCCGTTAAGTGGCAGAAAGAGGCCTTCCTGGCCAATCTCAAGCAGCGCCTGGCCCAGGAGATCTTTGCCATCTCCCGCCGGGTGCTCCAGGAATTGGGGGACCTGGAGGTGGAAGAGCGCCTGCTCCAGGTCTTTCTGGAACGGCTCCGGCAACTGGCCCCTGAGGAACGGCAGGCCCTCCAGGAATCTCTTCAAGAGGCGGGGGGAGAACTGGCGATCTCCACCGCCTTTCCCCTGACCCCAGAAACCCGGGAAAAGATCACGGCCCAGGTGCAGGACCTGTTCGGCCCGGGCCTGGCCCTGCGCTTCTCCACCTCCTCCGAATTGCTGGCGGGCATCGAGATACTCACCAGTTCCCGGAAGATCGCCTGGAGCCTGGGGAATTACCTGGACACCCTGGAGGAGGACCTCTCCCAGGCCTTTGAGGACATCGATAAGAGCGAGGCGGCATGACCGAGGAAGGCCAAGACCTGCAATCCGTATTAACGGAAACCCTGGCGGCCCTGGAGCAGGTGGCGGCCAGGCCCCGCCCCGGCCTAAAGACCCGGGAGGTGGGCCGCGTGCTCTCCGTGGGCAACGGCATCGCCCTGGTGGCGGGACTCCCCGGGGTGGAGGCGGAGGAGCTGATCCGCTTTCCCGGAGGGCTCCTGGGCCAGGCTTTCAATGTGGACCCCACGGAAGTGGGGGTGGTCCTTTTGGGGGATATCGGCGAATTGAAGGCCGGGGCCGAGGCCCGGCTCACCGGCCGGGTCCTGGATGTGCCGGTGGGGGAAGGGCTCTTAGGACGGGTGGTGGACCCCCTGGGCCGGCCCCTGGATAACCAGGGACCCATCCGCACCCTGGAGCGCCGCCCGGTGGAACGGGAGGCGCCCCCCATCATGGCCCGCTCCCCGGTGACCGTGCCCCTGCAAACCGGGTTGAAGGTGGTGGACGCCCTGGTGCCCATCGGCCGGGGCCAGCGGGAACTGATCCTGGGGGACCGGCAGACGGGCAAGACCGCCATCGTCCTGGATACCTTTATTAATCAGAGGGATACCGGCGTTATCTGCGTCTACTGCGCCATCGGCCAGCGGGACACCGCGGTGGCCAAGCTCATTGCCGACCTCAAGGAACAGGAAATCCTGGACTATTGCATCGTGGTGGTGGCCCCCGGGGAGGCCCTGCCGGGGCTCCATTTCGTGGCCCCCTATGCCGCCACCTCCATGGCGGAATACTTCATGGAGAAAGGGCGGGATGTTTTGATCGTTTATGACAATCTCACCAATCACGCCCATTCCTACCGGGAGCTCTCCCTGCTGCTCCGGCGTCCCCCCGGCCGGGAGGCCTATCCGGGGGACATCTTTTATATCCATTCCCGGCTGCTGGAGCGTTCCACCCATCTGCGCCCGGAGCACGGCGGCGGCTCTTTGACCGCGCTGCCCATCGTCGAGACCCAGGCCCAGAACATCGCCGCCTATATTTCCACTAACCTCATCTCCATCACCGACGGGCAGATCTATCTGACCCCGGGGTTATTCCAGAAGGGCATCTTCCCCGCGGTGGACGTGGGCAAGTCCGTGTCCCGGGTGGGGGGCAAGGCCCAGTTGCCCGCGTACCGGGCCGTCACCGGCGATCTGCGTCTTTCTTACTCCCAATTCCAGGAACTGGAAGCCTTTTCCCGCTTCGGCACCCGCATGGATGAGCGCACCAAGAAGACCCTGGAGCACGGCTACCGGGTCCGGGAAATACTGAAGCAGACCCAATTCGACCCCATGCCGGTGGCCGGTCAGATCGGCGTCTTGCTGGCGGTGACCCAAGGGCTGTTCGACGACATCCCCCTGGAGCAGGTGGCGGCCGGGGAAAAGGCGGTGCGGAAAATGCTCTGCGAGGACCTGCCGGACCTGTGCCGGCGCATCGAAGCCGGGGAAGAATTCCCGGACGCAGACCGGGAACTGCTGCTGCGCAAAGTGGCTGAACTCATCCAACACCTCACTTGAAAGGGCCCATGGAAACCCTCGATTCCTTGAGACGGAAACTGGAGGTGACGGGCGACCTCAAAGAAGTGGTGAAAACCATGAAGACCCTGGCCGCGGTCAGCATCCACCAGTATGAAAAGGCCGTGGCCTCCCTGGGGTATTACCGCCGCACCGTGGAAATGGGCCTGCAGATCGTCATACGCAGTAATCAAGGGGAAGTGCCCCGCGCCGCCCAGCCGGCTCCCCGGGGCCGCCTGGGCGCGGTCATCTTCGGCTCGGAATTGGGCATGTGCGGCCAGTTCAACGATTTATTGGTGAACTACGCCCTGGAACAGTGCCAGCAGCTGCAAGGGAAAAAAGCAGGTCTGGCCATCATGGCCGTGGGGGCCCGGGCCGTCTCCCTCCTGGAGGAGGCGGGGGAAAAGGTGGAGTTCTACTTCGACGTGCCCGGCTCCATAAGCGGCATTACCCCCCGGGTCCAGGAAATGCTGCTGCAGATCGAGACCTGGCAGTGCCCGGGGGGCGTCCAGCGCATCGTCTTGTTCCACCATAAGCTGGTCTCCGGCGCCGCCTACCACCCCCAGACCGTGCCCCTCCTGCCCCTGGACCTGGCCTGGCTGGAGACCCTGGGGCAAAGGCCCTGGCCCTCCCAGGTCCTGCCCACCTACACCATGGACCGGGCCCCCTTGCTCTACGCCCTGTTGGGACAGCACCTCTTCGTCTCCCTCTATCAGGCCCTGGCCGAATCCCTGGCCAGCGAAAACGCGGCCCGCCTGGCCGCCATGCAGGCCGCGGAAAACAATATCAACGACCGCCTGCAAGACCTGCGACTCCAATACAACCAACTGCGCCATAGCACCATTACCGAAGAACTCCTGGACATCGTCGCCGGCTTCGAAGCCCTGACCGGCAAAAACCACTGAAATGAAAGGATGTTATCCAGAGGTCCGGGGCCGCCATCCTTGACCATCAACATTTCCTTCTTATCTTAATTACCAGAACCTCATTTTGAGGAGGGAATCATGAGACTCACCATTTTTCTCATGGCAGCCGCTCTGGTTATGGCTCCGGGCCTCCTGGCCGCGCAAATGCACGGGGGCTCCGGCTAGCAGCACATGATGGGCGGCCCCCAGGGGGCGCAGATGGAGCAGGGCCACAGGCGGCAATTACAGCAGATGCAGCAGCAGCTCCAGCAGATGAAGGGGCAGATGCCAAAGCAGGAGCACAAACATTAAAACCCGGAGTTTTTCCGCCAAGCCCCTGGGAGCCTGACCGACACTTCATGAATTGGCCATCGAGCTCAAAAATCCGGCAACCGCTAAGACCTCTGCGTCTGGAAGGTCCCGGCAAAACTTGGGCCGCGTGGACTTATCCGGTCTTAGGTTTACTCCTGGGGGCGGTGGGGGGAATATTACTGGGGCACCCCCTGGCCATGGTGGTCTTCAATTTCCAGGAATATATCCACGGCCGGGGCCCCCTCAATATTTGGGGACGCGTCTTACTCAGCTTTGCCCCCCATATGTGGCCGATGATGACCCTGTTCGCTCTGTCCAGCGGGGTCTTCGGGGCCATCATGGGTTTGGTTTTTAATAAACTCAAAGAGCACGAACGGCAAATAGAAACCCTGCACCAGGAATTTGAACTCCAGGTGGCCTCTTTGAGGCACCATTATAAAAACCTGAGCATCGGTATCGAGGGGTTTTCCCAGCGCCTCAGCCGCAAGGTCGCCGCCTTGGCCCGGCAGATCAGAGAAGGCCATGGGGAAGATTGCCCCCAGAAGGATTGTTATTGCCACAGTCTGCCGGTTTTGGAACAGGACGTGGCCACCCTGGCGGATACTTCCAAACGCCTCAGTGAAACCCTGGGCAAGGAACTGACTTTCCTGAAAGCCTTGACCAGCAATCTGGCCGCGCCCAGGCCCCATGATCTCTACCCGGTGCTGGTCAGCGCCATTCGGGATCTACTGGAAGCAAGGTTTCGGGATAAGCAAATTCAGGTGGAGATCAACGGCCGGCCTCTGGCAGAGTCCCGGGAACCCCTGTTACTTAATTTCGAACCCATGACCATGGAAGTAATCTTGAAAAACCTCCTGAGCAACGCCATGAAATACGGGGACCATATTCAGGTGAACGTGGCCCGCATGTCCGGCACAGTGCAGATCGAGGTCCTTGATAACGGGGCAGGCTTTGAGGTGGAGGAACTGGAGAAACAACTTATAGCACCCCGGGACCGCCGGGAATTGGGGAGCACCCAGTTGGGCTTGAGGGTCACCCTGCATTTGTTGGAAAAATGCGGGGGCCGACTGCTGGTGGCCAGCCAGCCCGGCAACGGCTCCAATTTCACTTTGGAGTTTCCCAAATAAACGCCATCTAGCTTACCTATATTTATTCCACCAGCCATTTGATTGCCTGCCTCTCACCCAACCATCGTTCTTTGGGCTAATTACCGCCCTTATTAAACAAGTTCACAATTTCCTGATCATCAGCTTGAATTCCCGTTTAAGATCACTAACCTATTTGTAAGGGCATTGGTAAAAGTTTTTAAGACGATAACCTGGAAGGACGTCATGAGCGATTCCGAATCACCGGGTTCAACCTTTAAAGACGCGGTTTGCGGCATGTCCGTAAACCCGGACTCACCACACCGCACCACCTGGCAGGGGCAAGAATACCTCTTTTGCAGCCCCCATTGCCTGGCCAGGTTCCAAGAGAACCCCGGACAGTACGTCGAATTAGGGAAACCGGCAGCCTCAGCCACCCCTTCTCCCCCGCCTGAGGAGGCAGCAGGTGAGTATTTCGCCTGCCCCATGCATCCCGAGGTCAGGAATCCGGGGCCGGGGTCATGCCCCCAGTGCGGCATGGCCCTGGAACCCGCGGCTTCCGAGCCAGCACCTCCAGAAATGCCCACCGAAAAATTACTGGACCCGGTTTGCGGCATGGCCGTGTCCTTGGACACAACCTACCGCACTATCATGCAGGGGAAGGAATATGGCTTTTGCAGCGAGCATTGCCTCCACAAGTTCCAGGAGCAGCCGGAGCAATACCTCCAAGCCTCTGAGGCCTATCTAAGGGTCTATTCGGAGGACACCTGCGCCAAATGCGGCCTGCCCATTATGAAGCTGCCCCCGGCAGAAACTGCAGAAGAGAAACCCGGGCCCCCAGGCGGAACTTACTACACCTGCCCCATGGACCCGGAGGTGCGCCAGGACCAGCCGGGCGTCTGTCCCAAATGCGGCATGGCCCTGGAGAGCGCGGGCGCGCCCGCCCCGCCTGCCACCAAGACCGAGTGGGTCTGCCCCATGCATCCGGAGATCGTCCGGGACGAGCCGGGGAGTTGCCCCATCTGCGGCATGGCTCTGGAGCCCCACACCATCACCCCGGAGGAAGAGGAAAACCCGGAACTGGCAGACATGCGCCGGCGCTTCTGGGTCTCGCTGCTCCTCACCATCCCGGTTCTGGTCATTGCCATGGGGGACATGATTCCGGGCCGCCCCCTGGAAGGCCTGGCCTCCATGGGCGCCTGGGGCTGGGTGGAACTGGGCCTGGCCACCCCGGTGGTTCTCTGGGGCGGCTGGCCCTTCTTTGTCCGGGGGGGGCAATCCCTCATCAACCGCAGCCTGAACATGTTCACCTTGATCGGCCTGGGGGTGAGCGTGGCCTATATCTATAGCCTCATTGCCAAGATTTTTCCGGAAATCTTCCCGGCTTCCTTCCGGGATGCCGCCGGCAACGTGGGGGTCTATTTCGAAGCCGCGGCCTTCATCGTCACTCTGGTGCTCCTGGGCCAGGTCCTGGAGCTGCGGGCCCGCTCCCAGACCAGCGCCGCCATCAAGGCGCTGTTGGGGCTGGCCCCCAAGACCGCCCGCCGCCTCAAGGCGGACGATACCGAGGAGGACGTCCCCCTGGAGCAGGTGCAACCTGGGGACCGCTTGCGGGTGCGTCCCGGAGAGAAGGTGCCGGTGGATGGAACCATAGTGGAAGGCAAAAGCTCCGTGGATGAGTCCATGATCACCGGCGAGCCCATCCCCGTGGAAAAAGGCGTGGGCGATAAGGTCATCGGCGCCACCATCAACGGTACCGGCTCCCTGGTGATGCGGGCCGAACGGGTGGGCGCGGGCACCCTCCTGGCCCAGATCGTGCAGATGGTGGCCGAGGCCCAGCGCAGCCGGGCCCCCATTCAGAAGCTGGTGGACGTGGTCGCGGCCTATTTCGTGCCCGCGGTGGTGGCCATAGCCCTAGCCACTTTTGCCATCTGGGCCCTGGTGGGCCCCCAGCCCCGCATGGCCCACGCCATCATCAACGCGGTGGCGGTGCTCATCATCGCCTGTCCCTGCGCCCTGGGACTGGCCACCCCCATGTCCATCATGGTGGCCACCGGCAAGGGGGCCTCGGTGGGGGTGCTGTTCAAAAACGCCGAAGCCATCGAAGTGATGCGCCAAATCGACACCCTGGTGGTGGACAAGACCGGCACCCTCACCGAAGGCAGACCCAAGCTGGTGACCATGAAGGCCCTCCCCGGCCTGGATGAGGCCACTTTGCTCCGCCTGGCCGCCAGCCTGGAGCGGGGCAGCGAACACCCCCTGGCCGCAGCCATAGTCAAGGGGGCCCAGGAACGAGAGATCAAGCTGGCGGAGGCCCAAGACTTTGAATATGTCTCCGGCAAAGGGGTTGCCGGGAAGGTGGACGGACGCATCGTAGCCCTGGGCAACCGCCGCCTTATGGAAGACCGGGGCGTTGACCTGGGCGGTTTGGTGGAGGAAGCCGAAGCGTTGCGGGCCGACGGCCAGACGGTGATGTTCCTGGCCGCGGACGGGAAGGCCGGGGGCCTGGTGGGGGTGGCGGACCCCATCAAGGAGACCACCCCCGAGGCCATTGACAAACTCCACCAGGAAGGCATCAAGATCGTCATGCTCACCGGCGACAGCCGCACCACCGCCCAGGCCGTGGCCCGGAAGCTGAAGATCGACGAGGTGGTGCCCGAGGTGCTCCCCGACCAGAAGGCCGCCAAGGTCAAGGAACTGCAAGACCAGGGTCTGATGGTGGCCATGGCCGGGGACGGCATCAACGACGCCCCGGCCCTGGCCCAGGCCCAGGTGGGCGTCGCCATGGGCACCGGCACCGACGTGGCCATGGAAAGCGCCGGAGTCACCCTGGTGAAAGGGGACCTCCGGGGCATCGTCCGGGCCCGGATGCTCAGCCGGGCCACCTTAAGGAATATCAAAGAAAACCTTTTCTTCGCCTTTATCTACAATAGCCTGGGGGTGCCCATCGCCGCGGGGGTGCTCTACCCCTGGTTCGGCATTTTGCTCAGCCCCATCATCGCCGCCGCGGCCATGAGCTTTTCTTCGGTGTCCGTGGTCACCAACGCCCTGCGCCTGCGCCGGGCCCAATTGTGACCTTTAATGGAAGAAGATACAGGCAGGGCAAATACCAAGTTGCCATTTTGGAGATTCTTGTTAAGGGGCGAACCTGGTGTTTGCCCCTATTTCTTTGGGGAGGTATAAACTCCTGGCGCCGGAAGAGGCAAATTGGTGGCCCCCGGGCCACGGACTGAAGAAAAATCCCAATTTCCTGCCATTCAATCCCCCCAATTTTTAGGGTTGCGGCCTGCAGGCCGCGCCCCGCCAAAAACATACATAATTGTCATTGAGCCATTCAGTTATTGCACGATAATGTATAATACTAATTTAAATATACTACTTAATTGTCAATAAATGCCATTGTCAGCATCCGGGAAAAACCATATTATCGTGTAGAATTAGCTAGTTAATTGTGAAGCAGGGCTTTTGGCATATTTGATGCTTTACTAATGGGAAAATTCTGGAAGAGGTATTGGCTAATGCGCAAAGTGGCAATTTACGGCAAAGGTGGGATCGGCAAGTCCACCACCACTCAAAATACCGTGGCGGGGCTCGCCGAAATGGGCCGGAAAGTAATGGTCGTGGGGTGTGATCCCAAGGCGGATTCCACCCGCCTCCTCTTAGGGGGCCTAGCCCAAAAGAGCGTCCTGGACACCCTCCGGGAGGAAGGGGAAGACGTGGACTTGGAGGATATCCGCCGTACCGGCTTTTCCGGGACCATCTGTGTGGAATCGGGGGGCCCGGAGCCCGGGGTGGGCTGCGCCGGCCGGGGCATCATCACCTCCATCAACCTCCTGGAGCAACTGGGGGCCTATGCGGACAGCGAGAATCTGGATTACGCCTTTTATGATGTCCTGGGCGACGTGGTCTGCGGCGGTTTCGCCATGCCCATTAGGGAAGGCAAGGCGAAGGAGATCTACATCGTCGTCTCCGGGGAGATGATGGCCATGTACGCGGCCAACAACATCTGCAAGGGGATCGTCAAGTTCGCGGAAGCTGGCGGCGTGCGCCTGGGAGGCCTGATCTGCAACAGCCGCAACGTGGATAACGAGCGGGAGATGATCGAGGCCCTGGCCGCCAAGCTGGGCACCCAGATGATCCACTTCATCCCCCGGGAGAACATGGTGCAAAGGGCGGAGATCAACCGCAAGACGGTCATCGAATACGACCCCGCGCATCCCCAGGCCGATGAATACCGGACCCTGGCCCGGAAGATCGAAGCCAATGAAATGCACGTCATCCCCAAGCCCATGAGCACCGACGACCTGGAAAAGCTGCTCATCGAATACGGCTTGGCAGGCTGAGGAGGAGGCAGGACCATGACCCTCATAGTCGTGAATTTATTGCTTATGAACTTTTGCCTGCTGGCAGCGGCCGGGGCCGCATTTTGGAACCCGGCGACGGTGAAGGTCCGGGGCAAGTCATAACGAGCAATCCGGTGCGTGAGACGCACCCTACATCAACTTTGAACCTTGAACTTTGAACTTAAAGGAGAAGGGACGATGAGTCTCACTAATTTATTGGCAAAGACCAGGGGTCTGCTGGGGGCCTTTTTCCGGGAACACGCGGAAATGTCGGCCCAGGTGGAGCTGTTCCTGGAATCCGTTCCCTGGAGGATTGAGTCATGATCATGGTCAGATCGGTGGTGCGGCCGGAAAAGGTGGACGCGGTCCTGGCGGCGTTGATGGAAGCGGGCTTCCCCGCGGTCACCAAGATGAGCGTGGTGGGCCGGGGCAAGCAGCGGGGCATCAAGATCGGGGAGATCACCTACGACGAAATCCCCAAGGAGCTGCTCCTGATGGTGGTGAAAGACCAGGACAAGGATTTTGTCATCAAGACCGTGCTCAAGGCGGCCCGCAGCGGCGACAAAGGCGCTTACGGCGACGGCAAGATCTTTGTCTCACCTGTGGAGGAGGTCTACACCATCAGCTCCGGCATCAAGGAAAACGCGGCCGGAGAGATGGAAGAGGTCAAGCTATGAAAGAGATCATGGCCATCGTGCGCATCAACATGATGAATAAGACCAAGAAGGCCCTGGCGGAGGCGGGCATCTCCTCGGTCACCGCCCGGGACGCCCTGGGCCGGGGCAAGGGCCTGGTGGACATGACCCTCCTGGAAGGCGCGGAAAAGGGCTATGAAGAGGCCGTGGCCCAATTGGGCCAGAGCCAGCGCCTCATTCCCAAAAGGATCTTTTTCGTGGTGGTCCCCGACCGGCTGGTGTCCAAGACGGTGAAGACCATCATGAAGGTGAACCACACCGGCAAATCCGGGGACGGCAAGGTCTTTGTCATGCCCGTGGCCGACTCCGTCCGGGTGCGCACCGGGGAGGCCGGGGACCAGGTCTTGGATGAAGCCTGAGTAGGAAGAATTATCTCACGGCAAGACGCAAAGGCGCCAAGACGCAAGAATTTGTTAGCCGCAGGCTGGAAAGCCTGGGCTACCTGGAGATGGAAACATGGAGACATTAAACCCAGAAGAACTGACTCCTCCGGTTCCCGAGATCAACGCCGAGGACGTGAAAAAGGAGCTGCTGGAGAAGTATCCCACGAAAGTGGCGCGCAAGCGCGCCAAACAGATCGTCATCAACCAGGTGGGCCCGGAGGGGGAGGTGCCGGAGATCCAGTCCAACGTCCGCACCGTCCCCGGCCTCATCGGCCAGCGGGGTTGCACTTACGCGGGCTGTAAGGGCGTGGTGCTGGGACCCACCCGGGACATCGTCAACATTACCCACGGGCCCATCGGCTGCGGTTTCTATTCCTGGCTCACCCGCCGCAATCAAACGAAACCGCCAGGCCCGGAGGATCATAATTTCATGATGTACTGCTTTTCCACGGACATGCAGGAAGAGCAGATCGTCTTCGGCGGGGAAAAGAAGCTGCGGCAGGCGGTGCAGGAGGCCTATGACCTCTTTAAGCCCAAGGCCATCGGCATCTTTGCCACCTGTCCGGTGGGCCTCATCGGCGACGACGTGCATGCGGTGGCTCGGGAGATGAAGGAGAAGCTGGGGGACTGCAACGTCTTCGCCTTCAGTTGCGAAGGTTACAAAGGGGTGAGCCAATCCGCGGGCCACCATATCGCCAACAACGGCATCTTTACCCACGTGGTGGGCCTGAACGACACGGTGCAGGAAGGCAAATTTAAAATCAACCTGCTGGGGGAATACAACATCGGCGGCGACGCCTTCGAGATCGAGCGGCTTTTCGAGGAATGCGGCTTCACGCTGATCAGCACCTTCAGCGGTAATTCCAGCTACGATTATTTTGCCAACTCCCATACCGCGGACCTCAACCTGATTATGTGCCACCGCTCCATCAACTACGTGGCGGAGATGATGGAAACGAAATTCGGCATCCCCTGGATCAAGATCAACTTCATCGGCGCCGGGGCCACGGCCAAGTCGTTGAGAAAAATCGCCAAGTTTTTCGATGACCGGGAGCTGCTAGCCCGGGTGGAAGAGGTCATCGCCCGGGAGCTGCCCGCGGTGGAGAAGGTGCGGGAGGAAGTGAAGCCCAGATGTCAAGGCAAGCGGGCCATGCTCTTCGTGGGCGGCTCCCGGGCCCATCACTACCAGGAGCTCTTCCGGGAGATCGGCATGGAGACCATCGCCGCGGGCTACGAGTTCGCCCACCGGGACGACTACGAAGGCCGCCGGGTCCTGCCGGGCATCAAGGTGGACGCGGACAGCCGCAATATTGAGGAGATCCACGTGGAACCGGACCCCCAGCGCTACCGCCCCCGGTTGACTGAGGAAGGTCTCGCCCGCATGCAGGAGGCCGGCATCGAACTGAAGGATTACGAGGGCATGATGCCGGAGATGTGCGACGGCTCCCTGGTCATCGACGACATCAGCCAGTTTGAAACGGAGAAGCTCATTGAGCTCTACCGGCCGGACATCATCTGCGCGGGCATCAAGGAGAAGTACGCCATTCAAAAGAGCGGCGTGCCCATGAAGCAACTGCACAGCTATGACTCCGGCGGCCCCTATGCAGCCTTTCAGGGCGCCATCAACTTCTACCGGGAGATCGACCGCATGGTCAACAGCAAGGTCTGGAAGTATCTGCAGGCGCCCTGGCAGAAGCATCCGGAACTGGCCGCCAAGTACGTATGGGAATGAACCGGGGCAATGACTTAGGTAATCAAAGGGAAAGGTTGATTGGTTATGGCTCTCACAAAAATCCCCCTAAATCCCCCTTTTCCAAAGGGGGACTTAAAAGGCACACCCTAAGTTATCCCCCCCTTTGACAAAGGGGGGTTAGGGGGGATTTAAAGGCGCTGATTAATAAGAATCGCCGTTTCCCCGCACCCGGTACGAAGAAACGAGGATTAAGGACATGTTACTGAGACATACACCCAACGACATCCAAGAACGCTCGGCCTTGGCCATCAACCCGGCCAAGACCTGCCAGCCCATCGGGGCCATGTACGCGGCCTTGGGCATCCATAAATGCCTGCCCCACAGCCACGGCTCCCAGGGGTGCTACGCCTACCACCGCAGCACCCTGACCCGGCACTACAAGGAACCGGTGATGGCCGCCACCAGCGCCTTCACCGAAGGGGCCTCGGTCTTCGGGGGGCAGGCCAACCTGCTCCAGGCCATTAACAATATCTTCAGCGTGTATGAGCCGGAGGTGATCGCGGTCCACACCACCTGCCTGTCGGAGACCATCGGGGACGACATTCCCCAGATCATCGCCAAGGCCAGGGACGAAGGCAAGATCCCCCCGGGGAGATACGTCATCCACGCCAACACCCCCAGCTACGTGGGCACCCATGTCACCGGCTTCGCCAACATGGTCAAGGGCATGGTGGACTATTTCGCCCAGGCCAACGGCCACAAGGAGAGCTGGGTCAACATCATCCCCGGCTACGTGGAGCCCTGCGACATGGAGGAAATCAAACGCATCGCCGGGGAATTGGGGGTGCCCTGCATCCTCTTCCCGGACACCTCCGGGGTGCTCAACGCCCCCCAAACCGGCAGGTTCCACATGTTCCCCGCGGGGGGGGTGACCACCGCCGACCTGATGCGCACCGGCAGCGCGGTGGGCACGGTGGCCCTGGGAAAGTTGGCCTCCGGGCCCGCGGCCCGGGCCCTGGACACCAAGTGCAAGGTGCCCTGCGAGATCCTGGATCTGCCCATCGGCCTCCAGGCCACGGACCTCTTCATCGACACCCTGCGGCAGATCGCCGGGGTGACCGTGCCCGATTCCCTGAACATCGAGCGGGGGCGGCTCCTGGACGTGATCACTGACATGCACCAGTATTTCTTCGGCCGCAAGGTGGCCCTGGCCGGGGACCCGGATCAGCTCATTTCCCTGACCCAGTTCCTGGTGGATATCGACCTGTGGCCCATCCACATCGTCACCGGCACCCCGGGGAAGAAGTTCGAAGCCCGGATCAAGGAGATCACCAAGGAGGTGCCCCATCCGGTGAACGTGCGGGCCGGGGGGGACATGTTCCTGCTGCACCAATGGATCCGCAACGCGCCGGTGGACCTGCTCATGGGCAACACCTATCTCAAGTACATCGCCCGGGACGAGGACATCCCCCTGGTGCGCTGGGGCTTCCCCATCCTGGACCGCATCGGCCACAGCTACTTCCCCACCGTGGGCTACCGGGGGGGCCTGCGGCTGCTAGAAAAGATCCTGGACGCCCTGATGGATCGCCAGGACCGGGACGCGCCGGAGGAGGGCTTCGAGCTGGTGATGTAACAGTGAGCGGTGGGCAGGGGGCAGGGGGCAGTAAAAAGACCATAAAAATCGAGATGGAGAAAGTCCCCTTTGGAAAAAGGGGGATTTAGAGGGATTTCGGAGGCTTATAAAATCCCCCCTGACCCCCCTTTAGAAAAGGGGGGAATTGTAGGGGCCGACCCGTATGTCGGCCCTGGCCCCGGGGCGGACACGTGGGTCCGCCCCTACAGGACAAACCGGTGGCACAGGCTTTCCAGCCTGTGCCCAACGCCGGCTGCCAAGAAAGGACAAGCGTCATGGAAAAACCTGATCATCATATCTTCGTGTGCATGAGTTTCCGGGGCCTGGAGCCCAAGGGCAAGTGCATCAAGAAAAACGCCACCGACCTGCTGGGCTACCTGGAATCGGAGCTGGCCGACCGGGGTCTGGAAAACGTCATGGTCTCCACCACCGGCTGCCTGAAGCTCTGCGACCAGGGGCCGGTGGTGGTGGTCTATCCCCAAGGCTACTGGTACGCCGGGGTGGAGGGCGAGGAGGCCGTGGACGCCATCCTGGATTCCTTAGAAAACGGCGGCCCCGCCAAAGATTATCTGGTGAGTTAATCTTTGAAGAGGCTGATGGAAAAGTAATCAGTGATCAGTGATATAGGGCGTGCCGCGCACGCATCATAACGGCGGCCACGGGCCGCCCTATAACCCAAAAAAAGCTGACCGCTGATAGCCGACAGCTGACAGCTATTAACAAGGAGGCCGATCATGGAATCCGTCATCTTTGAAGAAAGACAAGATCAGGTCCACCGCAAAGGCCAGCAGCCCTTCGAGATGGCCTGCAACAAGGAGAGCCTGGCCGGGGCCGTGAGCCAGCGGGCCTGCGTCTTTTGCGGCTCCCGGGTGGTGCTCTACCCCATCGCCGACGCCCTGCACCTAGTGCACGGCCCCATCGGCTGCGCCGCCTATACCTGGGACATCCGGGGGGCCCTGTCTTCGGGCCCGGAGCTTCATCGCCTGAGCTTCTCCACCGACCTCCAGGAAAGGGACGTGATCTTCGGGGGGGAAAAGAAACTTTACCAGGCCCTGACGGAGCTTATCGACCGGCATCACCCCAAGGCCGCGTTCGTCTATTCCACCTGCATCGTCGGCATCATCGGCGACGACCTGGAGGGCGTCTGCCGCAAGGTCAGCCAGGAAAAGGGGATTCCCGTCCTGCCGGTGCAATCCGAAGGCTTTAAGGGCAACAAACGCGCCGGCTATAACGCCGCCTGCCAGGCCATGTTCCGTCTGGTGGGCACCGGGGAGACCGCGGGCATCTCCCCCAAGAGCCTGAATATCCTGGGTGATTTCAACCTGGCCGGGGAGATCTGGATCATCCGGGACTATTTTCAACGCATGGGCCTGGAAGTGGTGGCCAACATCACCGGGGACGGCCGGGTGGACGCCCTGCGCCGGGCCCACGGCGCGGCCCTGAACGTGGTCCAATGCTCCGGAGCCACCATGGACCTGGCCATCATGATGAAGGAGATTTACGGCATCCCCTACATCCGGGTGTCCTATTTCGGAGTGGAGGATATGGCGGAATCCCTTTATACGGTGGCCCGCTTCTTCAACGATCCGGAGATGATGCACCGCACCCGGGAACTGGTGCGGGAGGAATTATCTTTACTACGGCCCCAACTCCAGGTTTACCGGCAGGCACTTGCCGGCAAGAAGGCCGCCATCTACGTGGGGGGCGCATTCAAGGCCTTCTCCCTGGTCAAGGCCTTTAGGCTCCTGGGCATGCAGGTGGTGCTGGTGGGCTCCCAGACCGGCACCCCGGAAGACTACCAGGAACTCCACGAGATCACTGATGAGGGGACCATTATCGTGGATGACTCCAATCCCCTGGAGCTGTCTTCGTTCCTTAAGGAGCAGGAGGTGGACATCTTCGTGGGCGGGGTCAAGGAACGCCCCATCGCCTACAAACTGGGGGTGGGCTTTTGCGACCATAACCACGAACGCAAGGAAGCCCTGGAAGGCTTTATCGGCATGCTCAACTTCGCCCGGGAGGTCCATAACACGGTGATGAGCCCGGTCTGGCAATTCATGCCCCGCCGCGCAGGTAGGGCCTAAAAAGATCAACAGGTTGTTGAAAAATTATCTTCATATGGAAATTCAGGGCCTCAGAGAAAACTAAATGTATCTAAAGTCCCCCTTTGAAAAAGGGGGATTTAGGCAGCAGTGTCCGGTTAAGTTTTTGCAAAGGCATAGTTTTTTTGCCGTTGAAGCTCTGGGAGATGGAG
>JAGVAH010000052.1 GCA_020060385.1 Syntrophobacterales bacterium | reverse complement strand
TGCCAAAAGTTTTTTCCGCCCCCCCTCACCCTAACCCTCTCCCCCCGCTGGGGGGAGAGGGGATAAGAGGAAAGAACTTTTGGCAAATGCTATAAATATACAATAAAAATAAGGGGAAAAGGACATGTCCTGGTATTACCGGCATATACAAGAGATTTTCTCCCGGCTCGGCGCCCCGGAGCCTGGGCTTGACGGCTCACAGGCCATGGAATTGTGGCCGCGACAGGGGCCGAATCTCATCTCTCAACCAGAAAGATCAGTAAAATCAAGCTGATCTATGATGGGAAAAGGCCTACGAAGTCCCTGGCAGCGGTGACAATCCCCGCGGTGAGATCCTTCAGGCCTGGCTGCCGGTGGAAGAAAGCGCCCGGGGCGATCCAAAATCGGTTTTGCATCTGTATGCAAGGAAAATTGTCATGAAACCATCTGAAAAAATAACTCTAATTAAAGCCTGATTTTCTGCCGAAATTAATGTAACCCCGGAAAAAAGGAAAATTCCGGAGATCATTCTCAGAAACAAAACTACAATTATATAACTAACTTATTTTATAGATAATTTAATGTGTTTTATCTCGTCAGGGAGTTTACAGGAGGTCCATCCTCGTCCCTTTTTTCACCAATGGAAAAAGCAGTGACTCCCGGCGATCCACCGGCGCCCAAATCTGCCTTCAATTTAAAGAGGAGCGCTTTATGTCTTTATCTCGGAAGTCTTTGATCCTGGTCTTGAGCGTGGTGATGACGCTGCTACTCGGCCCGGCGGTTTCGGAGGCGCTCGGCCCCCCTGCATACCGCATTACCGCTGACCGTAACGCCAACAGCTTTCGCCTGGGAGTAAACGAGCCGCTACAGGTGAACGTGAAGAAGGGCCAGGTGCGTACCTTCAGCTTCGACAAGCCGGTGACCGGGGTGATTTCCAGAAATCCCACCGTGGCCAATCTGACCGTGGTCAGCGGCGCCATTGAGGCCCATGGCCTCCTTCCGGGCCGCACGGGGATGCGCATCACCTTTGAGGGCGTCCCCACGCCTCTGTTCATGGGTTTGCGGGTCGATAATGCCGACGGTTCCCTGCCCGGTCTTCCCGGCCCGGTGGCCTTGGGGTCGGTGTCGGAAGACGGCGAAGCCGACCTCGCTTTCTGGGAAGGCCACGTGCCGGGCCCCAAAGGGACGCGCATGGACCTTCGGTATATCTATCTTAACAACGGTCCTTTTGTGGGCTGGCACACCTGGTGGAACCGGGTTCAGAATTTTGCTGCCAATAGCATGCTTTGGGGAATGGTCCCCTTTTTCGTTTTTTACAACATCCCCGCAGATAAAGGGGAAGGTTATGAGATTGATTTGAGGAACATTAACAGCTTTTATTACATGTCCGCCTACTACGCCAACCTGCATCTGTTTCTTAAGCAGGCTAAGGAGGTTATGCAGGGAGAGCTCTATGGCATAATAGTGGAGCCGGATTTTCTAGGCTATATGCAGCAACTAAGCGGCAAACAACCCAGCGAGATAACCACTATTGACGGCACCTTGGTAAATACCGTAACCAGTATTAATCAGATCATCGCCAGAAAGAAGGCCGACGGCGACAATATCATTTTTGGCTGGCAATTGAATATCTGGGCCGACAACGCCAGCAACCAAAAAGATGGGACCATCCGGCGCACCGATGACCTGGGATGGGAGGAGGGACGTAAGGTCATCGCCCAGGCCGCCAGGAACACTGCAAACTATGCCATGAGCGCCGGGGCTCTCTCTCATGGCGCGGATTTCCTCGTCGTCGACAAGTACGGCTTAGATGGGTACTGTATAAAATGGGGGGTGGATGGTCAGGGTAACCCCATAAGGATAGTCAACGCATCCAAGTATTTTTGGAACAACGACCACTGGATGAACTATCTGCTCTTTATCAAGACCATTTCCGAGGTTTCGCAAAAAAAGGTGTTGCTCTGGCAACTGCCGGTGGGCCACATCAACAGCTCCACCGCCATCAGCGCCAGGACCAACAAACGATTTCCAGATCTCGCCAATATCGATACCAAGTGGGAAGACAGCTCCACCACCTTCTTTTTCGGAGATGTCTTTGACGTGTCGGGAGATGTCTTGGAGCCTCGCACGCCCAGCCCCACCCGTATTAGTTATTTCAGACAGAACTATGCCAAAGACCCCACCCTCAGTTGGTCGGACAACCGCATCACCTGGGGCAGCCACATAAACATTTTGCCGCAATATGGTATCATCGCCGCCATGTTCGGGGCCGGAATCGGCGAAAGCACCAAGGGAACCGGCAACCCGCCCCCTGATGATTATTTTTGGATCCAAAAGGCGCAAACGTATTATCTGGGGCTCCAGCACAAACGGATAGTCCCTGCCTTACAATATCTACTGCTCCAATAAGAACGCCGACATGTCGGCTGGGGCAAGGAAGCGAGGCGCGGGGAGAACGTGGATATGTTGGGTAGTGGCGGCCTGGGGATCTGGTTCAGCCTAATTCCGAAGCTGCACCTGCAAACCTAAAGCCGCCGTAGATGATCATTGCGCGCTCCCGGCAAGGAGCACTGTGAAATTGTTTTTGATGATGCATGGAATGTTATGCTTACTGCCATCTATGAGCTTCTCAGGAGGATCTGGGAAGGTTCCTGTATCTGTATCATATCCGCAGCCTTAACCCCTGAACCGATAATTCCCGCACCCAGGAGGCATGTGGCGCTCCCACTCTGGGGACCATATCCTACCAGCCACTCCCGCCCCCGCCGCCCCCGCCTCCCCCGGAGAAACCACCCCCGCCGCTCCCGGAGGATGAACCTGGCGCGGTAGAGGATGAGGAAATGGCGCTGGCAAAGGAGCTGCCCAGGCTGTCACTGAACCCCGAGACCCCGGAAACACTCCAGGAACGACCCGAGTACCAGGACGGAGAGTAGGATCGCCCATCCACCTGGGCCCGGGCCAGCACCTCGGCAAACTGCTCGCTCCACTCGTTCTCCACGTCCAGGGCCAGGGCATAGGGGAGATATCTTTCAAAGAGTTCCGGCGTCTTTTCCGAGGGATTGAGCATATTGAGGCGGTCTTTTTCCGCTACCCCCAGGTACATCTTGAACCCCTCTATCTGGTCCATGACCTTGCGGCCCTTAAACGTGGGGGCCTTCAGGAGATGGTAGAACAAGACGTCGAGAAAGGCCATGCCCGCCAGGGTGAGCATGGGGGCCAGGGACAACTGGGTAGCTACCAAATAGGTGCCGAAGATTTCGCCGATGAAAAAAGGGAGGGCGAACAGCGTGACTGCCGCCGCCCCCATGATTTTGCCAAAGTTGCGGGCGTCTTTCCATTGGCGGTAAACCATGGTGGCCAAGAAGATGCAACCCACCGTCCAGATGGACAACCAGACAGTGCTAAAGATCGCCAATCCTGTGTCAGCGGCGGTAAGGATGATTGACCCCATAGCCAGTAAAGTGAGGACAAGGCCACCGACCAGGTAGCCGGTATTGGTGAGGAAATAGATTTTTTCAAATTCTTTTCGCAGGTTTTCCCGGAGCGCGGCGATCGCCTCTTTTATCCGGGTGTGGTTGCTGGTTGCCAGCTTCAAAGTTGAGCCCCCGGCAAACAGTTTTTCCGCCACCCGTTTTTCTGTAGCGGGCAGGGGGGTGGCGGGGGCTCTGCGGATGAGGGTATAATCGCCATCCTCTTCCTTGATCTGCAGGTACCCTTTGACCCCCATATCCACCACCGCGGCGGCAAAAGCCTTGTGGTCAAAGCCCATGCGCACCAGAAAACGCGCGGCCGGGGGAGTCATATCCTTGGGGGGGGAAAAGAGGGGAATGATGGTGCCTTTGGCCGGGTCCCGGCCTACCCGGAACCAGGCTACCAGAAAAAAACCGCCCAGGATGAGCAGCCAGAGGAGACCGATGCCGGCGCTCAGGTTATCCTTGAGAAAATAACCCATTTTCTCCTGGCTGGAGGGCATCTGCACCACCCCCTTGGGCCAGGCCACCGCCACCGTCAGACCCTCCCGGGGAGCCAGCCCCCGGGTGGTCGCAAAGATAATTTTATGATCCCCGGTCTGGGCCACAAAATCCCGGCCATGGTCCCCCTGATACCCCGTATAGCCGGAATATTGCAAAATCCTGGCCCCAGGGGGTAAATCAATGACAGCTTTCGCGGCATCTATGGGGAAGGTCCAGCCGTTGCCGGTGACGTTCCAGTAGAGTTCGTCAAAGTCCTTAAAAAAGCCGATCTGGCGGGTGGTGCGATACTTCAGGGTATAGGTGTGCACTCCGGGCCTGAGGAAAACCTTCTCACGGCCTATATAGACCTTTTCGCCGTTGGCAGCCGGACTCAGGTGATACGGTTCCCTGGTCCCATCGCGCCTGACCTCCAGGACCTGGAAACCAACTTTGACTTGGTGGCCGAAGCGGTCGGTATAAACCGTGGGGAAATCCCGGACGATGCCCCGCTTGATCTGCTGGCCGGTAGCCCTGACCACAATGGTCTCAGTGACCGTGAGAGATGCATCCGGCTGCACCTGGATATGACTGGCGAAGCTAAGGATTCTCTCCCCGGGGGCCGCAATAGCCGGCCCCCTCAACCCCACGAAGGAAAGCAAGCCCCAGACAACCAGGAGCAATAGGCAACCCTTGCTTAAAGGAAAACCTTTCAGGCAGCGATAGTTGGCGTTCCTATTCCCACTCATCAGATAAACCCTTTATTTACCGACATCTTTTGGGATTTCCTGGGCTTTCCTTTTCTCAATAGATTAAGGTTAGGTCCTTTGCGTCAAAGAATCTCCGCTTTTCCCGGGATCTGTCCCCCCGGATTATAACAGAACTTAAGTTAAGGTTGGGGCATAACTCCGATGTTGAAATTTACAGGCATTGGCTTCCAGGGGAGAATAAACAGGGCCCGACCCAACCCCTGGGGAGCAGGAAAATAATATCAGGCAATCCCCTTCTCCGTGAAGACAGGATAAAAGGAGTATGACCAATCTGGACCGAAGGGATTGAGCTAAAATTATTGAAGATTTCCGGTTTCATCTCTTTCTTGCAGGCTCAAGGTTCGATCAAGATGCGGCCAGGAAGCCAAATTAAAGGAAAAAATCTCCATCTGCTGTAAAACGTCCTGGAGATGCGGCGCTGGCCTGATTTTCACTGGACCTGGTGCTGCAAAGGCGTTAACCTCCCAAACGAGGGGTAAAATGAAAATTCTGGTGGCCGTAGATAAAACCGCAGAATCCCATGTGGCCTTGCGCTATGCCTGCCATCTGCTGGAACACTTCGTTGCCATTGTCGACGCCCTTTACGTCAAACCGGACGTAGTGGAGACCGTGACCGGAGGAGGCGGTTACGTCCCTTTCACCATCAGAAGCCAGGTGGAACGGGAAATTGAAAAGGAGACGGAGAAAACGGTGGAGGAGATCATCGAGAATTGTGCCGTCTGCGTGGGCAGGCGCATGCCCTGCAATCCCTTCGTAGTGAGTGGAGACCCCGGGGAGGAAATCCTCCACTTTTCCCTTCGGGATTACTACGATATGATCATCTTGGGCTCCCAAGGCAGGTCTTTGCTCCGTGATCTCCTGGTGGAGACGGTGCCCGCCAAGATCCTGCAGCGCGCCCGGCAGTCGGTGATAATCCTGCGTAATTTCCGCCCTATCCACAAGATCCTGGTGGCTTACCGGGGGCGCCAATGCCACCAGGGGGCCCTGGAGTTTATCACCCCGCTCTTTACCAAGAAGAAGCCGGAGATCACGGTGCTGTATGTCCAGGAAATGGAGCAGGTGGGGTCCGAGGAGTTTGTCGAGGCCTGCCTGAAGACCGGGGAGGAGACCCTGCGGCGGTATGGGCATGCTCCCCTAACGAAGAGTGCCAAGGGTGAATTCGTGGAAGAAATACTCAGGGCGGTGGCGCTGGAGCGCTATGATCTGCTAGTTCTCGCAGATTTTGAACCTGAGCTTCCGAAAAATTTAAAGGTCCTCAGTGACGAAGTCCTGGAGCTGGTAAGGCTAACCACTCGCCCCGTCCTGGTTTACCGGGAGGATAACTATTAATTTTTTAAGCGAAGATTTCACTCTGTATTCTTGTCGGCTTGAATGCAAAATTTGAGAGAGTTTGAATCGATGGCAGTTATATTGGAGCCCTGGTGAATTTCACTCCAGGGCTTTTTAATTTCCTTATATTGCCTTATTCAAATCATATGCCTAAATCTCAGTAGAGCGGATATTTGGCAACCCCTCGTACATCTTGAATCATTTCTATCTGGTGCTCCCTTATGCCATGCGCGGTTGTGGGTGGGATCCCCGGTCTCTATGGCCGTGAGGCATCCGGGGGCCCGGGGGCAGGCGGGCCAAAATGCCGACAATAATGAAATATCCAACTGCTGAGTTGATAAATTCGGGGGAAACTGTACTATCATAGCATCGCTTTCAGAACCGAAACTGCGGGGGATTTCCCCGGAACCGAGAGGTTCGGAAACCCCTTTTTCGAGGGGGGCGCCCAGGTTTCCGCCTGACCCCAGATAATCAGCAGTAACCCAGATGACGGCAGGGAGAAACTCCCATGGCCCTACGGATGGCTGTCACCTTTCTCCTGTTGCTGCCCTATTGCCTTTTTCCCAACCCTTCTCCGGCAGACAAGATTAATAATCAGGGGCAGGCCATTGAGGCCTTCCTGGAGACGGCCCCGGGCGAGGTCATCGTCGGCACGGCCGCGTAACTGGCGGAGGCCGTGGTCCAGGCCAACCTGGGGGGGCCGAAAACCATCCTGGTCAGAGATGGGACTTATACCCTGGACGACATGCTGTGGGTGGAGGCCTCAGGGGTCACCGTGCGCAGCTTGTCGGGAAACCGCGGCGCGGCGATCATCCAGGGACAGGGCATGGCCGGGGACGTGACCCACATCTTCAACGTCCCCGGGGCCAACTTCACGGTGCGGGACGTCACCTTAAGAAGGGTCAGCCAGCACGCCATCCAGATACACGGCAATAACAATGCCGCCGCTCCCACCATCAGAAACGTACATATCCTGGATACCGGCGAACAGATGATCAAGGTCTCCTACGACCCCGGGGACCTGAGCAAGAGAGCGGACAACGGGGTAGTGGAAGGATGTCTCTTGGAATACAGCGCCGGTATCGGCCCCCAGTGGTACATCGGCGGCGTCGATGCCCATAATGCCCGCAATTGGATGGTGCGGCGCAATATCTTCCAGGCCATTAGAAGTCCCAGCGAGGACGTGGCCGAATTCGCCATCCATTTCTGGTCCTTCTCCGAGGATACCCTGGTGGAAGGAAACACCATCATCAACTGCGACCGCGCCATCGGCCTGGGTCTGGGGGAGCGGGGGCATCAGCGGGGGATTGTGCGCAACAATATGATCTACCACAATGGGGTGGAAGGATTTGCGGATGTGGGCATCGCCGTGGAATCGGCCCCCAATGCCCAGGTCTATAATAACACCATCTACCAGGAACATAGTTATCCCCATGCCATTGAGTATCGTTTCCCCGCCACCACCGGTGTCCTCATCGCCAACAATCTCACCAATAAAGCCATCAGCCAGCGGGATGGGGCCACCGGCACGGTGTCCCACAACGTGACCAATGCCCAGGCCGGCTGGTTCGTGAATCCCCCGGCCGGAGATTTGCACCTGCGGTCCCTCATCAGCACCGTGGTCAACCAGGGCATAATCATTGCCGGCCTGAGCGCCGACTTCGATGGGGATCCCCGGCCCCTGGGCCCGGGCATGGATATCGGCGCCGATGAGTATAGATCTTTGGGCGCCTTGGGTTCATCCATCCTGCTTTTACTGGATGACTGAGGGCATTTCTTTAACGCCGTATAAGAAATGTTCGATTCCCAGTCGTGTCGCCTGGGCCTTTCAGTGACGACACGAAGTTGCTCACCATACCCCTTTCCTCTAAAAACTTAGGGGGAGGCTATGAAGACCGCGGGCAAGTTTGCCATCCTGGCCCTTAAAGTCACCCTCTCCTGTCTTTTGCTGGAGTTGTGCCTTTGGCTGCCCCCTGTCCAGGGGGCCGGCATCTTTAACAACTATGAGCATGCAAATGGGGATTATCGCCCCAGCCTCGTCCATGAAGAGGACCGCATAATTGCGGGGCACCTGGATCTCAATGAAACCTTGTCCTTCCGGCTTAACCTTTACGGCGCCCCGGCCGCCAATTTGCCGCTGCTGGTGCAGGTGCATGAATGGGGGGGAAACTTCCAGCGGCAAGAGGATATTGCCTCCTATGTGCCCCGGGCATACTCCTTTGTCATGCTCTCCTTCCAATACAAACCCTCCAGCGGCAACGAAGATGATTGGTGGTTCGGCACCCGCTGGGGCGGGGAGTGCCGCCTGTGGGCGCATCAAGCGGTGATGAACATTGTCCGGGAAGCGGTGCACACTTCTCTGGTTCCCAACCGCCTCCCCGGCGTCAGCGTCGACCCCAACCGGGTCTATCTGTTCGGCAGCAGCATCGGCGGCACCGGTGCCTGGCAGCTGGGAGTGCGCAATCCCGAGGTCTTTGCGGCGGTGCACGCCCACTCCGGGTTTGCCCGGTTTACCCCGCCGGTGGGCCCCTTCCAGGAACAATTCGAGAACGATATCGTGGGCGGTCCCGGCGACGGCATCATTATCCGGGATCCAGGGGGCCATCCTTATCCGGCCCGGGATTATGCCAACCTGGCCTGGTGGCTCGGCAATTACCGGCAGCCAGGTTGGGAGACGCCCTTTGTGGCCATTACCGCCGGGATGGCCGATGCCATCGTGCCCCCCGCCTCGGGGGGGGACCTGATGCAGCCGGTGTTGGATACCCAGAAGAGGGGTTTCGTTTACCTGCGCCACCCCTGGGGACATTCTGATGAGTGCTTTGTGCAGATGAACTGGCTGGCCAATTTCCGCCGTAATCAGAGCTTCCTGGCCTTCACCAACCGCAGGGGCTACGGCGTGGAGCCCCCGGCCACCGGTATGGTCAACGACCTTTATGCCTTCAGTTGGGACCCGGCCAGCATTGTGGATCAAACCAATCACTATGAGGTGCACCTGGTGGGGAGCGGCACGGCCGACGTCACCCTGAGACGCGTGCAGCGATTTCGGGTGCTTCCCAACCGGCGTTACCGTTACTGGATCAATGGCAAGACCGGCCCCGGCACAGCCATCACCGCCAGCCCCACCGGATTGCTGACCATCCCCCAACGCGCCGGCGGCCAGTTGCTCATCGTGGAACCGGAGAAAACCACTATCATGCCCGTGACCACCAACCTCCTCCTGACTGATTAGAAAAGGGGGAACATGCCATTGGCGCATGGAGATCAATAAAGAGCCAATGTCAATTTCCCAAGCTTATTGGGGGAGGGGCATTGGGTTCCATCACCTCTATTGCGCCAGCGAGGGAAGCAAAATGATGAAAAAAATTGGGGCATTCGGGTTGGTTTTTTGGCTGGCGATCTTACCAGGCCGCGGGGATACCGCCACCTATTATGTTTCCCCCGGCGGCAGCAACAGCAATCCCGGGACCCTCTCCCAACCCTGGGCTTCCCCGGGATTTGCCGCCAAGCGTCTCGGGGCCGGAGACACTTTGATCATCCTGGGGGGCACCTATGTCTTGAGCCAGTACTGGGAGGACATGATCACCCTGGAAAACAACGGCACCGCCTCCGCCTGGATTGTCATCAAAGGTGAGGCCGGCAACCGGCCGGTGCTGGCCGGGCGCAATAACCTGCTGGCCGCCGTGGACCTCTCCGGGCGCAGCTACGTCCGTCTGGAGAACCTGGAAATCACCCATGATCCCGGGGCCGCCGGCCCCGGCATCTATTTTCGGGACGGCATCGACATCGGCGGCGCCCCGCCGGCCGGCCATATCATTCTCAAGGATTTGTATATTCACCACATTGACCAAATGGCCCTCAATGTCCAGGATGTCGACGACCTCCAGGTGCTCAACTGCCGCTTTGAATACTGCGGCTTCGGGGGCATCGGCGGACCCGCCGGAGCGGCGGGGGGCATTCGCCATCTTCTGGTCCAGGGCTGCCGGCTGGCCTACATGGGACATTATTATCAGGGGGGCGACGGCTCCGGTCGGCCCTATGACCGGCCGGACGGACTGGGCCTGGAGCCATCCGCGGGACCCGTGGTAATTGTGGATACGGTTTCCGAACATAACTACGGGGACGGGCTGGACTCCAAAGCGGCCAACACCTATATCCGCAACAGCATTGTGGCCAACAACTCCTGTGACGGCATCAAGCTCTGGGCCGATGGCAGCAAGGTGGAAAACTGCCTGGTCTACGGCACCGGCGACGGGGTGGGCGGGTCATCCCCCTGGGCCGGCATCGTCATTGAAACGGTGAACCCGGGAAATCCCCTTTTTGAAATGGTCAACGTCACGGTGCATGACAATCCCGCCCGCCAGGCCTATCCCATGTATGTGCAGTACGGGGGCGGCCAGCCTCTGACCCTGGTGCTGCGCAACACCATCATTGCCAACGGCTCGGGACCGGTCTATTGCGGGCCCACCGTCAACCTGACGGCCCAGAACAATCTTTTTTACCGTCCTGGGGACCCGGTGCAGGTGGAAGCCCACGGCACGACCTATACCGCGGCCCAACTGGCAGCCGGCGTCTTGGGGCCGGGCAATATTTCCGCGGCCCCCAGGTTCTTGCAGCCAGCCTGGGGCGCGCCGGGGGATTATCACCTGGCCGCCGGCAGCCCCGGCATCGACCAGGGCACCGCCTCCGGGGCCCCCAGGGTGGACTTGGACTACCGGAAGCGGCCCCAGGGAAAGACCTTTGACATGGGCGCCTACGAATTTGAAACGGGAAAATCCACCCCAACAATTACGTTACCATTGTTACTGGACTAAATTGGGGATAACCCGGCGGGAAAGGAGTTAAATAAGACGCCGATAATGGAAAGGTGTCGGGGTCTGGGATGTTCTGAAACTTATCAATTAGCCAAAAACCTTCCATATCCAAATCATTCCCCCCCGTTGCCCTCATATTCTCAAGCGCTCCCGCCTGTTGGATCGCTTGGAGCAGCAACGCCATAAAAAATAAATCCTGATCCTGGGCCAGGCCGCGCAGGGAAAGTCCACCCTGGCCTTTTCCCACGTAAACGACTCCAAGGCGCCCTGCGCCTGGTTGAATTTAGGGCCGGAAAACTCGGAGGCGGTGAACCTGTTTTATTTGCTGGTGCAATCCCTGGAGCGGGCCTTGCCGGAGATCGATCTATACCCACTTCTCCATTACCCCGTCCTTCCCGCCGGTCCCCGGGAAGAGATCCCCCTATATCGCGATTGGCTCCTTACTTTGCTCATCCGGATTATGTCACCGGTGCAGGTAGTCTTTGACGGCCTAATGGTGATCGGCGCCGTCGGCCTCCGTACATTATCAAGATGGCTATCAGGAGTTGCGTGAAAAGGTTTTAGCCTGGGAAGGGAAAACCATCCTTTACTGCTTCCTTGAGCAGGAAACATTTTATCCGAGTTTATTATCATCAGACAAAATTTATCAGACACGGGCATATATCTACAAAGCAACCGTGGCAAGGGGGTCTCTTTTCTCTTTTATAATTTTTCCCGCAGTGGTATCAGGACCTGGAGGGGCTCCTTGATGCCCACGTTTTGTGCAAAATCATGGAGGCGTCTACGAATCAATTGATTGACTTCCTGCCCTTTGGCCAGCAGCAGGGTGCCGGTTTTAGTCCAGACATCATCGTCCAGGATCATGCTATCCTGCAGTTCCTCCAAAGGAATCACTTTGACCTGATATTTCCCCTCAATCCAGATAACGGCTTCCAGGGCGGTTAATACTTTCGGGTCATACCACCCGGGTCTCTGTTGGAGTTGCGCTATGGCCCTGCTCTTGGAATCTCCCGCGGTTTGCAGAGTGTCAAAATCCAGGGCCACTTTCAAAATCCGGGCGCCCAGGGGGATATCTTCTCTATGGACTTCATCCACCGGGAGGCCGGTCCCGTCGAAATGCTTCTCCTGGTAGGCGATGATCTTGGCGATCTCCTCCAATCTGGGAATATTCTTCAGCAGGTCGGAGGCGATGAAGGGATGCATATCCAGAAGTTGAGTCTCCTCAGGCGTTAATTGCTGCCCGTGGTAGATTTTCTTTAAGGCTTCTTCCGGCAACATAATAAAACCGATCTGGGAGAGCATGGCCGCGGTTTCCAATTGCCAGAGGCCCGGAAACTTCATGACCAACCCTATTTCCCGGGCATAGCGGCTGAGACGGGAGGCGCGGCCAAAGGCCTCGGGGTTCAGCAGCGACAGGATTTGCGTCAGGACCTTGATGGACCCCTTGAGGGTTTGCTCCAGAAGCTCCCTCTCCGCGGTGATCAGCCGGTACTGCTCCAGGCCCATGTCCAGGGCCCGGCTGAGAACTTCCGGAGGGCAGGGCTTGGTGAGGAAGCGAAAGATATTCCCTTCATTCACCGCGTCGATGGCAGTCTGCACTTCGGCGAAACCCGTAAGCATGATGCGCACGCTGTCCGGGGCCATTTCCCTGACCCGGGAGAGGAACTGAATGCCGTTCATGCCCGGCATCTTTAAATCGGAGACAATTACCCCGTAAGGCCCGGTTTTGGCCACGGCCTCCAGGCCCCGGTCTCCGGCCAGGGCCGTGTCAATTTCGTACTGTTTCCGCAACTGGCGCTGATAGGCCGCCAGGATATTGGGGTCGTCATCCACAAATAGGACTTTAGGCGTCATGTTTTTCCCTATCTTTTGGGGTATACAGGCAGATTGGCGAAACTAAGACCTAAGAGTTATTCACTTATCAAAAGTGAATCCTTCCTCCTTAAATAATCTGACACAGACATCCACCACTTCCGGATCATAGAGGATGCCCTTCTTTTGAGTGATTTCCTTCAAGGCCGCTTCCAGGCCCAATCCCGGGCGGTAAGGCCGGTGGCTGGACATGGCTTCCACCACATCCGCCACTGCCAGGATGCGGGCTTGCAGCAATATTTCCGGCCCCGAGAGGCCCTTGGGATATCCGGAGCCATCCAATCTCTCATGATGCTGGGCTATCGCCTCGGCTATCTGACAGGGAAAATCGATATCTTTAAGGATATTGAAAGCTGCCTCTGCGTGCATTTTGATCAGAGAAAATTCGTGCTCATTGACCTTTCCGGGTTTGTTAAGTATTTCGGAAGGTACAGCGATCTTGCCTATGTCGTGGAGAGAGCCGATTATTCTCATTGCTTCCAGCTGATCCTCAGAAAACCCCATTTTTTTGCCAATGGCGCAGGCAAGAAGGGTCACCCGCATCTGGTGGCCAGAGGTGTATGGATCCCGCATCTCCAAAGTGGAGCTTAGGGCCTTAACCGTCCCCCTAAACGCATTGCGCAATCTTCTAAGACTCTTTTTTAATGCCTCCTCTCCCCGTTTGCGCCTGCTTATGTCAAATAGGACTCCGCTGATATAATCGATTCTGCCTATATGATTAAGGACAATCTGGCTGCGTTCTTGAATCCAGAGGACTTTACCGTCACGGCAATTTATGCGGTATTCCCGGACATAGGGCCGGCCGCCTTTCAGGGCCCTGAGAAACTTCTGTTTGGTTTTGCCGATATCCTTTTCTAAGATCAAATCCGTCCATTTCAGCTTTCTCGATTCAAAGAGTGATTTCGGATAACCGGTCATCTTTTCGACCTTATTGTCCAAGGGATCGATCGAGCCATCAGCGTAGCCTTTAAATACCAGGGCCGGAATATTTTTAATAAGTAAGCCGAATTCTCTTTCACTGCGCATCCAGGCCCCTAAGCTCTGCTCCAAAAGCTCCCGGTTGGCGGTGATCAGCCGGTATTGCTCAATGCCGGCGTCCAGGGCCCGGGCGAGAACGTCCGGCTGACAGGGCTTAGTGAGAAAACGGAAGATGTTCCCTTCGTTAACCGCGTCAATGGCGGTCTGCACTTCGGCGAAGCCCGTGAGCATGATGCGCACGCTGTCCGGGGCCATCTCCCTGACCCGGGAGAGTAACTGAACGCCGTTCATGCCCGGCATCTTTAAATCGGAGACAATTACTGCGTAAGGCCCGTTTTTGGCCACGGCCTCCAGGCCCCGGTCTCCGGCCAGCGCGGTGTCTATCTGATATTGTTTCCAAAACTGGCGCTGGTAAGCCTCCAGGATATTGGGGTCGTCATCCACAAAGAGGACTTTAGGCGCCATGTTCGCCGCCTTCTGCAACGCTCTGATGGCAGAGCGCCTGCCAAACTGGAAGCTTATGGAGAACATTGAGCTCAGACAGGTAGGACTGGTCTGGCTGCCAGTCCGCGCCTTCCCCCTCATGGAGCAATTTTTCCAGGGAGTTCCCCACATACACCGCGGTCAAGATCCCCAGTTCCTGCTGGGGGCAACTTTGGGGGGCGTGGTGAAAGGCGACGGCTTCCACAATGGGGAAAGGCAGCCCCCATAAGGCAAAAAGATAAGCGCCCACTTCGGCATGGGTTACCCCGAAGGTTTGCCGCTCGGCTGCCACCAGAGAGACCTCGCCGCTTTGGGCGCTCTTTATGGTCTCCTGATAGACTTTGGGAAGGTTGACGGCCAGGATTATCTTGCCGGCATCATGGAGCATTCCGGCCATGAAGGCATCATTGACGGTCACCCGATCAAGCTTCTCCGCGGTGGCAATTATCTTGGCAAACTTACCGGTGGCAAGGCTGTGGAGCCAGATGCGCTCCAGATTGAACTTATTAAGTCTTGCCGGGTCGAGTTGGCAAAAAATTTGCAGGGACAGAACCAGGGCTTTAATGGTCTCCAACCCTAGCAGCTCCACCGCCTCAGTCGGACCGGAGATGTGCCTGCGGAAACCGAAAAAGGCCGAGTTTACCAACTGGAGAATCTTGGCGGTCATGCCGATATCCTGGGATATTATGCTCCCAATTTTGTGAATCGAGGTGTACGGCGATTCCAATTCCTCCAGGATTTCCAGGTACAAATCCGGCAGGCTGGGAATGGAGTCGATCCGGGACACCAATTGTTTGAGGCATTTTTTCGCCAGCAGGTCTTTAAGTCTGCAAGAGCGCTCAATGGCGGATTTCAATATTTCATCGCTGCAGGGTTTGGCCAGATACTGGTGGGCCGGCCGCACGGACTTTAAAATCATCTCCCGATCCGACTGTCCGGATAAAACAATGCGCACAATCTCCGGATAGCGTTTCTTCACCTCAGCCAATAATTGTGCGCCATCCATGCCCGGCATGCGCATGTCGGTAACCACCACGTCAAATGGCTCACGGCCCAGGATGCCCAAGGCTTCCGGCCCACTGGAGGCGGTGGAGATCTCCCATGTATGGCGCATGCTGCGCATCATCCTTTGGAGCCCCTCGAGCACTTTTGGTTCATCATCCACAAAAAGAATTCTTAATTTCAATGGCTCACCCCGTTTCTCAGCCTCAATCCTTTCCTATTGGTAAGCGAATTGTGAAAGTGGTGCCTTGGCCTAGAGTTGTTTCATAATCGATGGCGCCCCCGTGCTTGTCGACAATGACCGCATGGGAGATAGCCAATCCCTGGCCCGTGCCTTTGCCCACTTCCTTGGTGGTAAAGAAAGGATCGAAGATTTTGGATCCGATCTCCTCGGGAATGCCCGCCCCGGTATCGCTGATGGCGATCTCCACCCAGTCCCCGTTCCTGCTGGTTTTGACGCGTATGGTGCCTTTCTCCTCGGGCTCCCGCCCCACCATGTCAGCAATGGCATGCGCGGCGTTAATGATGATATTCAGGATGACCTGATTAATTTCATCTGGCCGGCAAGGCACCAGTGGCAGAGAAGGATCCAGATCGGTAACCATCTCCGCCACGTATTTCCATTCATTCCGGGCCACGGTAATGGTGCTCTCGATGGCCTTGTTGAGATCCACCGCCTGTTTCTCCACCGTGCCCGGATGGGAGAAGTCCTTCATGGCCCGCACTATTTTCGCCACCCGCTCCACCCCTTCCAAGGATTGGCTGATGGCCGCAGGGATTTCGTCTCTCAAGTATTCCAGGTCGACTTCCCGGGTCACGGCTTCCACCCGCTCCAGATGATCCGCGGTCACTGCGTCGGCTTTGCCAGCCTCCAGCAAACTCTGATACTCTTTCAAAAGGGACAGCAGATCCTTATAGGCATCTTGGAGGAAACGGGTGTTATCGCCGATATACTGGATAGGAGTATTGATCTCATGGGCTATGCCCGCAGCCAGCTGGCCGATGGACTCCAGCTTCTGAGCCTGGGCCAGTTGGTTCTCCAGGACTATTCTTTCGGTGACATCCCTTCCCAGGAGAAGAAAACCGGAAATCTCTTCGGCTTCCCCTCTGATCGGACTGAGGGTGATCCCTAAAAACCCGTTCTTGCCGTCCCGGCACCGGAAGCGGACATTTTCCAATCTGATGGTCATGGCCTTTTTCCGGCATCCGGCCAGAGCTTCGGAGATTCTGGAGACATCCCAGGGTATCTGCAGTTTATCAAGTCTTTGCCCCAAAGCTTGCACCGCGGTCAATCCTAAGACTTTTTCCGCTTCTGCGTTCCAATGCCAAACCACTCCCCCAGGAGTTAGACTTATCAGGATGGAAGTTATGGATGCGAAGAGTTGTTCAATTTCGGCATGGGCCCGGCGCAAGTCATCCTCAGCCTGGCGGCTCTGGGTGATATCGAAAAATACCGCGCTGATATGGTCGACTTCGCCGTCTTCACTGCACACGATCTGGCTTCTTTCCTGCACCCAGATGGTTTTTCCTTCTTTAGTCTTAACCCGGTATTCCCGGACATAGGACCTATTAGTTTTCAGAGCCTCCCAAAAGATTCGCTGCATATTGGGAAGGTCGTCTTCAACTACCACATCTCTCCATTTTAATCTTCTAAGATTAAATTCTTCCTTACTATAACCTAGAAATTCTTCTATTTTATCGTCAACGAAATCAATCTCCCAATTCCAATAACCTTTGCAAACTATTGCCGGAATATTTCTTACCAGCAATCGATATCTTTCCTCACTCTCCTGCAGAGCCTCTTCAGCTTTATCGCGCGCCTCTATAATATATTTCTTTAAATAAAAAAATATTACTGCGATTATGCAGCACGTCAATAATCCGATGAATAAAGTTTGCCATAACAAAGGCTGCAGAGAGCGAGCAATTTCTAACCTTCCCACCACCTTTCCGGATTCATGCAGATCATGAGATCGAACGATCAAAGGCTGTCTAACTTCATCTTGGTTTTGGGCGACAATCTCGCCGTTCAGATTGGTAATGCGGCGTTTCTCAATGACGGGGGCGATTGAAGGAAGGGAGAGAAACTCCCCTAGTCTGGCCTTTTCAAATTGCCAATAATCGGGATTGGCGTTGATTATTTGCGATGCAAAAATGGCATTGGCCTCGACCTCGGTCTCTAAAATGAGGGCCATTTTTTGATATTTCAGGACAAAATAGCCCAAGGGCAGGAAGACGGCCACCATGACGGCGATGGTTAAGGCTAACCGGCTGGACTTGAGAGATAGTCCGGGATTCATGGCCTCTTACCGTCCACCAGAAGGCCGTTTTGCGAAAGGATTTCCCGGCCCTCCCTGGAGATCAGAAATTCGATAAAGGATTTGACCAGGGGGCCGGGGTTGTTTCCGGTGACCACAAAAAAAGGTTTGGAGTAGGGATAAGCTCCAGAAGCCAGAGTCTCCAGGCCGGGCCTGACGCCGCCTATAGTTAAAGGGGTAAGGGCGCGCCTTTCCGAGATGAGCTGGGCCAACGTCATCCAGCCGATTGCCCCCCTTATCTTCTCCAAGGAATTGGCATTATCCTGGTCTGTCACCGCCACGATCATGCCCTCACGGGCATGTGCTTTCCGGACAGCTGCGGCCACCTCCGGAGACAGACTCAACAGGAAGGAGGTATCTGATTCAACCATGGGTCTCAAGATTAACCGTATGGGGACACCGTCGGCATAGGCCCTTATTTCCCCCAGGTATAGCGAGGCAATCTCCCTAAGAGTGAAGTTAACTCCAGGTCTTTTATGGGAGGTCACCAGCATTATCGGAGAACGACCCAATTCCACCGCCACCGCGCCCTGGAGATGTTCCTCTTTTGTAAGGGGGCGAGCGCTCAACCCCAAGTTGAGGGCCCCCGCCAGCACCGCTTTGATGCCGCCGCTGCTGCCGAGACTGGGAGGAAAATAAAAGCGTGCGTGGGGATATTTTTTTTGAAAAGCAGCCGTCACTTGGGTCATAACGGCATATGCTCCCCCGGTGCCCCCAATTTTAATAGTTCCCTGATAATCTGAGGACAGGGCGGATTTCTCCAGTAAGGCTAACTGGAAGAAAAGCATTAATAAAATAAAGAAAACCAACCCTCCATTCCTTGGGGGGATTCTTGCCAAATGCATGGTAAATTAGCCCCTTGTCTATGAAAAAAAAATTTGGCAACCAGTATTAAAGGCACAATCTCCGCTGTTTGTTATCTCCTGTTAACCCTTTTTTCTAAGAACTCTGGAGTTTATTGATGGTTGGGGAAGAATGCTCCCCGCCAGGCACCCCTTCATCTGGGAATATCCGCGCAGACCCGCTACTTCTCCAGGGCAGGCGAATAATAAAAGTGGTCCCTTTCCCCATCTCCGTCTCGTAGTTGATGGTTCCCCCATGCTTATCCACAATCACCGCATGAGAAATAGCCAAGCCCTGCCCCGTTCCTTTGCCCACCTCTTTAGTGGTGAAAAAGGGATCGAATATCTTGGTTCTGATCTCTTCGGGGATTCCCGCGCCTGTGTCTTTCAGTTTGATTTCCACCCAGTCTCCCTGTTTCCGGGTGCTGATGGTTATCGTTCCTTTGGTCCCTTCCCCCCGGCCCAGCGTATCGCCAATGGCATGGGCCGCGTTGATGATCAGGTTCAGCAGCACCTGGTTGAACTCGTCTTGCAGACAGGGAACCAAAGGCAGGCCGGGGTCCAAATCGGTGACCAGTTCAGCCACGTATTTCCATTCGTTCCGGGCTACCATCACGGTGCTTTCAATGGCTTTATTGACATCCACCGCCTTCTTTTCTCCGGTGCCGGGATGGGAGAAATCCTTCATGGCCTGAACAATTTTGGCCACCCGTTCCACTCCTTCCAGGGATTGGTCAATGGCCTTGGGTATCTCTGCGGTCAGGTAACCCAAGTCGGCCTGGTCTGCCACTTCCTGCCACTCTTTGATGACTTCCGGTGTCATTTCCCCGGGTTGCCGCGCCGCCAGCATCTTGCCGTACTCCGTCACCAAGGCCAGCAGTTCTCCGAAGGCATTCTGGAGGAAATGGGTGTTGTCCCCCACGTACTGGATGGGAGTATTGATCTCGTGGGCAACCCCTGCCGCGAGTCGGCCAACGGCCTCCATCTTCTGCGCATGACGGAGCTGCGACTCCAACGACTTCCGTTCAGTCAGGTCCAAAAAGGCCATAATATAGACTACCTCATCACCCTTCAGCTTGACTGGGATCACGGACATCAGGACCGGGATGGATTTCCCCTTGATGTCCACGAGGACATTCTCCTCGGCAGACATCCGGCGAGTGCTATCCAACGCGCCGGTGATAAATTGGCGCCAGCCTTGGCCCACCAAATCCCTGGGCTTGGCGCCCAGTATCTTGCCCGCGACTTCGTTAACCCGGCGAATGGTTTGGTCTTTCCCTACCACCACCAACCCAATGGGAGCCGCGTCGATGAGCCGCTCGGTGGACTCGAGGGCGGAGCGGAGAGCCTTCTCCGAGGCTTTCTGCTCCGAAACATCCCGATAGACCGCGACGACCTCCTTTGTAGGCAGCCGGTAAACGAAGTTATCGCGCCACCCGGAGATCCGCTGATCCCGGTAGAATCTCGCCGGCAGATGTTCGGGGGCGCCTTTCTGGTAGACTCTGCACAGCACATCCAGCAGCCCGAACTCCTGGGCGCCCGGGAACACTTCCGTGAGCCGGCGGCCAACCACGGCCTCACGATCCGTACGCTCAATCCGCAGAGAAGCGTTGTTGATATCCTTGATCACAAAGTCCTGGCCGTCATCCAGAGTCTCGTAAACGACCACGCCGTCATTCATGTTCGAGAAGAGCTCACGGTAACGCTCCTCTTTCGCCAGTAGCTCCTCTTGGGTGGCTTCCAACTCCAGCATCGAGAGTTGCACCGTGGCGAGGGCCGATTCCTTCGCGGCAAAGGACTCTGTGAGGCGCCCAATCAGAAGAGATAAAGAGGTGATCAGATCCGCCAGCGCGGCGCAGCCGGCCGCATCTATCTTCTCCAGCGATTCACGGGCGTCCCGCAGGGCCCCGTTCAACATGAGGGTGATGGTCCCCTTGAGGGAAGTGAATATTTCCGTGTTCATTCGTTCCTTGAAGTCGAAGAGGATGGATCAGCCTCTTCTTCCCGGCCATCGGGTCGAAAGGCCTTCGATAGCGAGCATTGTGATATCATGGCGGCTTTGAGAAAGTTGGTGAGAGGCATAAAAGTCCGGACGATCCGCGGTTCGACTCGGTCCCGGCTGAAAAAGATGAGCACCAGAACGGCTCCTCCAAAGACGACCCCTCCCACCGCGAAGACGGATTTGACCCCGTAGTTGGAAACGAATTCCTGCGCGGCAATGATCTTTCGCCCCAACTCGTCAGTGGCGCTGGGCGCGTCCTCCACATGGAAGTAACCGACCTCCGCACCAATTGTCTGCCTCAACAACACCGCCCCCGGATCGTGCACCCAGGTGAGGGACAACCCCAGTTCTTTAAGGAGGCGGGACATCATGGGGATAGAATCAACAAAGGCCTCCGATAAAAGGGGGATGGCCACATGCCCCCGGGATTTCCGGGGATCGTTCCAATCATCAATGCATCCTCGGGTGGCTAATAGCGAATGGACCGGCGTGTTGGAGTTTAAAAGAGCCTCGAGCTGCACCGACCGCGCCAGTTCCCGGGCAAATTCTCTTTGGCGTTCGGGTAGGTATTCAAAGGGAACGGTGATAAAGGCGCGCACCATCACCAGGGAGTCCGCAAATTGCTCGTAGAGCTCGCCCACGACCGCCGCAGTGATATCGTCCAGGTATGGTGAGGTGGCGATGCGAGAGGCACAACTACTCCAGAGCTGACGTATATTTATCGGATTTGCCTCAGTGATTCTCATGGCTTCCAGACATTTCCCTGTGAATTACACTCGTTATGGATAGAGTGGGGCAGGTTGGCCCGACCCGAGCCAGGCAGCTGATAACCTCTCCCCCTGCGGTGCCTTTGGGTCCCATCTACAAGTGGCAGAGCTTGGGGTATAGGGTCACGGCTGCGTTATCCCCTGGACGTTAAGGACTCCACCTCTTGGTGTCGGCCAGACCACTTTTGCTCCGCTTCAGTTTTTCATCCCTGGCAACCCTTATATGATAAAATCGGTATATATAATGTAAACTTAAGACCATTTCTCCGCGCCTGGAAATGTTTTCTGAGTTCGGTTTGCAGATGGTCAAGAGGATTCTGGTGCGGACGTATTGCCGATCAGTGGAAGGTTCGACGCCTGGCTCCCAAGCCTTTTGGGGACGCACAAATCAACCTTTAGGAGTAGGGCACAGGTTTGAAGTCCAAGTACTCTTTTTGCCCATGGCTGGAGAGCTCAACATCTTCCCTTTTCCGGGCCTTATCAATCCGCCAAAAACCTTTCATAACCAGATAAGGCATGCAATTTCCTTTGATATCACCCAACCCTTCTCTCATGACTGTGCACTTGGCAATCATTTCTGTCCGGTTCAGCCCAAGCGAGGCATAACTGACTGTTAGCACCTAAATTATCAGGCAGCGCAGTTGGCGTGGCTGAAATCTTTTACCGTGCCGGCACAGCCCTGGGCTGGGAGCGTCTGCCCCACTTTACTGGGCGGGTGGCCGAGTTGATATCCGTCCCTGTAGTCCAGATAAATCACAACTGGCTGGCTGGCATCAATAATCAAATCAGTGTTGCTCTTAGCGCCGAAAACCCCATCAACCAGAGTCACCGCCACTCTGCCCCAACCGAGGCATGGTTCCATGACCTGAAAGAATTGACCTCACCCTTGGTCGTTGCGGTGGATACTTACGAACAGGCAAAAGAAGAAGTAGCTAGATGGATTGATGGTCCCTTCTTGGCCCGCGTGGCCCAGACAGAAGTACTGCGTGTCGTGATGGCGGGCCGACATGTGGTCGATGTCGGCCCCACGCAAGTCGCCGGCTGCTTTTTTCAGCCAGGACCGCACCTCGGCCAGCTTCCCAGGCTGCATATAAGAGTCTCCCCTCCCGAAGCACCGTGGCCAAAAGCGAACAGATCACCTTGCGGCCCGCCTCAAGCTCCGCCCTGGTGAGAACAAATAACTTCCTTGGGCACTCCCAGGCCGCAGAGCGCCCGAAAGGCTTGCTGGTCCCGGCGGTAGCGAGGGACATGGGAGGTGGAGACCACCAGCATCAGGTCGTAATCAGGGTTTTCAATAATTCCTGGGCGATATTTGGGGTTACCAGCCGCATGAGGCTTTCCTGGGCACTGCCGTAACTGAGAAGATTGATGCTGCCGTACCACACGACTTTCTGGTCGATGACGGCAAATTTTTGATGGATGTCCGATGTGTCAAGATGAGCGTCTTGGTCTTTCCTCTTGTTTCACAAGCAGGAAAAACTTTTTTTTTCAGAAAAGCATATGCTAACATGGCCTTTGCAAGAACAAATCTCAAAATTCTTGGTTATCGGGAAATGCGATGCAATGACGCCTTATATGGACAGAAAACCGAATCTCCGCATCTTATGCGGATCAATCTGATTATTGTTATGCCACGCAAAAGGAGTGTGCTATGAAAAATATTAAAAAGATGATGGAATCAAACTGGTTTAGACGTCTTCTTGGGATTGCGATGTTATCAGTGACGATATATTTATTTAGGCTCATGCTCGTAAAAGAACGAGAATTTCTTGCGCATAAAACAACCGAATGAATTGGACTTGGAAAAAATGTAGCTGGCTTCTTCCTAGTCGCATTGATTTCACTTTATCCGGTCTGGATGCTTCTTTATAAGCCACACGAAGGAGACAACAAAGGAGTGGGGTGTATGTTTATAATATGGTTATTTCTGACATTGTTACTGATTTTATGATAATAGTCCGTAGTCCGTAGGGCGGGAAAGCGAAGCGCATCCCGCCATTAGCATTCCCTTTTGCAAACGCATTGCAGACATCTCTGAGAGTGGACACATCCTCTTGCCAGCCGTCTTTATCGAAATCCATTGATGCCCACCAAAAAAGAGAGAACTTCCTTGGAAGTGATTGACCACGCAGGGTCTGGTGAGAAAAGTGGTCCCTTTATTCAAAAAATCTGATTTTCAGCGTCTTTTTTTCATAATGGGCTTTTCGTCCAAACCATCCAGGATCTCTAGCAGACGGCGTTTGCGGGCGTGCGTGTCCCTCAGGCTTCCCAGGTATTGCTCCCATTGCGCCCGGTTATTCTGGTTGGACATGACCAACTTTGCTTTACGTAGGTATTTTGCCGCTTCCTCGTAAGCATGGGGTTTGACCTGGGCGATCAGCCGTTCCGCCTTATTCTTCCAGATGGCCACCGCCCGCTCCGGCGCCTGGACTTGAACCGCGTCGGCGATGGCGTCTTCATCTAACCAGGGGCACCCAAACCGGCCTTGGGGACGCTGATCGTACCATTTCAGCACCTGGTCGGGCTTTTTTTCCAGAATCGCGATGTCAATCAGGTCGCCGATCAGGGGAAATTGATTACGCTGATCCGCCTCGGGCCGCTCCAGGCCGGATTCCGGCAGGGGCCAGCCCTCCCGCTTCCAGGGCAGTTCACCGTTTTCCAGGTAGCGCAAAAGAGAGGCGCGCACCTGGGGCCAGGCCTTGGCTTTGCCGCTGGCTTTCCGGCAATCCGTGAAGGCCTGAAGGGAAGGATGCCGCACGAATTCTTCGACCCGCAGAGCGGTCACCACCGGCCAATTCTGTTCCAGCATGCGAATCTCCCGGAGTCTATCCCGTAAGCTGGCGCCGATGCCGGGCCATTTTTCGCCGATGGCCCGAAGGCCTTCCATTATCCATTTTTCGGCGTCTTCATAGCGCCGCGCCGCCATTAGCCGTTGAACGAGACGGTCATAACTGCCCGTACTTTTGGCTTCAGCGACGCACAAGGGTATGATCTCAGCCTCCCGGCCGGCCCGCTCCAGGGCATGGATAGCCCAACTGCTGAGCCGGTCACGTTCATAGTCGCGGCTGAATTTATCGGCGCCCTTGGCACCTTTAAGCCCGTGTAACTGAGCCAACAGCCGGTCTGCGAGTGTGTGCCAGGCTGTTTGGGGATGCTGCCGGTCCAGGTATTCCCCAAAGGCGTCGCATACGCCAAATGGGTCTTCCAGCACGGCATTCAGCGCCCAGCTCAGCTTATCGGCGGGATCAAGGGGCGACTGGTCCAGGGCCTCGACGATCACCGGCAGGCAGCCGGCAATCTCCATGGCGGTTTCGCCTTCGTCATGGCTCTCCTCCACCTGGCGCATGCCGATGGTCACCAGTTCCCGGCCCAAGGTCAGCGCCTCTTCAGGGTGCCCTGCCTTGAGTAAAGTCTCGAGCTTTTTGCGAACCCCGGAGTAGTCCGGCGTATAGCCCTCGCTATTCCAATAATTTCGCCAGCCAGGCTCGCTGGCAAGGTCGCGCATCTCTTGACGCAGGCGCGTCACCAGTGCGTTGGTATTGCCGGAGATCACCTGCTTCCGGTCGGCTAGCTCCCTGGCCATCTCCGGGTACTGCCCGGCCAGATCATGGATCAGGTCGATGAGTTGGGCCTTGGTCTTGCCCTGGAGAAAGCCGTCGATATCTCGTCTCATATCCTCGGATACAAGATCTTCATCGTCATCCAGACCTCCATCCGCCAACAATATCAGGCGCTCGTCATCCTGCTTCGCTTTGGGAACACGGCAATTATTTTCGACTTGCTTCAGGTATTCGAGCACCACGGCCACCCCGTGCTTGCAGTCCCGTTCATAAGGACAGGTGCAGATCGAATCCGGCAGGCCGTTTTCATCCATGACCACCTTGGCGGCATAGCGCTCCGAACCTCTCACCCAGGCAATCAGGCCGCCATCAGCCGTTACGGCCAGGTCAGCAACGCGTCCCTGCCGCTGATATTTTTTTCCCCGGGAGACAATGGTCCCACCGGTCCAGTTTTCGATATCGTTCCAGGTCAGACCGGCAAACCGATCCAGGGGTGTCTTTTGGTTAACCATTGGTTTTCTTCCTGTTATTCTTGTTTCAGGAAAATGTCAACAATTGAGCCAACAATCTCGCGGCATCAAGGTGGTGGGGAACGTTGACCAACCCATCGGCATGATGGCTTGTTTGCGGCCAATCACTCATCAATGCTGGGAAATAAATGGCCATGTAGAATCTTAGTAAATCTTCGTAATGATCACCACCGCCATTGGATTTATATTCGTTGGCGGCTCGACAGGGCGTGGTAAGCCTGCTCAAGGGCCAGACCATATGCCGGCCATGCAATTCAAATAGTTCAACACCCATCGGCTCTCGTCCGAAACACACTTATCTCCGGACCAAAATCCTTCCATGGCCAAATCATTCCCGCGATTTTCCTTGGCCCGGTGATAAGGACAGGAGATGGGAAACTATCAACCAGTTCGGTGGGACGTCTTTAAAAAGATATGGCTAAGCCTACGGCTATCTTTCTGGTAATTCAGCCGCCGATGCTGGCCATTGACCAGCCTGGATGGTGGGAAGGAAATAAGGGAAATTCAGTTTTTCCAGTTTTTTTCTTCATGGCCTCCTTAAAGAAGTAGCCCAATAAATCATCACTTAAGCCCAGACGCAGAGGTTCTTTAAGATCGAGTTTGGAAGGGGCCAGGAGACAGGGTCGCAATTTGCCGTCAGCCGTAAGGCGCAGGCGGTTGCAGGTGTGGCAATGGTGCCCGCTCATGGGGCTGATGCACCCCAGTTCTCCCCGGAATCCCGGTAGTCGGAAATTCCGGGCAGGCCCTGCCGTGGCCTCCTGGGTTGACGGCAAGAGAGGCCCCAGCACCATCAGCCGCTGCAGCACCTCGGGCATGGGCACGAAATGACGCTGCCACCATTGCCGGGAAACACTGGGCATCAGTTCAATGAAGCGCACCTGATAAGGATGGTCCCGGGCGAGCATGGCCAGGTCCAACACTTCATCATCGTTAATCCCTCTCAGCACCACGCAGTTAATCTTCAAAGGATGGAAGCCCAAGGCCGCTGACTTCTCCAGCCCGGCCAGAACTTCCGCTAAGTTATCCTGGCCGGTAATTTGCCGGTAGCGCTCCCGCCGTAAGGTGTCCAGGCTGACATTGAGATGCCGCAGACCCGTTTTATAAAGAGCGGGCGCCAGTTCCGGGAGCAATACGCCATTGGTGGTCAGACAGATTTTGGCGATCCCGGGAACGTGGCGCAGTTTCCCAAGAAACTCCGCCAAGCCCCGGCGCACCAGAGGCTCGCCACCGGTAATCCGCACCTTGGAGATGCCCATCCTCCCAGCTATGGCGGCCAGGCGGAGGAGTTCCTCATAACGCAGGATTTCCTTGGCAGGCAGTTTCCTCCAGTCTCGCCAATAAGTGCAATACCGGCACCGAAGGTTGCAGCGGTCCGTGACGGAGATGCGCAAGTAATTTATTTTAGTGGCGCCGGGGTCCTTTCCCATAATCTAAGTGCCTTTACCGAAAGGACAATGGGGATAGCTGCATTCCGGGCAGTCCCGGCACAGGCCGCCATGCCCTAGGAGGGCCAGTTCCTTTTTGCCGATGTGTTCACCTGCCAAAATACGCGGCAGAGCCAGGTCCAGCACCGTCGCCGGGTGATGCAGGGCGCAGGCCGGCACCCCCAGCAGGGGCACATCTTCCAGATAAGCCACCAGGAACATGGCCCCGGGGAGGACCGCGGCGCCGTAATGCAATTCCGTGGCCCCGGCCTGGCTGATGGCATGGCGGGTAACGTCGTCCGGGTCCACGCTCATGCCGCCGCTCAGCAACAGCAAATCGCAGCCCGCGTCCAGAAGGGAGTGAATCGCCCGGGTAATGGCTGCGGCGTCGTCCGGGGCAAAGGCCAGGGCGGCCACCTCCGAGCCCAGGGATTGAACCTTCTGGGAAAGGACGGCCGCGAAACGGTCCTGGATGAGGCCGTGATAGACTTCGTTGCCGGTAATGACCAACCCCACCCGGGCGACGCGCAGGGGCTGCACTGTCAGCACCCCGCCTTTCTGCCGGGCGATGGCCGCGGCCCGCTCAATGGCGGCCCGCTTCATAATCAGGGGCAGGGCCCGGGTGCCCCCCACCAACGCACCTTTTTGCACCAGGGTATGGTTGTGGAGGGTGGCGCACATGACCTCTTCCACCAAGTTGAAGGCAGTCAAAGCCCGGACGTTAACCTGGAGGAGTCCATCTAACGCTGCGTGGAGATTAATCTTGCCCTCCCGGGGGTTGTTTTCCCAGACAATCCCCTCTCCGGCGAGAGCGGCTGCCAGGATGGCCGCGGCCTCGTTTTCGTGGATTTCATCCTCCTCCAGGTCAATGACATAGAGATGATTCTTCCCCAGACGCTGGAGGCGGCAGATATCTTCATCACAAACGGTATGCCCTTTGCAAAAAGCAGGGCCCTTAAATTCTCCCGGGCGGATTTCGGTGATGTCGTGGGCCAGTTGCGTGCCCACGGCCTCTTCCAGGCTAATGGCTTTAATCATGGTTCGTCCCTCGGAAGTCGCCCTCGCTGGTCCTTCCCGATCCTTAACTCAGTATCAAGGGGCGCTCTTTTAGGTGCCTTTCCCCGATCCGGGGCTCCATCTCCTGAACCTCCGGCTGGGGAGACCAGTTCATGTTGTCCCAGGCGAATTCTTTGGCGTTCCGGAAATAACCCCCTTGAGCGCAGGGGCGGCAATAAGGCTGGCCACCCCAGACTATCTCCCGGCCATCCCTCACCACCTGCCCGCACTTGACACAGACCACCTTGCGGCGGGTCGGGCCGGGGAGGTCGAATTCGCTAAGATTTACTTCCACCTGTTGCACTCGAAAAAGGACCGCATCCGGCATGACCTTATAAGCGTGCAGCTGCTGCTCCCGCTTTGCTGACGCGTGGGGGGCGTATAGAGCGGCAAGGTCCCGGGCCTCCTCCGTAGAAATGATCCGAAAGGCTTGGTGGTCCTCCAGGTTGATGAAGGTGGCCGCCATAATGCCGTAATCCACGTATTTCAGGGACCGCCGCCCCAGCTTGGCCTGGGTCACAAAAGCCACCGCGTCGCCGGTGCAGCGGTCCATTTCAATATAGACGATGAGCTGTTTCAGTTGCGGATAGGCGGGCGGGACCGCAAAACCCAGGAGCCGCAGACCCAGCATGGCCATGCGCACCCCCACGATCTGACCCGGGCAGAGATGGCCGTGGGCCGCCACCGATCCAGCCAGCAGTTCTTCAAAGGATTTCATAGCCTTTCTTTCCCTTGGTTAAGAATGTCCTTCACGCCCTAATTATTAGCGCGTGAGACGCTCCCTACACCTTCAGCAATTTCACCTGGGTCTGGTAGAACACCGCGCTGCCGCCGGTTAGATCCACTAGACCGGTATTTTTCAAGACCGGGTCCACCCGCATGGCCGCGTTGGCGTGAACCCCGGTGCCCCGGCGGGGATCACCGGGGACGTACACCCCATCGATGACCACGTCCCCGGCGCCGTAGGCCCAGTGGCCGTGGCCCAGGGAAAAGGCCGTCACTCCCGGCCGCAGACCTTCAACGATCCGGATTTTGCCGATCATGGGCTTCTTGCGGCCATGGCCAAAATCCCAGAGGCCTTCGGAATTGGTGGGGGAGATAACCTTCGCCATATCGCCATCCTTCAATCCCAGCCGCCGGGCGTCCACCGGGGAGAGGTCGAGGAAATTCTCCGGGTAGAGGGCCAGGAGCCAGTAGTTGCCGGGAGTCCGGGACTTGGTCTGGGAGATGTGGCGGTGGGTGAGGAGGGTAAGGTCAAACCCCTTGGCCTCATCGTCCAACTTCCGGCCCAGGACGTCCGTGGGGCTCTCCATAAAATGGGCATGGGGCACATAGGGCTTGCCGGTCATGGAATTTTTGGTAGTCGCCCATTTCTCCATGTAGATGCCCACCATCTTGCCGTACTTGTTGGCCAGCTGTCCGTCCTTGTATGCCTTCTGGTATTCCTGGAAGCGGCCGCCCCGGTTCATGACGTAAACCACGTGGGGCCACCACTCCGGCCCCACCACCGCCTGCCAGCGCTTAAGGTCATAGATGGTGGGCGGCAGGTGGCGCCGGGCCGCCTCGAAGATCTTGATCTCCGCGGCGCTGGCCCCGGGCACCTTCTCCGAGCCGTCCGGCTTGTCGCCGAAGGCGATGTTGGCCACCATGCGCAGGTACATATCCTCGTCCCGTTTGAGGTGGAGGCCGGGGCCGAAGGCGTTTTCACCGAAGCCCGGGAGCTTCATTTTTTCAGCAATTCCCAGAATCAAAGACTCCAATGACAGGGGCATCTTCTCCCCAAAAACCGTCACCGTGTCCGTCAGGGGCGTGGCCGCGGGCTGCCGGAAGGGCGCCACCTTGGGGGTCACCGAGGGGTGGGAGCCGGCGAATTCCCAACGCTCCAGATAGGTCAGGTCCGGGAAGATGTAATCCGCATACATGGTGGTTTCGCCGATGACGATGTCCGAGGCGAAAAATAATGGAACCTTCTTAGTGTCGGAGAGGATTTCGATGAGCTTGTGCCCCGCGGGCAGGGCATAGACCGGCGACCCCATGTAGAGCATGAGGGCCTTGATGGGATAAGGGTAAGCGTCGCCGATGCTGGGAATCACCTCCTGGTAGATGTCGCTGGAGAAGGGATACCAGGGGCGTTTGGCCGGAAAGCCCTTGAAGATGGTGCTCTTGTCATACTTGGTCCCATGGCGGATGATGGAGATGCCGAAGGGTTTGATCTTGTCCTTTTGCTTGGAGAGGTCAAAGGGCTTGCCTTCTTTATCGCCGGTAATGTTCCAGGTGTGGGCGCAGGACAGCCCGCCCTGCCAGTCGTGGTTGCCGATCAAGGTGTTCAGGGTCATATAGGTGAGGACGTTATAAAAACCGGAGGTGTGCTGGGAGACGCCCCGGTGGATGTCGGCCACCGCCCTTTTACCATGGCTGGTGAACTCCCGGGCCAGTTCAATCAGGTCCGCTTCGGAAATATCCGCCAGCTTGGCCCATGCGGAGAGCTTGCGGGCGCCCACGGTCTCTTTGAGAATCTGGAGCACGCTCTTCACCTTGATGCCCTTGATTTCCGTGTCCACCAGCAGGTCGCCTTCCACCGCGTCCTTCTCGCTGTTGGGATCGAAAGGCTTGGCCGCGCCGCCGCTAAAGACCAGGAAGGCGTCGAATTCCCAGTCGCCGCCACCCTTTTTCTTGGGCCGCTTCTCCTTGGGCAGGCCGAGGTCCGAACCTCTCAAGTAAGTTCCCGTGGTGCCGTCCTTATTAACCTTGACCAGCCAGGCGGCCTGGGTCCAGGTGGGCTCATGGTCGGCCTTGGCCGCGGCCTTGTTGGCGTTGGCCAGGTAGCGGGCGTCGTAGCGTTGGTTGTCGATAATCCAGCGCATCATCCCCAGGCCCACCGCGGCCACGCCGTTGGGCCGCACCGGCAGCCATTTCCAGGCCCGGGCCGCGCCCTTGGAGCAACGGGGGTCCACCACCGCGATCTTCATGCCGTTGTCGACAATGCCCTGGGTCAGCTTGACGTTGCGCAAAGGCGGCCCGTAGTTGGCTTCATACAGGTTGGCGCCCACAAAGAGGATGAATTCGCAGTTGCCGGTGTCCGCCTGCCAGTAGAACTTTTTGGAACCGCCCCACTGGCCTTCCTCGAACTGGTAGCTCATGGCCTTGCAGGTGAAATAGAGCGACCCCTGGCAGACGGTGGTGTGGCCGTGTTTATTTTCCGTGCCCAGGGCGCCGTTCAGGAAGCGCTTCAAAAAATCGTCCCGTCCTGCCTTGAGCCGGCCCGAGTTGAAGACGAACTGGTTGTTCTTGGGACCCAGGTCGGGGTGGTCCGGGTCGATGAGGTATTTCAGATTGGCCGCGTGCTTGGCCTTGAACGCGGCCAGGTCCATCTTCTTGTCGGCCACCTGGGCCGCGTCCTCCGCCAGCTCCTTGGCGATCTTGGGGTCCTGGAGCGTACAGATGTCCTTCAGACCCTCCACCTTCCCCTCGCCGAAGAGATTGCCGCCGTTAACTATCTCATTGATGGCCTGGTCGAAGGGGATGGTCTGCCACTTGTTTTCCCCCCGCTTCCCGGCCCGCTTCAGAACCTTAACGATGCGGTAGGGGTCATAGAGGGCCTGGATGCCGGCCTGGCCCTTGGGGCAGATAGCCCCTTCAATGGTGGCGGCTTCAGCGATGGAAGTCTTGTAGGGAATTTGGGGCGTCATGGTCCAGGGGCTGTAGGGGTTGCCGTCGATCTTGGCCAGCAGACCCTCCACGAACTTCATCTTGATGCCGCACTGGGTGTTGCACTGCTGGCAGACGGAATAAATCTGGTTCTCCGGCAGAAAATGCGTGTACGCGTCGCCGATTGGGAGGTCCAGGGTGGACCAATCCGCCCCGGAAGCGGCCTGGGCGAACCGGCCCAGGTAGTGGGTCGCCAGCAGGGAGCCCCCCAGAAAAGCGGTGCACTTGAGGAAGTACCGCCGGTCCATGTTCACATCGAAGATTTCCTGGAGTTCCTCAAGACCTTTACATTTCTTCTTAGACATGTTCTTCCTCCTCAATTCCGGCGGCTTCCACCGGCAGCCAGCGCATACC
>JAGVAH010000163.1 GCA_020060385.1 Syntrophobacterales bacterium | reverse complement strand
TGCCAAAAGTTTTTTCCGCCCCCCCTCACCCTAACCCTCTCCCCCCGCTGGGGGGAGAGGGGATAAGAGGAAAGAACTTTTGGCAAATGCTATAAGTGATTCTTCTTGCTGCACTTTCGAGATGATTTTACCGAAAACTGAAACCGAAAACTGAAAACCGGAGTCAAAATGATCCCCTATTGCAGCATCTGTTGGGACATCGACAAGGTCAAGCTCCTGGATCAGCGCCAGCTGCCCCGGGAAGAGATTTACCTGGAGATCACCGATTACCACGAGATCATCGAGGCCATCCGCACCCTGGCCATCAGGGGCGCGCCGGCCATCGGCGTGGCCGCGGCCATGGGCGCGGCCTTGGGGGCCCTGGCTCTCAAGACCGAGGACCCCAAGGAGTTCGCCATCCAATTCACCTATATCTGCCGGGAGATCGCCGCGGCCCGGCCCACCGCGGTCAACCTCTTCTGGGCCCTGGACCGGGTGCAGGCCGTGGCCCAGGCCCACGCCGGGGAACCGGTGGCCCAAATTAAAGAGCGTCTGGTGGCCGAGGCCCAGGTGATGCTCAAGGAAGATGAGACCATCAACCGCCACCTGGGCCAGGCCGGGCAGGTGGTGATCCCCGAGGGCGCCCGGGTGATCACCCACTGCAATACCGGGGCCCTGGCCACCGGGGCCTACGGCACCGCTTTAGGGGTGATGCGGGCCGCGTGGGAGGCGGGGAAACGTTTTTCCGTGTGGGTGGATGAAACCCGGCCCCTGCTCCAGGGGGCCCGCCTCACCACCTGGGAATTGGGGAAGATCGGCATCCCCTATACCCTGATCCCCGACGGCGCAGCCGGGGCGGTGATGGCCAAGGGGCTGGTGGACCTGGCCATTGTGGGCGCGGACCGCATCGCCGGCAACGGGGACACCGCCAACAAGATCGGTACTTACGGGGTGGCGGTCCTCTGTCATTATCACGGCATTCCCTTTTACGTGGCCGCGCCCCTGTCCACCTTCGACTTTTCCATCCCCGACGGCAGCCATATCCCCGTGGAAGAACGGTCCGGCGCGGAGGTCACCCACCTCTGGGGGCAACGCCTCACCCCCGACGACGCCGCCGCCTTGAATCTGGCCTTCGACGTCACCCCCAACGACCTGATTGCCGGGATTATCACCGAAGGGGGAGTGGCCCGGCCGCCCTATGCCAGCAGTTTGAAGGCCCTGCGGCGCACCAAGGAATAATGCGGGTTGCCGCTTAATATAAGAGATTAAGCATAGTCAAAATACATTAAGGACAATCAATTCGCAGCCCTAAAAGGCCAAACGGAATAAACCATGGCGAAATTGATTCTGATTCTGATGGGATGGCTGCTCTTCTCCCCGGTCCTGCCGGCTATGGCTGCCGGTCCCTTCACCATCCACCCCCCGGCCGCCACCAGCGGCATCGACCCCCAGGCGGTGACGGTGGTGGGTCACATGCAACGCCATCTGCTGCGAAAAGGGGACGACCTCCTGGAAATCGCCCGCCACTACGGCCTGGGCTATTCGGAGATCGGCGTCATGTACCGGCAGTGGGACCCCTTTCTGCCCCCCATCGGCCAGGAGATGGTCATTCCCACCATGTGGATCGTGCCCGACAGCCGGGGCCGCCAGATCATCGTCAATACCGGGGAGATGCGCCTCTACTTCTTCAAGACCCCCACCCAGGTCTACACCTTTCCCATAGGCATGGGGGTCCTGGACTTCAAGACCCCTTCCGGGACCTTTAAGGTCATCAATAAAAAAGTCAATCCCTCCTGGCATATTCCCAAGTCTTTGCAGGCCAAATACGGCATGGCGGTGATGCCGCCGGGGCCGGACAATCCCCTGGGAGAACTGAAGCTGACCCTCTCCTGGGGCGACTACGGCATCCACGGCACGGCCATGCCCCTGGGGGTGGGGCGGTTGGTGAGCCACGGCTGCACCCGCATGTACCCGGAGCACATCAGAAAACTCTTTCCCATGGTGCCGGTGGGCGCTTCGGTGGAATACATCTACGAGCCGGCCAAGATCGGCTTCAAAGACGGCCGCGTCTTCCTTTCCGTGCATGAGGACGTCTACTTCAAGATCCGCTCCATGCTGCTCCATGTCTTGAGTATGTTGGAGCAGCGCGGCCTGTTGGACCAGGTGAACATGACCAAGGTGCTGCAGACGGTAGAGGAGCAGAACGGCGCGCCGGTGGATATCACTGGCGGCGGAGGGGGGATGGCTCCGGATTACCGGCGTCCCCTGTGAGGCAGTTTCCGGTTTTCATACCAAGTCGCAATCTAACGGCAATTTTCTTGTAGGGGCGAACCTTGTGTTCGCCCGACCGCACAGGGCGAATACAAGATTTGCCCCTACAGTTCATTGTCTTTGGATGGCGAAATGGTATCAGTCAAAAGATTATTTGACCAATCCCTAAAACGCGGGGGAGCAACCCCCTTTTTTTTGGGGGGGAATTGGCCTCGGCAATGCTTGGTTGACGGCGGTATCCTGGGTGAAAAAGAGGGTGGGGCGGGAGGCGGGACCTTTGGAGGCCCAACATCGCTCCCTGGAGTATATCAGGCCTTCTGGGAATATTGAGTTTGGCAGGTTGCCGACAGTTACCAGGGGGCCCAAAAAGACAGAAGGTGTGGAGAGCAAAGCTCTGACCACACCCTCTGACTGCTTGCATTCGGGGTTAACACCCCAATGACTCCAAGAAGAATTACATTGCTTTTTTGGCTTTTTTGGCTTTCTTGGCCTTTTTGGCCTTCTTGCCCTTCTTGAACTTCTTGTACTTCATCTTAGCACAGACTTTCTCTGCCGCATCTTCCGCCCGGGCGGCTGCCGCTTCCGCTTTGTTAGCAGCAGCAGAGGCCCGAGGAACGGGGACTTTGGCATCCTGTGCAGCCGCTTCCGCCTTTACTACCGACGCGGCAGCCCGATCTGCAGAAGCCTTGGCCTGCTCCATGTACATTTTGCACTGATCATAGTACTTTTGGCAGCAGCCAGCACCTCCCAGCACCAGGGCAAAGACCGCGAGGAGCGCCAGGGCATAGCCTTTGCTCATCAACGCCTTCCTCATCGATTACCCCCTTTCGGAGAGAATTTCCTTCTCTCCAGAATTTTGCTGAGTCTACCCCAGGTGCTACTTCCGCATCTTCTTCATCAGGCAGGCCTCGGCCTTAGCCGCAGCAGCCTCTGCCCGATCAGCCGCGGCCTCAGCTTTGTCAGCTGAAGCTTTAGCATCAGCAGCCGCCATTTCGGCATTCCGCGCCGCGCTGTCTGCCTTAGCCGCAGAGGCCGCCGCCTGATCGGCGTACATCTTGGCCTCGTCGACGTTCTTTTTGCAGACGTCGCAGCAGCCTGCTCCCATGGCGAGGACAAAAGCCATGAGAATCGCGAAAGCAAAACCCTTCCTTACCAAAGCTTTCCTCATCATCTATCCCCCCTTTTCAAAGAGATGGTTAAAGGTTAGTAAGATGCCCACATTTAATAATAGTGCCCATAAAATATCAAGAAAAATTATGGCCTCTGGAAATTTTTTTTTACGATTTTTGGGGAATTTTCCCCCATCTATCTAATTTATCAATAAATTATGCTGGTTATCCAAAATGCCCATTTTTAGCTGCATGGGTGCATCTCCCCCCAATTGCCGCCGCTCCGGAGTTCCACCACCAGGGGCACCTGGAGGAGAATCACTTCTTCCATGATGCGGCGCACCACCCGGGCAGTGGCCCCCAGTTCGGACTCCGGCACTTCAAAGAGCAATTCATCATGGAGTTGCAGCAGCATCCTGCCAGAAAGCCCGGCTTTGGCCAAGGCCGGTTCCACCTCCACCATGGCCTTTTTGATGAGATCCGCGGCCGTGCCCTGGAGGGGGGTATTGATGGCCGCGCGCTCCGCCTCCTGGCGGAGAATGCGGTTGCTGCTGTTAATCTGGGGAATCTGCCGCCGCCGTCCCAGCAGAGTGGTGACCCAACCCTGGGTCCGGGCCTGCTCCAGGGTCTCCTCCAGGTAGGCCCTGACCCGGGAGTGGCGGGTGAAGTAGCGCTGAATGAATTCGCTGGCCACCCGCTGCCCCACTCCCAGCTGTTTCGCCAGGCCGAAGGGGCTCATGCCGTAGATGATGCCGAAATTGATGACCTTGGCCTGGCGCCGCATCTCTGAGGTCACCAGTTCCGGGTGGATGCCGAAGACCACGGCCGCGGTCTGCCGGTGGATGTCCACCCCTTCCTGGAAGGCCTTTAGTAAAACCGGATCCCCGGAGAAGTGGGCCAGCAGCCTGAGTTCCATCTGGGAATAATCGGCGCTCAAAAAGACCTGGCCCGGGGGGGTGATAAAGGCCTGGCGGATTTGGGACCCCAATTCTCCCCGCACCGGGATGTTCTGCAAATTGGGGTCCCGGCTGGAGAGGCGCCCGGTGGCGGCCACGGATTGCAAGAAGGTGGTATGCACCCGCCCTGTGGCCGGATTGACCAGCCGCAGGAGGGCGTCCACATAGGTGGCCTTGAGTTTCCCCAGGCTCCGGTATTCCAGGACCTTGGCGGCGATGGGGACCTCCGGGGCCAGACTCTGGAGGACTTCGCTGTCCGTGGAATACCCGGTCTTGCCCTTGGTCTTCTTTTGGGGCTTAATCTTCAGCTTTTCAAAGAGGATGCGGCTCAATTGCTGGGGGGATTGGATGAGGAAGGTCTCCCCCGCGGCTTCGTAAATCTCCTTCTCCAGCCACTGCATTTCCCCTTCCAGGTCCTGGCCGAAGCCCCGGAGAAAGTCCTGGTCCAGGAGAATGCCCCGGGCCTCCATGTGGGCCAGCACCGGCATCAGGGGGAGTTCCAAACCGGCATAGAGCTCCCACAGGCCCTCTTTTTTTAAGTCCGCCGCCAACAGGGGCCAGAGGCGCAAGGCCGTCTCGGCCCGCTCCCCCCCATAGCGGCAGGCCAGCTCCGGGGCCAGGTCCCCGGCGGCCAGGGCCCGGCCCGCCAGCTCCTTAGGCCCCGGCAGATTGACCCCCAGATAATGGAGGGCCACGTTTTCCAGGTTCTGCTCATAGCGCACCGGATTGAGGAGGTAGGAGGCCAGGAGGAGGTCCCCGCTGATCCCCGCCGGGTCCGGCCCGAACCGCCCGGCCGCCAGCATGGCGGTCTTTAAATCCGCGCCCACCTTGGCGATTTGAGGATCGGTCCACAAAGGGGCCAATTTCTCCCAAACGGCCTGGGGGGACATCTCTGGGTTAAAAGGTATATAGGCGCTTTCCCCCTGCCGCCAGGCCAGGCCCAAACCGGCCAGGGGGGCCATGACCGGGTGCTGCTCCCCCAGGACGAAGAAGAGGGCCATCTCCCCGCTCTCCCGGATGCCCGCGGCCACCCGCTCCAAATCTTCCAGGCTTTTTACTGATAAGGAGGCGCCTGCCTGGGAGGCCTCCACTCCCAGCTCTTTATTGAACTTGCTGAACTCCAATTCCACGAAGAGACGCCGCAGGGCCTCCCGGTCCCAGGGACCGGGTTGCAGGGAGGCAAGCTCCACTCCCAGGGGCACCCGGGACTCCAGGAGGGTCAACTTGCGGCTGAGGCGGGCCTGGTCCGCAAAATCCCGGAGACGGGCTTTCAAGGCCTTTTCCTTGATTTCCTCCACGTGGGCCAGGAGATTCTCCAGGCTGTGGTATTGGGCAATGAGCCTGAGGGCCGTCTTTTCGCCGATGCCCGGGACCCCGGGAATATTGTCGCTGGAGTCCCCGGCCAGGGCCCGCACCTCCACCAGCTCGGCCGGGGTGAGGCCGAACTTTTCCTTAATCGCCTCCGGATCGTAGCGCACGTCCTTCATGGGGTCCCACATGGTCACCCCTTCCTGCACCAGAGGCAACAGGTCCTTGTCCCCGGAGATGATCTCCACCTGGAACCCCTGCTCTTTGGCCTGGCGGACCAGGGTGCAGATGAGGTCGTCCGCCTCAAACCCTTCCATGACCAAGGCCGGGAGGTTGAGGCCCTTGATGATCTCCTGGATATAGGGGAGCTGCATGGCCAGCTCCTCGGGCATGGGGGGCCGGTGGGCCTTGTAGGCCGCATATTCCTTATGCCGGAAGGTGGGCCCCTTGGCGTCGAAGACCAGGGCCAAATACTGGGGCTGCCGCTCCCGGAGCACCTTGAGGAGCATGTTGGTGACCCCGAACGCGGCGTTGGTGGGAAAACCCTGGGAATTGGCGAGGCCCCGGATGGCGTGATAGGCCCGGTAGATATAGGAACTGATGTCGATGAGGTCGAGGAGCGGTTTGGCCTTGGGCATAGGCAGCTTATACCGCTCAGAGACCTGCCTGTCAATAGTGAGCAGTGAGCGGTAAAAGACAAAGACTTTTTCGGATTATTGTGCTTTCTGCTCCTGGAAAGTCATTCACCGTAGCGCAGGCGTCTCGCCTGCCCCAAACCCGGGCGGGCGAGGACGCCCGCCCCTACGTTCCCCTTTTCATGCTTTGTGGGTGCGCCATAGGCCCATGAGGAACCGTCCTGAAAAGTTCAAAGTTCAGAGTTCAAAGTTAAAACTCCGACAGCCTTGGACTTTTCATGGTTTTGAGAGAGCCATCGGCTCATGAGCGACCTTTCACTGCTTACCGCTCACTGCTCACTGCTTACTATCCTCTGGGCTTGGCCCAGATCTCCAGGACCGAAAGTTTCATAAAACGTTTCGACGCCGCGGCGCGGATGATAGCCACGGTGTCCCAGCCCCGGGCGGTGCCGCCCACGGCCACCACCTCTTCTTCTTCCGGAATGAGGCCCGCGTCCACGGCCTCCATGACGATCTCGCAGCAGACCTTCAGGCCCTGGCCCAGGCGGCGCAGGGTATTGGCGATGACCAGGGTGGGCGCGCTGCCTTTGAACATCTCCGCCAGGCTGGTGTCCAGGGAGTGGGTGAGGATGGTGGCCTTGAGCACCCTGCCGCCCCCGCGTACGATCTCCTTGTAATTCTCTTCCTGGAACTCATCGATATTGGGGCCTTTGAAGCCCACGGAATGGCCCACCACCACCAGATTGAGACCGGGAGCCATCTCCAGGCGCTGCACTGCCTGGGCGCCGCTGGCCCCGGTGGTGGAGGCCACCACCAAGTGCTGATAGCCCAACCCCACCGCCTTTTCCAGGAGCCCCAGACAGAAGTCGGTATTTTCCGGACCAGGCCTGGGGAAATAGTACGTTTCCCTGGTGATCATGGTGATTCTCCTTTCACAGTCAGGATGGGGGCAAAATTATATTTTTCAATTCCCCTGAAGATACCGATAAGAAATACCACGGGCAATTATTTACTGAAAGTCCCATTATGATTTCTCCAGAACAAAACTTCCCCGCAGCCAAGCTGAGCCAGGTGCGCATTGCCGGGATCCATCTCTTCGGGGCGCGCCGGGCGCTTAATGCCGACTTTACCGACAAATTGAACCTGGAATCCATCAAAAGCGCGTTCCGGGAAAAGGCCCGGCGCTATCACCCCGACCTCCAGACCCATGAATCCCCGGAATTGGCAGAGAGAAACCGGCATCAGTTCATCAAGGTCAAGGAATCCTACGAAGTGCTGAAAGACTTTGTGGCCTGTCAGGCTCCCCAGCCCGAACCGGAACCGGGGGCCGTGCGGCACAAAAAGATCGTTGCCGTGGGCGGGGCCAAGGGGGGCATCGGTAAGAGCACCCTGACCACCAATCTGGGGGTTTACCTGGCCGGCCAGGGCCACCGCACGGTGATCGTGGACCTGGACTTGGGGGGCGCCAACCTGCATCTTTACCTGGGCCAGACCTTTGTCAAAAACTGCATCAATGACTACTTTACCCGGTCGGTCACCAATCTCGAGGATTTGCTGCTGCCCACCGCCTACGGGCCCCGGTTGATCGGCGGCGACAGTTCCCAGCTGGGCTCCGCCAACATCAGCTTCTGGTCCAAGTTGAAACTGATCAAATCCCTGCGGAACCTGGACGCGGATTATGTGCTCATTGATCTGGGCAGCAATACCTCCTTTAATATTTTGGATTTCTTCCTGGCCGCGGATGCCGGCGTGGTAGTGACCACTTGCGAACCCGCGGCTTACCTGGAAGCCTACAATTTTATCAAGGTGGGACTGCTGCGCCGTCTTAACCGCTTGTTCGGCGGCGAATCCGCGGACGCGGGCAAGAGGAACCACGCCTTACAGGCCTTGATCCATGAGGCCACCATGTCTCCCAACGGCAGCAAGGCCAAAGATATTCCCACCTTGCTGAAACGGGTGGAAGAACACCATGCCGAATATCTGCCAGCCCTAAAAAATACCATCGACACCTATCGCCCCTGCCTGGTGGTCAATCAGGTGACCGAGGCGGCGGAGGTGGCGCCGATAGTCAAGCGCATCCAAGAGGTCTCCAGAAAGATGCTGACCATCCGGGTCAGGTTTCTGGGGACCCTCCCCTACCTGGAAGAAGTAAGGCAGAGCACCCTGGAGCTGGTCCCGGAAGTGGCCAAAAACTCCCGGGGGATGCTGGCCCGGAGAATGGCCGCCATGAGCAAGGAGCTTTAGAGGTGTGTTAAGGGGGGCAAAGACCTGAGGTCCCTGCCCTCCCCCCACCCCATCCTCCCCACCCGCATCCATCGATGACAGAAGGCGGGGCCTTAAGGCCCCGCCTTCTTTAGTTGTATAACCTTATGAATAATTGCAGGATGGGCTAAGGGCCCTTAGCTTCTGCCTCTAAATCTCTTCATGCCAAATCATCCGGGAGAAAAACGACTTCCCGTTCCAACATCACTCCCCGGGTCCGCCAGATGGTTTCCTGAATCTCGGCCATCAGGGCCTTCACCTGCCCGGCGGTGGCCTGCCCCTGGTTGAGGATGAAATTGGCGTGTTTCTTAGAAACCTGGGCGGCCCCGGCACGGCGACCCTTTAAACCCGCCTGGTCGATGAGGGCCCCGGCCGGCGGCCCCCCGGGGGGATTCTTGAAGACGCTGCCGCAGCTCCGGGGATTGGCGGGGAACCGGGCCTTCCGGGCCGCCAGCAGTTGCCGCATTTTCTCGGCAATCACCGCTGGGGGCGCGGGGGTTGCCAGGGCAAACTCCGCTTCCACCACCAGCCAATGGGGAAAGTGGAGAAGGAGGGAGGAGCGGTAGCCCAGGTCCAGCTCTCCGGCCTGAAACTCCACAAGCTGCAATTGGGGGGTGGCCACCAAGACCCGCTTGAGCACCCCTGCCAGGTTCTGGCCGTCCGCGCCGGCGTTGAGGCGCACCCCGGCCCCCACCGTGCCGGGGATGCCCGCCAGGAACTCGAATCCGGCAAAACCCCAGGCCGCCGCGGCCCGGGCCAGGCGGGGCAGGGCCACCCCCGCGCCCACCCGCAGCGTCTGCCCCTGGCGTTCCATCTTTTGCAGGGCCTTGGCCAGATGGAGGGTCAGACCCGGCAGCCCCTGATCGGCAATGAGGATATTGGAGCCCCGGCCCAGGAAAAACAGGGGCCACCCCCGGTCATAAGCCAGGCGCATGAGGCCGTAGACGTCCTCCAAGTCCCGGGGCGCGGCCAGAAACCGGGCGGGACCGCCGATCTTCCAGGTGGTCAGGGGGGCCAGGGGTTGGTTTTCCAGGATGGCTTTAGGCATGGAATGGCGATAAATGAAACATAGCCGCGTTATGCAAGTGGCCAATATATCTTATTGTCAGGTGCGGCTAATGAATTTCTGGGCTTCTTCCGCCGCCTTGAACTCCTGCTGTCGGGCTGATGCGCCGCTGCCTTTTCTCTCTTCAATCTTATGGGGTGTAAGTGTAACTTTATATCCCAGAACATGCAGGATATCAGCCACCGTGCGCAGGGTAAGATTCCGGCCGCCATTTAACAATTGGGAGACGAACCCCTTGGATTTCCCCAGCCGCTCGGCCAGTTCCTTCCGGGAAATTCCTTCTTTCTCAAGAAGTTCACAAAGTGTTTCCGTGACCTCCATGATCAATTCCCCCTGGGCCATCAATCTGGCAAATTCCGGGTCCTCCAGAAACTCGTCCATCAGGGTCTTTTCAGGTTCGATGTTCGTATTCATCGCAATCCTAGACCTCTGGAAAATCTACAAACTTGTCATTCTGAGGGAGCGGAGCGACCGAAGAATCTCGTAGTCACCAGGAAATGCGAGATTCTTCACTCCGCTTTGCTCCGTTCAGAATGACAGGAGAGAGGCTTCCTCGGAATCAATCACTCTTAATCTGATTCTACAGAGTTTACATAAATATAAACATGTGTCAAGTAAAATTCAAGATACGATACGAGAATTGACACCTCTTTAAACCTCATAGCAAATGCCCGCTCCGCCTTGACAAACCTGGGTAAACAGGGTAGCTTGAGGGCCAGCAAAGGGGGGAGAATGATGCCTGGATCACACTTTAGGAGATGGATCACAGGGGGCTTTTTGGGTCTCCTGTTTTTTTGCGCCCCGGTTTATGGGGATACCCCCCCGGTGGCCTACGTGGGCCTGAAATACCAACTGGTGCGCCAGGGCCTGGACAAGAATTACGTCAATCAGGTCTTTTCTGACCCCCGGAACAGCTTTCTCCCCGACGTGGTGCGCAAAATCGCCTACCTGCGCAAAGAGACCAAGGATATTTATAAGAAATTTCTGACGCCCCAGGTGGTGGCCCGGGGCCGGGAATATATGCAGGAGCACCGCGGGGAGTTGAACCAGGCGGAAGCCCGCTTTGGGGTGGCGCCGGAGGTGATCGTGGCCATCCTCACCGTGGAGAGCGATTTGGGCCATGCCACCGGCAAGTATCCGGTCTTCAACGTCTTCGCCTCCCTGGCGGTCATGGATGCCCCGGAAGTGATCCGGGAGTTGGGCCTGGCCCCTTCATTGAAAAGTCGCCTCCACAAAAAGGCGGCCTGGGCCCAACGGGAGCTGCTGGTCTTTTTGGAATATTGCCGGGCCAAGAAGCTGGACCCTTATTCCTTTAGGGGCTCCTGGGCCGGGGCCCTGGGGTTTTGCCAGTTTTTGCCTTCCAGCCTGAAAAGCAGCGGCGCGGATGGGGACGGTGACGGCCGCATAGACCTCTTCACCCACCCGGATGCCATTGCCAGCATTGCCTGCTACTTGCGTAAAAGCGGTTTTAAGCTCGGTAACCGGGCCACCTGGCGCCGGGCCGTCTATAACTATAATCACTCCGACGCCTACGTAGACACGGTGCTGACCCTGGCCAGCTGGTATTGAAGGGAAATTTAGGGGGAGGGGCCAAGGGCCACAAGCCCTCCTTCTCTCCACCAACCTTGATTAGAGGACCAGAAAATGGCAGAGAGAGCGGTGGTGGGGATCGTCATGGGGAGCGCCTCGGATTGGCCCACGATGGAGCCGGCCGCGGCCTTGCTGCAGGAATGGAGCATCGGCGTGGAGGTGACGGTGGCCTCGGCCCACCGCGCCCCCAAAAGGGTCCTGGCTTACGCCCGGGAGGCCGCGGGCCGGGGCCTGCAGGTGATCATCGCCGCCGCGGGGCACGCGGCACATCTGGCCGGGGTCCTGGCCGCGGAGACCACCCTGCCGGTGATAGGGGTGCCTCTGCCCAGTTCGGACCTCAAGGGGGTGGACAGCCTGCTCTCCACGGTGCAGATGCCGGCAGGCGTACCGGTGGCCTCCATGGCCATCGGCGCCGCGGGGGCCAAGAACGCGGCCATCTTTGCCGCCCAGATCCTGGCTTTGAGCGACCTGAGGATCAGGGAGATTTTAAACGGCCATAAACTGATCCTGGAGCAAAAAGTGATGCAGCAGGCCGAGCAGATCCCCCCGGAATACCGGCCCAAAGAATAAACCGGGAAAAGGGAAAGAGGGAAAAAAACAGATACAAAGAAAAGCAAAATGCCACTCACTTCCCCTTTTAACCTTTTCCCCCCAAATGATAAGGTTAAACCCTTGATCGTCTCTTCCATGGTGGACCTGGCCGTCGATTTAGGGGCCCTGCGGCACAACTACCGGCAGTTGCGGGGGTTGTGCGCGCCGGGGGTGAAACTCATGGCCGTGGTCAAGGCGGACGCCTACGGCCATGGCCTGCTGCCCGCGGCCCGGGCCCTGGCCGGAGAGGGCGCGGACTACCTGGGGGTGGGGTCCCTGGAGGAGGGCCAGGCCCTGCGGCAGGCGGGCCTGACCCTGCCGGTGCTCCTGCTCCTGGGAATCTTGCCGGCAGAGGCGGGGCCCGCGGTGGGAGCGGACCTGGAAGTGGCCCTGTTCCGTCTGGATGTGGCCCAGGCCCTGGCAGCCGCAGCCGCGGCCCAGGGAAAGAGGGCGGGAGTCCATCTCAAGGTGGACACCGGCATGGGCCGCCTGGGGCTGCTGCCGGCAGAAGTCTTTCCTTTCCTGGAAAGGCTCCGGGCCTATCCCCAGTTGGAGGTCCGGGGTCTGACCTCCCACCTGGCAGTGGCGGACCAGGAAGAAAAAAGTTATACCTTAAGGCAGCTGGAGCAGTTTGTGGGGGTCCTTAAGGCCGCCCGGGACCAGGGCTGGGCCCTGCCCTTGAGCCACATCGCCAACAGCGCCGCGCTCTGGGAGCTGAAAGACGCACATTTTGCCCTGGTGCGGCCGGGGATTATGTTGTACGGCTCCCCCCCGGCGCCGGAGCGGCATCTGCCGGTGGAATTGCAGCCGGTAATGTCCCTGACCACCCAAGTCCTGCAGGTGAAGCGCCTGCCCCCGGGGGCCAGCATCAGCTACGGCTGCACCTTCACCACCACGGATGATTGCAACCTGGCGGTTCTGCCGGTGGGCTACGCCAACGGCTTCAGCCGCCTCTTCTCCAACCGGGGGGAGGTGCTCATCCGGGGCCAACGAGCCCCCATCCGGGGCCGGGTGTGCATGAACCTGACCATGGTGGAGGTCACCCACCTGCCGGAGGTCCGGGCCGGGGAGCCTGTGGTGCTGCTGGGCCAAAGCGATAACGCCAGGCTCACCGGCGACGATCTGGCCGGTTGGGCCCAGACCATCAGCTATGAAATTTACCTGGCCCTGGGGAACGCCAACCCCCGGCGTTATCTGGGAGAGTAAGATGGACCGAAAACCCGATACCCAAGAGCCCAGCATCTGCCTGGTCTGCGCCTGGCGGGAGACCTGCGTCAAGAAATTCTCCTTCACCGGCCAGCACTGCCTGGAATTTACCCGGGATCTGGCCCTGAAGGCCAAGGCGGTGGAGGAGACGCCCCCGGAAAAGAAGTGATCAATGGCCAGTGGCCAGTTTGTAGGGCGGGCTTAGGCCGTCAACAGGCAGCGGGCAAGGACAGCCCTTTGCCATCCGTGGGGAGCGTCTAGATGGAAAATTGTGGGAAATGCCATAGAGAAATCGAAGCAGGGGAAGGAAAAGAATTTCGTTCGCAAATACTATGCGATGACTGCTACCTTGAGGCTATCTGGCCCCGGGTGCGCAAGACTTATTATGAGAATGATCCGGCAGGATTTTTGCGCAGACTGAAAGAATCTTTCTCCCTGCTGCCCCAACAGTATCACTAGCGCCTACACCTCTACCCAGGCTGGCTTTGGCTTCCAAACTCGTGCCCCAGGGCAACTCGGGAACGAGGAATTAGACTTGGGGAAACCTTCCTCCGCCCCCCTGCAGGGAGAGGGTGGGAGTGAGGGGGGCGGCTTGAGGCATTGATCAACCTCAGACCCTTGGAGGGATCCCATGGCTGCGAAAAAGATCTTGATGATTGTGGGGGATTACGTGGAGGACTACGAGGCCATGGTCCCCTTGCAGATGCTCCTCATGGTAGGGCATACGGTGCACGCGGTCTGCCCCGGCAAGAAGGCCGGGGACTTCGTGCGCACCGCGGTCCACGATTTTGAGGGGGACCAGACCTACAGCGAGAAACCGGGGCATAATTTCGCCATCAACGCCGCGTTTGACGACATCCGCGTCCAGGACTACGACGGCCTAGTCATTCCCGGGGGCCGGGCCCCGGAATACCTGCGCCTGGACGACCGGGTGGTGGAGATGGTGGCCCATTTTGACGAGGCCCGAAAACCCATTGCCGCCATTTGCCACGGCTTGCAATTACTGACTGCGGCCTTGAAGCTGGAGGGCCGGCAGTGTACAGCCTACCCCGCGGTGAAACACGAGTTGCTCCGGGCCGGGGCCCGGTGGGGGGAAATCAACGCGACCTTCTCCAACGCCCACGTGGACGGCAACCTGGTGACCGCGCCGGCCTGGCCGGCCCACCCGGAATGGATGCGCAAATTCCTGGAACTCCTGGGCACCCGGATAGAACCCTGATAGAGCATTAAATGTAGGCGGGAAGGCGAAGCGCATCCCGCCATCGGCAATGGGATGAGCTTATAAAAGGCGGGATGCGCTTCGCTTTCCCGCCCTACGACTAATCCTCCTCCCCGCGGGGGGAATAAGAGGATTTCCCAAAGATGGCGGCCCCGGGCCGCCCTCTTCATGAAAAAAAGAATTATGCACCCTAAAAAACAGCTAAGAGAAATCTTGATTCAATCTTTGGAACAGGCCCGGGGACGGGGAGAACTGGATTTTCAGGACTTGCCCGGCTTCGAAGTGGAGGAACCCAAGCAGGCGGAGCACGGGGACCTGGCCACCAATCTGGCCATGGTCCTGGCCAAGCCCGCCAAGATGGCCCCCCGGAAGATCGCGGAAATCATCATTAAGAATCTCACAGCGCCGGAAGGGATGCTCCAGAAGGTGGAGATCGCCGGGCCCGGGTTCATCAATTTTTTTATTGAGGATTCCCACTGGCACCGGGTGCTCTTCGAAATCCACGACCAGGGACCGGCCTACGGCAACTGCGACCTGGGGGCAGGCCGGAAGGTGCAGGTGGAGTTCGTCAGCGCCAATCCCACGGGACCTTTGCACATCGGCCACGGCCGGGGCGCGGCCCTGGGGGACGCCCTGGCCAATCTGCTGGCGGCCGCGGGCTACAAGGTGGTCCGGGAATACTACATCAACGACGTGGGCAACCAGATCAACACCCTGGGGAAATCCCTCTATTTCCGCCTGAGGGAGCTCCGGGGGGAAAAGATCGAGTTCCCCGAGGACGGCTACCAGGGCGACTATATGAAAGACCTGGCCCGGAACTACCTGGCGGCCGGCAACCCTCCGCCCTCCTCAGCGCCCACGGAAGAAGAATTCGTCCCCCTGGGCCGCTACGCCGGGGACGTGATTCTCGGGGGCATCAAAAAGGACCTGGAGGATTTCGGGGTTTCCTTTGACCGCTGGTGCAGGGAAACCGACCTCTACCGCCAAGGCCTGGTGGAGAAGAGCTTTGCCCGTCTGCAGGAAAAAGGCTTTCTCTACGAAAAAGACGGGGCCTTATGGTTCAAATCCACCGCGTTCGGAGATGACAAGGACCGGGTGGTGCGCCGCTCCACCGGCGTCACCACCTACTTCGCCTCGGATATCGCCTATCACTTTTTTAAGTTCCAGCAAGATTATCACCTGGTGGTGGATATCTGGGGCGCGGACCACCACGGCTACGTGCCCCGGCTGCAAGCCGCGGTGGAGGCCCTGGGCTGCCAGGGGCAGTTGCAGGTGATCCTGGTGCAATTGGTCTCCCTGCTGCGGCACGGCGAGCCGGTGGCCATGACCACCCGGGGGGGCACCTTCGTGACCCTGAGGGAAGTCATCGACGAAGTGGGCAAGGACGCGGCCCGCTTCATCTTCCTGACCCGCCGGGCCGACGCGCACCTGGATTTCGACCTGGAGGTGGCCAAGACCCAGAGCCCGGAGAACCCGGTCTACTACGTGCAGTACGCCCACGCCCGGCTGGCCTCCGTCTTCCGCCAGGCCGGGGCCCAGGATCTTCAGGTGCCGAAGCCCGCGCCGGCATTGTTTCCCTTAATGAAGCTGCCGGAAGAGATCTCCCTCTTAAAAATGCTGGCCCACTACCCGGAAGTGGTGGAAGCCGCGGCCCGGAATTTGGAGCCCCACCGCCTCACTTATTTCTTGACGGAACTGGCCTCCCAACTGCATAGTTATTACTATAAACACAGGTTCATCTCCGAAGATTTGCCCTTGAGCCGGGCCCGGCTCTGCCTGGTGCAGGCGGTGCAGACGGTCCTGGCCCATGGACTGCGTCTCCTGGGCGTGGCAGCCCCGGAGACGATGTGAGGACAGTGAGCAGTAAGCAGTAAATAAAGTCCTTTTAGACGGTTACTGCTTACTGTGAATAAGCCTTGGGGGGGAAGGTGCCGGCAGGTCGGGGGAGGAAAGCCAAGAAGGCCGGGTGGCAGTTGGTCCTGGGGTTGAAGCAGGTCGTTTTTGGGGCCCTGGGACTGGCCTGGATGATGATCATTATCTTCATCCTGGGAGTGCTGGCGGGCCGGGGCGATATTTACCGCTTATTCAGCAGTTGGGGCCTGGTAACTCCCCAAGCCCCGAAGACCGCCCAGTGGTCGGCGCCGCCCACCCCTGGGCCCAGTGCTCCGCCGGCGGCCACAGCGGCCAAGGCTCCAGAGGCCGCGCCCCGGGTCCCCGCAACCTCTTCCCCCACGCAGCCAGTAACCGGGTCCCTCACAGGAACTCCCCAGCCGGCGGCCTCTCCCCCGGCCCATACGGCCCAGGCGAAAAAGGGCAAAAAGAAATCTTCCCCCTATGATCACCGGGCCAAGGATGAAGAATTGCGGCGGCTCCGCCAGGAAGTGGCCTCCATGCTGAAGTTCCAGAACAG
>JAGVAH010000043.1 GCA_020060385.1 Syntrophobacterales bacterium | reverse complement strand
TTTCGCAATCAAAAGACATTGAACTGTAGGGGCGAATCTTGTATTCGCCCTGTGCGGGCGGGCGAACACAAGGTTCGCCCCTACAAGAAAATTGCCGTTAGATTGCGACCTGGTATGAGGAATTTTCGGCGCGGGTTTTTGCAGGCAGGGGAGCCGGCGGCGGCCCCAAACCTCCTTGACATAAGACCCGGATTTGATAATATTTCTAGGCGCGGGCGATTAGCTCAGGTGGATAGAGCGTTGGTCTCCGGAACCAAAGGTCGGGCGTTCGAGTCGCCCATCGCCCGCCAGAAAAACCAAGGGGTTAGGCCGTCAGCCTAACCCCTTGTCCTTTTTCAACCCTAAACTGTCCCCAGCCCTAAATTGTCCCCAGTATTAATAATTCTATTTCGCCATCAATAGGCATGAACTGTAGGGGCGAATCTTGTATTCGCCCTGTGTGGGCTGGCGAACATAAGGTTCGCCCCTATAAAAAAAATTGCTGTTAGATTGCCACTTGGTATAAGGAGGTTATGGAAATCTTTTGGCTAGCCTTTCCACCACCACCTGGCCGATACTGAGGGAGGCAGTGGCCCCGGGGGAGGGGGCATTAATGACATTGACCACCCTTTTACTTTCCAGGAAGGTAAAATCGTCCAAAATCTCTCCAGCCGCGCTCACCGCCTGGGCCCGTACCCCTGAGGGATAGGGCTGCAGGTGTTCTGCCCGGACTTCGGGAACGAGACGCTGCAGGGCCCTGACAAAGGCGTCTTTGCTAAAGGACCGCCAAATCTCCCCTAGACCGGTGCGCCAATACCTGGTCACGATCTTGGCAAACCCCGGGTATATTAGACTTTCGCATAAATCCCGGAGATTGACGTCGGTCTTGTGGTATCCCTCCCGGGACCAGGCCAGGACCGCGTTGGGGCCGCACTTTACCTCCCCGGAGATCTTCCTGGTAAAATGCACCCCCAGAAAGGGGAATCTGGGATCCGGGACCGGGTAAATCAGGGCGTTACAATACTTCTCCGCTTCTGGTTTAAGCTTATAATACTCGCCGCGGAAAGGGATGATCTTGGAGAATAAGGGCCGGGCACTCATGGCGGCAATCCGGTCGGCATGGAGTCCGGCGCAGTTGATGATATACTGGGGAGAGAATTCTCCCCTGGTGGTTTCCACCACTACTTCGCCGGATTTTTCTTGCAGACCGGTTACCTTAACTCCCGTGAGGATCTGTTGTCCTTTTGCCTTGATAATGTCCGCCAGACGTGAGCAAACCTGACTAAAATCCACAATACCCGTTTCCGGGACATGGATGGCTTTGATCCCCGCGGCGTGGGGTTCAAGTTCCAAGAGACGGGAACGGTCAATAAGTCCGCATTTGACGCCATTAGCCCGGCCCCGCTCATAAATCGACTGCAAGGCGGGCAGTTCATCTTCATTCACCGCCACTATTACCTTGCCGCAGGTCTTAAAATTGATTCCTTCCCGGGCACAAAACTCCTCCATAGCCGTCTTACCGGTCCGGCAGTTGAGGGCCTTGAGGGATCCCGGCCGGTAGTAGATACCCGCGTGCAGAACTCCGGAATTGCGGCCCGATTGATGGACCGCCAGTTCTTTCTCCTTCTCCAAGAGGAGGACAGTTTTTTGGGGGTATGCGTTGATGAACTGATAAGCAGAGGCCAGTCCAATAATGCCCCCGCCCACGATGAGAACATCAGGAGCTTGCATAGGATTGCATAGGTCTGAAGCAGCAGGGAATCAATCGCTTAACTATCTGTTTACCCTTGATTTAATGGCCATCAACCTCTTCGGCCAGACGCCAAAAGTCATCTTCCAGGCGGACAATATCATCTTCTCCCAGATAAGAGCCCGTCTGCACTTCAATAATACGTACCGGCTCCGACCCCGGGTTTTCCAGGCGGTGGGGGGTTTTTAAGGGCACAAAGACGCTTTCATTGCTGGCTACTTCTTTGGTCTCGGCACCGATGGTCACCAGGGCCGTGCCTTGCACCACCACCCAATGTTCGGCCCGATGGTGATGCCATTGATAACTGAGTCTTTTCCCCGGGTCTACCTCCACTTGTTTGACCTGGAAACCCGGGCCGGCATCGATGACCGTGTAACGGCCCCAGGGCCGCTCCACCGTAGGGTGGTGCACCGATTCCGCCAAATTTTGACTGTTCAGTCTCTCCACCAGGTTTTTCACATCCTGCACCCGGTCCCGATGGCAAACCAGGGAGGCGTCGACGGTATCCACCACGACCACGTCTTCCAGGCCGATGGTGGCCACCAGACGATTCTGGGCGAAGACCAGACAATTGCGGCTATCCAAATCCTCTGCCCGGCCCACCACGGCGTTGCCCCGGCTGTCCTTAGCCACGAGATTATAAAAGGCCTCCCAGGTCCCCACATCACTCCAGTTTAGGTCCGCAGGCACCACCACCACGCTTTCCGCCTTCTCCATGACGCCGTGATCCAAAGAAATACTGGGAATGCTCCGGTATGCTGCTTCCACGGACTGCTTCCCCTCTCCCACCCGGCGCAGGGCCTGATAGAGAGCCGGCAAATGCCGGGCCATGGCCTCGAGGATCACCTCCCGGCGAAACAAGAACATGCCGCTGTTCCAATAATAGCCGCCATCCTGGAGGAAGGCCCGGGCCCGGCTCAACTCCGGTTTTTCAATGAACTCGGCCACGTGAAAGCCGCCCTCCTTGCCTTTCACCTGGTCGCCGGCCTTGATATAGCCGTAGCCCGTGTCCGGACGCGTGGGAGTGATGCCAAAAGTCACCAGATAGCCCGCCCGGGCCAGCTCCGCTCCCAGATCCAAAGCCTGAAAGAGGCCTTCCTGGTTGCCGATATGATGATCCGCGGGAAAAACCGCCATGATCTCGGCATCTTTTTCCCGGTCCAGGAGCACTGCCGCCAGCCCCACTGCCGCGGCGGTGTTGCGCCCCATGGGTTCCAGCCACACCCGGATATCAGTCCAGCCCTTGCGGAAAAGATCCAGGCGAATAACATCGGCCTGGGCTTCATTGGATACTACTGCCAGTTGCGACAGGGGAATACGGGGCAAAAGACGCTCGATGGTGGATTGCAGCAAAGACTCCGTGCCCAGGAGCCGCAGCACCTGTTTGGGGTATTGGGAACGGCTCAGCGGCCAGAAGCGGGTCCCCGATCCTCCCGCCAGGATGACCCCAAAAAGGGGCAGATCTCCACCAGGCGACTTCATCACCCACCCCCGTGTAGAGCTATTTCTTCGGACACGATCTTTTCCACCAAGTCCTTAATCTCCTGGAGCGTTTCCGGGCTGGCGGCTTCAAAGCGCAGCACCAGGACCGGCTGGGTGTTCGAGGCCCGCACCAGGCCCCACCCCTCAGGGTGCAAGAACCTGACCCCATCCACCTCGATAATGGAAAATTGCTTTTTTAAGCGGGCCTTTATCGATTCCACCACCTGGAATTTAATCTTATCAGCGCACTCCCGCCGGATCTCCGGGGTGATGCAGGCGGGGGGTAAATCAGCTAAAAGGTCGGTGAGAGGCTTTTTTGTCCTGGCCAGCAGCTCCAGCAGCCGCCCGGTGGCATAGATGGCGTCATCATAACCGAAATACCGGTCCGCAAAAAACAGGTGGCCGCTCATCTCCCCGGCCAACAAAGCCTCCTCTTCCACCATCTTTCGCTTGATCAAAGAATGGCCGGTCTTCCACATCAACGGCCGCCCCCCGTGCCGGGCCACATCGTCATACATTCTTTGGGAACACTTGACTTCGCCAATGATGGTAGCCCCGGGATGGTCGGCTAAAATATCCCGGGAAAAAAGCACCATAAGCTGGTCGCCCCAGATTATCTCACCCTGGGGGCCGATGACCCCCAAGCGGTCCCCATCGCCATCGTAAGCGACGCCCAAATCCAGGCTTTGTTCAATGACCAAAGTTTTCAGGTCCCCCAGGTTCGCTTCAATAGTGGGGTCCGGCTCATGCGCGGGAAACCCTCCATCAGGCTCGCAATACAGGGGCCAGACTTCGCAGCCCAGCCGCCGGAAAAGCGGCAACGCCACCGCGCCGGCGGTGCCGTGCCCGGCATCCAGGCCCATTCTCAGGGGACGGGAAATCCTTAAATTTTGGCATAGATAATCCTGGTACGCGGGAAGCGTCTCCTTCACTTCCAGGGAACCGGTGCCGGAGAAAAAATCGCCTTGCTGCACCAGGCGCAGCAACTTTTGAATTTCTTCCCCAAAAATAGTGTGATAGCCGTTACAGATCTTGAAGCCATTGAATTCCGGGGGGTTATGGCTGGCGGTAACGATGATTCCCCCCTCCGCCTGCCAATGACGCACCGCAAAATAGAGCACCGGGGTGGGGCACATACCGATATCCAAAACTTGGCAGCCGCTGGCCACCAGCGCTTCCATCAATCGGGCCTGCCATGCCGGGGAACTGAGACGGCAGTCCCGGCCCACCACTAAACGGCGCTTCCCTTGCTGCCGATAATAGGCGCCCAGGGCCCGTCCCAAAAGAAAGACCTCTTCCTCGGTCAAATCGATCCCCACTCGGGCCCGAATGTCATATTCTCGGAAAATTAAAGGATTCATCTGCATCTGCCTGGTGAAGCGATCTTGGTATTTTCCATTGCTGCGGACCATCTCTGCGCGCCACAAAACCCATGATAGATAGTCAAGCAACTCTCATTAATTTGCCTGGGCTCCAGGGTCATCATCATGGTGACCGTCAGTCCGGGATAAAGGCCGTTGGAGTGATTGAGCTGCAGGCCGACCGGCATTTCAGCAGAATAATGAAAATCCAAACTGAAACCCCTTGGAGATGAAATCATTGTAAAGGTTTTGGTGATGCTCGGCAATCTCTTCAGGAATTTTTTAACTGGACGGGGCTGGTTATGCACCAAAGATTAAAAAGGGGGGTCAGGGTCTGGAGATGAAGAATCTGAAACGTCAGAACCAAAGAACACTGCTAGATATTTATTTTATTTTTGGGCGGGTGAAAGTTAAAATTAAGTTATGGTGAAAAAATGTAGAATGAATGATTTTTTTAAGAATTGATATTTTGGAGAGTAATGATGAAATTTACATAATATTCACTGGTTATGCTTTGGCAATCTATGGGGATAAGATGGGGAAAAAAATGGGTAGGGTTAGAGAATTCTTGGCCGCGGCTGTCCCATTGGTAACGCTCTTAGTGATGATCGGCGTTGCCGGCCAACATTACGGCCTGAAACCGGCCAGGGGAGAATCCAATTGTCCTAATAAATATAATTCTCTAATAGGTGCGGTAAGTGTGATCGGCAACAATATTGGGGCACAGGCAGCCGGGATTCTTAGGTTTGCCACCGTTGAAGACCAGATAGTTTGGATGACCGCCACCCCCATCTATGTCGATGGGGATACCTCCACCGTGCCCAAGGACTTGAGCGACAAACCGGCGGTCCACAAAGTTCTATTACCGGGTCTTGGTACAGAAGGGGGGAAATTCCATACTGTTACTGTGGCCTCCAGATCTTTCACCAGGGACGCCACCACCGAAGATTTTAACGCCCCCAATCTTACCGCAACCCTCACCCGGGACCCAGGTTTCGCCCTCCCCCCTGGTCTCCGGTCCTTGGACGGCGGCCCTATTTACAGCCGTGATTATGGGACGCCCAGCCAGGCCACTCTGCAGGCCATCAAGGATGCCATCGGTCCAAACCCCCGGGAAGTCTCTCTTGATCCTGGCACCTGGAGCATTACCGGCAACTTTAATGCGCCTGCCAATTTGGTGCTCAAACCCATGGCAGGAGCAGTCCTTAACGTCAAAATCCCCGCCGTTGCCATTACCGGGTTAAGCCGAGCTAAGGGCTGTGTGGTCACCTGGCCGCAGCACAACCTGGCGACCGGGGATATGGTTTTTTTCCAGGGCATAACCCAAGCCGGGGGCTGGAGGGCCTTAAATGGAGCGCATCAAATTACCAAGATCACTGATGATACCTTTAGGATACAGGTCGATACCTCCAGCTACCAGGGAGACTACCGTCCCGCCACCGATCCGGGAACTTATAACCAAACCCTCCATATTCAATCTTTTCGGGCAGGGCCTAATCAATGCTTTAATGCTGATCCGGGGAGGGTGGTGTTCGGGCCGGGGGCGGCAGACCGCTATTTTTCAGAATGGTTTGGAGCAGTTGGGGGTGGGTCCGGGGCCAACGACTCTGACCCCTGGGTGTCTCTGGCTAATGCCGTCCCCCCTGATGCTGAAGTTAGAGTGGAGAAGAACTATTACTTCCGTTCTCCCAGCACTATAACCTTTGCCCATCGGGTTATTCTTACCGGTAAAGGATCTTTCACGGTGGGGAGCGCTGTTGGCAATCGCGCGGCAATTTTATTGGCAGGAGACTATTCCAGGGCTTCCGGTTTTACCATTATTGGTGACCATGCTAACTTTACCAATGCTAATATTTCTACCAATGATTTTCGTAGATCAATTAGGGTTACCGGCAATAATGTTGATATTGAAGGAGTTAATTTCATTGGAGGTGTTGTTCCCCTATCGTTTTCTTTGACTACAGGCGGCTCTGTAAAAAAATGCAAATTCAAAAACACCGATATTAATGCAGACGCTACGAAACGTTATCCAAATCAAAATTATTGTCAAGCTATATATACGACCGGAGACACTTTTGGCCTGGCCGTCGAAGGGAATTATTGTTATGGCTATGGTGAATTTATCACCGCTGGCAACAGATCTGCGTCCTATCGTCTAGCCAACAACATCCTCGAGCTTCAAGGCGACAACGGCATTTATTGCAGCGGAATTAATTTTACAATAATCGGAAATTCAATTCGGAATATGGTGCAGGCCGGAATTAAAGGGTATTATTCTCATACTGTAATATCAGAAAATAACATATATACGACTGGTTCTTATTCTTCATCTATGGGAATTTATTGCCATGCCCAGAATGTAGTATCCGGACAGCCCCGGGATGTTAATAATAATACATCTCATGGTAATGTCATTTCATCAAACAGCATATCTGGTACGTTCACTAATGCCGCGATTGCGGTAGCTGAACACCCGGTTGACTACAGCGGATTTAGCGATGTATCTATTGTCGGAAATTATATTAAAGCTGGTGCCACCAATGCAGCAGCGACCAGAGGAGTTGTAGGTATATTATTATATAGCGCTCATGGAAATCCTGTATCATGGGAAAATGTTGTCGCAAACAACCATGTGGAGCAGTGTTATCGAGGTTTAACAGTGATAACCGTCGGCTCCGGGTATTATGCCAAGATGAAGATCAATGACAATGTGTTTAAAGGCCTCATTGGCAATGCAATGAATTTAACCCAAGTTAAGGAATCTCTAATTTCCAATAACATATACCTCGACCCTATCGGCACTAACGTAACCTCTTATGGCGCTTATCTTACCAATTGCACATACAACACGTTTGCCAATAATCATTTCGGCAACCTCCATGGCGGCCATGCCGCCTATGGTTTTTATGAAGTAAGCGGTTGTTCTTACAATAATTATGAAAATAACCGCATCAGCGGCTTGCCATCCTCTGCCAATCATTACCACCTGAACGATGCCTCCGGAAGAATTACCTTGCCAAATCTGTCAGGACCACGGTATTGACTGGCGAATCAGGGCGTTACCCCGGAGAAGGCATGATCTTTTTTATCGACCCGAAGGGGAGTAGTCCCACCTATCACCCTATCGATCAGTTTCCCAAAGGTTATGGGCTTACTCTAATTAATACCGCCGCTGGTGCAGAGAGTCTGAAGTTTGAGGCAGCCGGGGGTTAAGCAGACAGTGGCTCAAAATCAACTTGGTATTTTGGTTTTTGGCGGAAAAGCATGGCGCAAAGTCTATGTATGATCGTAAAATTACGGATATTAATTATAGTTATGAATATTTAAGGAAAAGCGGACCATTTGCAGGGCTGGGGGCCTAAAAAAGGGGCCCATCGTAAGCCGTCCTTTGGGGGCAAGATGTCAGAGGGGTATCTTGGGCCCAGAGAAGAGGAAAATGCCAACGGTGGACGCGAAAGAGATTATCCAGCGAGACTATTTTCTCCCTCGCAGGTCGAGGCGACAGCTAGCCCGGGAGAGGCATCCCAGCCGAAAAACGATTCGCCAGGCCATCTATGATCCCGGGGTTGTCCTGCTCCCAGGGACCGAGGGGGAGCGGGCACGGCAGTATACGGGGAGAAAATGCGTAGATATCATATCCAGGGTTCGGCGACCATCCTCTCATCCACATAACCGGTGCCGCAGAATTGGTCTGCTCCCGGAAAACCAAACCTTTCAACTTATACTTAATTTCTGATATAATGTCTTAGAAAAGGTCATTTCCGGGGACAGATAGGCAATTTTACCTATAAGAAAATAGGTAATATTGCCGATTGATGATTAATGGCCAGACAACTTATAAATGTTAACAAAAAACAGAAGCACCAAGTCCCTGGATGGATACGGTTTGAGCTCCCCAAGGTCCATATAAGGGGGAACCGCAAATATGAGTAAAATTCTGGACTCTCTGCTTGTTTTTTGGGGAGAATAAAGTTAATTTATCTACCATAGACTGGGATAAATATCCCTATTTCGTTGGGAAAATTCATGAAAAAGCAGCCTAACCTCAGGTTAGGGAGAAAATTCCATGTTAACGAACTCTTTTAAACCGCGACTTAGCTTATGCTCCGTGATTTTAGCATTTTCCTGCCTAATTTTTGGCTGTGGGTCAGATAAAGATTCGGGAATTTCCGCAAGCCGGAAAGATCAAACACCACCGGCCAAAAAGAGCGCACAGGCCAAGAAGAGCGCCCAAGTAATGGAACTTTTGGTTACAAGTCCCTCAGGACAAGGCGCCACCGCAAAGACTGCCAGCCCCAGGGGTACGGGGACCCAGATTATCGAGGTCACGCCCCCTGATAGACCCGGCGGCACCGGCATCACCCAGGAGGAGGTGGAAGCCGCCATTAGAGCCGCCGCCAAGATTGATCCGAAAACCATCGAGGTTATTCCTGCGCGTCATCCCGGCGAGCGTGGCATCACCCAGCAGGAGGTGGATGAGGCCATGAAAGCCCTGCCAAAGGTTGACCCCCAAACCATTGAAGTCATCCCCCCCAGCAAACCAGGGGAACGCGGCGTCACCCAGCAGGAGGTGGATGACGCCATGAAAGCCCTGCCAAAGGTTGATCCACAAACCATTGAAGTCATACCCCCCAGCACACCGGGAGGACGCGGCGTCACCCAGCAGGAAATTAATACAATTACAGCCAGTCAAAAAAGGGCAATCAACGAACCTGTGGAGCCTCCTTCTCTGCCTCCGACTCACAAAACACCTTGAAGTTAAGGGGAGCATGAGCGGGTGGAGATAAAAAGGAGAATACCTGACCTTGTGGCAATAACGGCTGCTAAGACCTTACAAACAGCCGTAAAAGCAAAATATAGGGGCATTAAGGCAGAAAACCATTAAGAAGGGAGGAGAAGAAAATGAAGAAGGTGGTTCTGATCATTATGGCCGTTACTATGATCGCGACTCTGGGGATTGCGGCCGCCCAGGCAAATTCTTATGTAGTCACCGTAAAGTATGCGGGTGTCGGTGGCACTAGTGGTTACGTTATGTTATCCGATACCGCGGCCACCCCGGCGTTTACCAATCGGTGGTTTACTCTAAACTCGGCTGTTATGAAGGAACAACTTGCCACAGCTTTGACCGCGGCCTCTAACGGATTTAATGTGTATGCTGGTTTTGCAGGCACTACAACTCCTGCCGCATACAGCGTGGTAACGACTTTTTATGTGATTCCCTGACCTGGGGTCTGATTTACAGTTACACGCTGGGGACAGTATTCGCAATACTGCCCATCCAGGTGGAGTCTTTCAAAATAATAGAGAAGTACTCTGCGGGGGTATCTGGGGTAAGGGCTACCTGAGATGCCCCCGGAGGATATCTTTGCGCAAAAGGTCCCAAGACGAAACGCCAGGTTTCTGGCTCTCCCCCAACCCACCATTTAGACCTATACCCCTGCCGGCGGAATTAGACGGCCAACCTCGTCGGGGCCCAGCGCGGCAGCCAAATATCCGGTAAATTTAAAAAATAGTGTCTTCCTGGCATGGATTTATTGGGGAATTAGGTCTGTGCCGATTCCGCTTTTAGTACCCAGGGGCTTTTCAGAAACCAGGCATAGGTTTTGGCCAGGCCCTCAGGTAATTGAGTGCCGGCTTTCCAACCCATTTCTCTTAGGCGGCTAATGTCCAGCAACTTGCGGGGGGTGCCATCCGGAAAACTGGTATCGAAAACCAGACGTCCTGTAAAACCAACCGTGGCAGCTACAAGTTCGGCCAATTCCCTAATGCTCAAATCCTGGCCCACGCCGATATTTATGATCTCATCGGCATCGTAGCCTGCCATCAGAAATAAGCAGGCATCCGCTAAATCATCGACATAGAGAAATTCCCTTCTAGGTGCGCCGCTGCCCCAGATTGCTGCTTCCAATGCCCCGGTGCTTTTAGCTCGATGCAGCTTGTGGATCAAAGCCGGAATCACATGGGAGTCCTGCAGGTCAAAATTGTCTCCCGGCCCATAGAGATTGGTGGGCATAACCGAGATAAACCGTGTGCCATACTGCCGATTATAGGACTGACACATTTTGATGCCCGCGATCTTGGCCAGCGCGTAGGGTTCGTTGGTAGGCTCCAGCTTGCCGTCCAAGAGATAAGCCTCTTTCATGGGCTGAGGGCAGAACTTGGGGTAAATACAGGAACTGCCCAGAAAGAGCAACTTCTTCACCTGGTTAAGATAAGCATGATGGATAATATTGACCTGGATCATCAGGTTGTCATAAATGAACTCCGCCGGATATGTATTGTTGGCCCAAATCCCTCCCACCTTGGCTGCGGCCAGAAAAACATAATCCGGGCGCTCCTGGGCAAAGAAGGCGGCCACTGCCGCCTGGTCCCGAAGATCCATCTCGTCCAGACTGCGCAAGAGCAGATTATGGTAGCCGGCGCTCTGGAGACGGCGCACCAGCGCGCTACCCACCAGGCCTAGATGTCCGGCTAGGTAGATTTTGGCGGATTTTTCCATGGTGCCTCCGGTGTCGAGGGGGACCTTTCCAAGGAATCAACCAGTCCGTTATCCAGGGCCATTTTTCGGACCACATCCTGACATTGGCGCATCTCTAAGAGAGCCCGCAGATCAGCTTCTACCATCAGCCGGGCCAGTTCCTGAAAGGTCACCTTGGGGTGCCAACCCAGGAGGCGTTTGGCCTTGCTGGCATCGCCCTGGAGAAATTCCACCTCAGTGGGCCGGAAATACCGGGGGTCAATTTCTACATACTCCCGCCAATCCAGCTCCAGATGAGAAAATGCTTCATCTAAAAATTCCCGGACAGAATGAGACTCACCGGTAGCAATCACGAAATCTTCCGGGTTTTCTTGCTGCAGCATGAGCCACATGGCCTCCACATACTCCGGGGCGTACCCCCAATCTCTCCGGGCTTCCAAGTTGCCTAAAAAGAGCTTTTCCTGCAGCCCCAGCTTGATACGGGCCGCAGCCCTGGTGATCTTTCTGGTGACAAAGGTTTCACCCCGGCGAGGAGATTCATGATTGAAGAGTATGCCGTTCACCGCGAACAAACCATAAGCCTCCCGGTAATTGCACACCATCCAGTACGCATAGAGCTTGGCCGCGGCATAGGGGCTCCGGGGACGCATCAGGGTCTCCTCATTCTGGGGCGCCGGCGCCGAGCCGAAGAGTTCACTGGATGAGGCCTGGTAGAATCGAGTCTTAATACCGCTGCGGCGGATAGCTTCCAAGAGGCGGATCACTCCTAAGCCGCTGATGTCTCCGGTATATTCCGGCATATCGAAGCTCACCCGCACATGGCTCTGGGCCCCCAGGTGATAGATCTCTTGCGGTTGAATATTGTAAATCAGGTGGCTGAGTTGGCCGGAGTCGCTCAAATCGCCATAGTGCAGAAAGAAACGAGCTCCTGGTTCGTGGGGGTCCACGTAGAGATGGTCGATGCGCCTGGTATTAAAGGTGCTGGAGCGACGCAATAGACCATGGACCTCATACCCCTTACCCAAGAGCAACTCCGCCAGATAACTGCCGTCTTGTCCGGTGACCCCAGTGATTAGTGCCTTCTTTGCTGTCCCCATCTCCCTTCCTTATCTTGAGACGTTCTTTTATTCACCAGTCATATCTCCAGTGCCCGGGAAACGGCCAGGGTCCATTTTCCTTAAGGTCCTGCGGATAGTTGTGGAAAATGGATACCAGCCGTCTCCCTCCGGGCAGGACCAGGTTGGAGATCCTGTTCTAAAAGCTGTTGCAAGACCTCCCGATCTATCAAATTGTCATTCTGAGCGCAGGGAAGAATCTAGTAATTTCAATGATTAGACCCTTAGCCTGCGGCTCAGGGTGACATGGGAATTAGGTTTTGCACCAGCTTCCAAAAATATCTCCAATATTTATGGGTGAGACAAAGGCTCGGGGATGACTGCTTCATAATCGACGCAGGGTTCCGGTTTCGTGCCTTGCCTTTGCGCGTTCATGCCTTAATAAAAGATCCTTCTCTTTCCAGCCCCGGTATTCCTTGACCACCCCCACAATTTCCTCCAGCCTTGGGGGAGCAGCCCTGGCCTTAAAAAGAACTCCGCAAACCGTTTCCAGAAGCACATTGATGTCGCTCCGCCAAGAACGGTGCTGCAGATATTGAGTATAACCCAACAACTTGTATGGCTGAAGAGTGCTTACGTAGAAGGTTTCCAGGTCCCCTTCGCAGCTGGATAGGAACTCCTCTTCGTTGCGCAGCCGGAGTGTCACTGGATCGGTTATCCCGGGCCGGGATTCTAGAACCTTTTGCCACAGAGGATTTTCCAGATCCACATATCTACACACCTCCGGCCGGGGACCTACCAAAGAGAGATCTCCTCGAGCCACATTCCAGAGTTCCGGGAGTTCATCCAACTTGCTTTTACGTAATAACCGGCCCAGGCGGGTAACCCTGATGTCCCCTTTTGCCGTTACCTGGGGGCCTCGGTTTTGAACGTGCATGCTCCGGAATTTTACTAATTCAAAGGGCTTTCCAAAGCGGCCGACGCGCGGCTGCCGGAAAAAGATAGGTCCTGGCGAAGTGGACCGGATGAGCACAGCTAGAAGAAATAACAAAGGCGAAAAGACGACCAGTCCGCACAAAGCCAATGCCATCTCAACCGCCCTGGGGATGCCGCTCATCGTTTTACCCTTGAAGATCCGCGCCTGGGGAATTCCTCCGTCTAAAGATCGCCACCACTTCTTTCACCGCCTTGATGATCCGCGATACATCTTCGTCGGAGAGCCGCGGATGCAAAGGCACACTTACAATTCTTTTGTAATTATCGTAACTTATGGGAAAATCTTCAGGCTGATAACCGTACTTGTCTCGATAATAAGGCTGGAGATGGAGGGGAATGAAGTGCACGGAGGTGCCAATTCTCCTGGCTTTGAGCTCCTCTATGAAACGGGCCCGGTCGATGGTAAGCCGATTGAGATTAAGCCGGAGGACATACAGATGCCATGCAGATTCAACCTCCGGCCGCGTCACCGGCAGCTCAAGCTCCGGGATATCTCCAAAGGCATCATAATAAGCCCTCACCACCTCTCGCCTCCGTCTCTGATAGGCTTCCAGCTTCCTTAACTGATGCAGGCCCAATGACGCCTGGATGTCTGTCATATTGCACTTGTAACCGGGAAGCACCACCTCATAGAACCACGAACCATCGGCGCTGTAACGTTTATAGGCATCACGGTTCATGCCGTGGAGGCTCCATAGGCGCGCCCGGTCGATGAGATCGGCATCCCCGGTCAGCATGCCGCCTTCAGCGGTCGTAAGGTTCTTGGTGGCATAAAAGCTGAACGCGGTACAGGTGCCAATCGTGCCGATCATTCGGCCTTTATACGAGGCGGGAAGGGCGTGAGCAGCATCTTCGATCACCAACAGATTATGCTGCCGGGCGATTTCCATGATGGGATCCATTTCACAAGGATGCCCATAAAGGTGGACCGGCATGATCGCACGGGTACGAGGCCTGACCGCCTTTTCAACCAGCTCGGGGTTAATGTTAAGAGTATCAGGGACAACATCCACAAAAACCGGACGGGCGCCCAGATGCTCAATGACATGCGCGGTGGAACAAAAGGTCATGGAGGTCGTGATCACTTCATCGTCCCTGCCGAGGCCCAAAGCTGCAAGCCCCACCAACATGGCATCCGTTCCAGAACTTACGGCCAGAGCTGCCGGGGCGCCGATGAAGGTCTTGAAATTCTCTTCGAATTGGGTCACTTTTGGACCCGTGGTGATCCAGTCAGAACGCAGTGTCTTGATGACTTCGTCAATTTCCTCCTCGCCCACCAAGGGTGGGGAAAAGGGAATATCGGTTTTTTGGTCAGTGGTCATAAGATCATCCGCCGGAGATAGTTACTGGGTTGCTCCCCAAATTTATCATAACTCCTTCTCTTTTATCATCCCTGCTAACCACTTGTGCCTTTCCAGCAAAAAACGCCGCCACCTTCCTCTCCCAGTAAGGGTGGTGCTGCGGGGGCAGCTTGAACATATTCAGGACCCTTCAAAAAATTTACAGCAGACAACCATAGCTCTCCCTTCCCGGGTGGCAAATTCGCCCGTTGGCATCCAACCCAGTCTTTTATAAAATAATAGGGTTTTCTCATTCTGGTCACGGTCTGTGGCCAGATAAGCAAATTTGGCTCCCCGCCGCAAAACCTCCCTTTCAAAGGCTATAACCAGAGCACTTCCCACCCCCCGGTGTTGAGAAGGAACATCCACGCAAATGGAGGCAAGCAAGGCTCCGCCCTGTTCAAAATCAGGGTGATCTCCCCGGTAAATCAGGCCGCGGATCAGGCGGGGCAAGATGGCGGGCCTTTGCAGAAAAGGCTTCAATGCCGCCAGAGCGAACCGCCATGCATACTTGATAGCCAAGCGCCGGTAAAATTTCTGAGGTTGAGTCGTCCCCAAGAGAGTCCCGACAATCTGGTCCCGGTAGAGGGCGGCGAATGCGATTTCCGTTATACCGGTAACATAAAACCGGTATAGAAGTGTTAAGAAATCCGGGCCAAGAAAAGTAAGAAAGAATTCTGGAAACGCTGCTCTATGGATGGCAACGGCCCGGGGAATCTCGACCAGCCTCAAGGGCCGAACTAACAGCTCAGATTTTGACTGGGACAAGTCCCACCTTCCGCAGGTTGATTGAAAATCTGCAACCTTCCTGAAACATCCGGTTGTTACCGCAATATGCTAACGCCTATTGTCGGGCCTGCTGCGGCATCGAATGCCCATGGTTCGCTTCCGGGCCCGCGGGGATGGGAGCAATACCCCCCATTCCCCTCTTCCACCGGGGAAGCCAGCGGTAATTGCAGGCGGAGAAAGCCGTTTCCCCCGTCCATTTACCAGCTGCAAGTCACCTGGCAACCTCCCGCCCGAAACAGGGGGCGAAAAATTAGGGGGTCAAGGAGGGTTATGCGCCTCCCGGTTAAGCATCTAAGTTTTGTCCCCGCTGCGATTGGCCAAGTCCTCAGCAAGATTCACAAACCGCTTGAGTACAACCTCTTTTTCAAAATGCTTCAGGAAATACTGCCGGCCGTTGTGTCCCTCTAACTTTCTGGCCTCACCATGGTGGTAATAAAATTGGATGGCCTCGGCCAGACTCTCCCCTCCGGTCGGTGGCACCACCAGACCGCATTTTGCCTCTTGAATGAGTTCTGCGGTATCGCAACCCTCATCAACCCAGGCAATCACCGGCCTTCCAGCCGCCATATAACCCTGCACTTTACTGGGGACCGAGGTTTTCCCGCGACCCGGGGCCAAGGTTACCAGCGATACATCCGCCGTGGCCTGGACTTCGCTCAAACGCTCCCGGGGTTGAAAGGGCAAAAATTTAAGATTTGCCAGTCCGTTCTTACTTGCTTCAGCCTCAACCCGGTCTTTGGCTTGTCCTGCCCCGATTATCAAAAACAAGATGTCTGGAAAAGCTTCCAGGGCCCTGGCTGCCTCGAGCACCACTTCCGCTCCGGATACTAACCCCATGGTGCCGGCGTAGAGCACCACAAATTTCTCCGGCCCGATCCCCATCTCTCGCCGCCAGGGGTTATCCCGACTCATCGAGACAATATCTCGGCCGCTTAGCCACACCGGAATCACTGTAACTTTCTTATCATCGAGACCTTTCTCTTGAATTAACGTGCGGCGGAATCCTTCGGACAGGACGATTATATGGTCGGAGGCGCGATAAACCAGGTCCTCTATTTTTCTGAAAGCCTGGATCAAAACCGGGTTTTGCAGTTTCCCCATCTCCACCAGAATATCGGGGTAGATGTCATAAATTACGTTGATCAACTTAGCCCCGGTCGCCCTGGCGATAAGGCCAGAAATCAAGGGACCGATTAAGGGGGGGCCGTAAGAAATAACCAAATCAGGCTGATCGCTTTTGAGGGCAGCCCATATAAACCCAGCGCACTGCGAGGCCATAACCAGGGCCCGGGGGATTATTGCTGCACTGGGATTAATCAGATGCATACTTCGCACTAGCCGGTAGCCGTCACTCTCCTCAATGTTGATCCACTGCTGACGGTATCCGGAATAAAGCCGCCCGTAAGGATGATGGGGGTAACCTGCGGCCACCGTGACATCCTGGCCGTGTCCAGCCAAATATTCCGCCAGTTCTCTCACCATAATCGAGGTGGGATGAACTTCTGGTGGAAATACTTGAGTAGTAATTAATATCTTCACGATTAATTAATCCCTAATAGAACTATCTTACCTTCTCCCATTTCATATTTATCATTATTTAATCGCATTATTAAATTTATCAAGTATCTTGACTGCAATTTTTTGAGGATCAAATGTGTCTCTAACCCAACTTGAGGCTTTTTTGGCAATATCTTTATAATATTCTTCTGATCCTATAACTAATTCTAATTTTTCTGCTATTAAGTCTGGTTTCAAAGGCACAACTACTCCAAGTTGAAGGTCTCTGATATAATCGGAAATTCCTACTTGATCGGAAACAATTACTGGAAGACCTGACAGCATTGCCTCAATTATGGCGATGCCAAAGTTTTCGGAGTAGGAGGTCAATAGAAAAACATCGGCATCCCTCAGGGCTTCCATCCTGGCCCGTGAATCCAAAAAGCCGGTGAAAAGAACCCGGTGCGAAATCCCCAAAGAATGGGCCAGATTGCGGAGTGGACTTAGATAGTTGTCCTCCTCTGGTCCGGCAACCACAAAGAAAGCGTTGGCATGTGTCCCCAGGAGGCGCGCAAAAGCCTGAAAGGCGATATCTAAACCTTTTTGCTGTTCAATACGTCCCAGATATAAAATTATTTTTGATTCATCAGGTATTTCAAACTTTTTCCGAAAATTGCCCAAAGGGGGCAGTTCGTCAAATTCAGATAGATCTATTGAATCAGGCAGAACAAAAAATGGAGTTTTAATTTTTAACCATTCAGAATCCTTACTCTCTAAATGGGTGGAATAGTGCAGGAACTTGGCGTTATTTATCAGCTTTCGTTCAAATATATAATGATAAATTATCTTCTTTACATATTTACTTCCCTTCCACGCAGCCCGCTTTAAAGACGCTTTAGGGGAAATGATATAAGGCACATTTGTATGATAGGCCGCTTTACAGGCAGTCAGAAAAGGATGACACCAATTGGAAACGATATAAACTAAATCGAAATCCTTGATAGTTTCTTCGCATGCTCTCGCTAATGACGTTGAGTAAAAATAATTGGTTGCAAAATCTCTCGAAAAATATCTGACTTTCACACCGTTAATACACTGAGAGCTATCAGGTTCAAAAGCATCGCTTGCTAATGCTCCATTGGCATTGGTTGTGTATACTGTAACATCCACATCCAGAGAAGAAAGAGCCTCACAAAGGGCAGAAACGCATCTAACTGGTCCACCATACACATAGGCTGGTTTATAAAAAGGTATTACGCATAGTAATCGCATACTGTTGATTAATTCCCTTGGTATGAGGCCCCAACCTTCCGCTGGATATATAACATCTTTTGGTTCCTATATTTGCTTCGGCAATTTTGCCATATAATCTACCGGATCAGCAGATAGAGTCAATCTAGGTGAATTAATCGCGGATGTGGGCTTTATTGCGGCGTGATGTGCATCCAAGATGGTATTGGTGATGGCGCCCTCAAACAAAAAATACTTCCTTATAAGCGTCACAAGAATATACACTGGAGAAATTCATTAAATTATTTAATGTTTTAATGACTTAATTGCCTTTAATTAATCTTTTGATCACACTAAAAATCATCCTCAGCTTGAAGCTCTCGAGTTGTATTACTCAGGCCTGAGTTGTTAACTCATTTGTTCTGGTGTTTATGTCACTCAAACGAGAGCTGGAGCAAAAATTCAGGGCAATGAAAACTAGTGCCACCGCAACGAACTGAGTCGATATACGATTGGCTGAGTCGGGCCAGCCCACATGGTAAGGCACTCTGAAATATGCCAAGGCTAACAATACGCCTAAGCCGCCAAATAATGCTCCTGCCCACAATGCCCCCCCGGCGAACCATTGCCGGCTGATGCAGCTTACCAGTATTCCACCAAGGATCAACCATGTCCACCCCCAGCGCCCCGTTGCCGCCAGGTTGCTAACCATGGCGAACAGACTTTTTCCCATATGGGCGGGCTTGGAAATAAACATAAACAGCAAGATCAAGAATAGACAGATCATTCCATACTTGAAGAGGTTTATCTTGCTCCCCAGGGAATAGAGAAATTTCGTGGAACACAGCAATCCTGACACCAGCATAACCAATACTATGATGGCAGCCTTTGCCGGGGTTAAAATGTCGTTTCCGGAAGAAACAGATTTTGCCAGCCAAAGATACCAGAGGCAGACAGTCAAGCAGCCCCCAGAACACCATAACCGCCAATGCTGCGTCAACCGAGCAGATAGAGAACTATATAGCAATAGAACCATCGCGGCAAAGATTGGCGCCTCTATCCGGGTAAAACAATAACAGGTAACGGCTAAAACCCCCACTTCCTCGAATACCGGGTCCCGGCGAGCCAGGCTAATCCATAAGGCACCCACTGCACAAAGAAAATAGGCTGCCGCTAACATATTATTATGGATCAGAAAGAACTCGAAAAGAATAAAGTAGGTGCTCACCCAGGCACCACAGAGGAGCATGGCTAACCCCACCGCGGCTTTATGGGATACACTTAGGACGCGCAGACAATTAAATGATAATGTCCCTAAGAGGCCCAGGCTGGCGATGCCGATAAGGGGTTGCGCGGCCAGCAGATACTCCCTACCGATCAGTGGCGCCGCAGAATGCACCAGAATAAGCAGCAGCCCCCAGGATCCCAATAAAGGCCCAATACGGCCCAGGGAGCCAGAAGCAGCGACTTCCCGGGAAATAAAGAGTTGAGGAACTGAATCGTAGCAGATAACCCCCAAGTTGACAGTCCACGCGGCCCAGACCACGCCCATGATTACCAGGACGCCGATTGCAGACGCGGCGATTTCCTTTGCAGCTTTCCCCGCCCCTCTTCTAATACCGCAGGCGCTCATCGCGCCTCCTGTAATCCCCACAGCCAATACCATGGTGGTAAGCTGGCAGCCAACCCCTATTCCAAGAAATACCAGGACAAAAGCGCTCCAGCCTACGAAGCCCCAAAATAAGGCCAGAGTTAGACGAAAACCCAGGGGCAGGGTGGGCCAGAGGCAGGATCCGAAAGCCAAACCCCACAGGTATAAGCCTGCAAAAAAGGCCATCTCACTCAGCATTTACTCCCCTGGGATGGCTCTGAGTCATGAACCTCTTTTGTGCTGGCAGGGCAAAGAAAACCTCTCTCCCCTGCATCCATACCAGCACAGCCGGCTGGCCATCATCTGCCCGGACGCAAAACTTGAACAAGAGGCCATCGCTCATGGTAATCTCCTCAACCCCCTGGCAACGCTGCTTAAGGAGATGAAAAGATAATCCATTTTTAGGTGCCCCTTGTCGTATGGCAGCAACCTGAGCCAGTTCTAATAGATATTTTTCGGAAAGCCCCATATCAGAGAGGCTGCCCGCCATTAAAAGCAAGCTCGCACCGCGACAGTATTTTCTGAGGACCAGGTAGGCTTCCATCCGCGGACCAAGTATGCCTATCCTCTCAGGGTATCCGCGCCACAGGTCTGGAAGACCATATCCCCGCAGGCCATGAAGCCTCCAGGCTGCAGCAGTAGTGCGGCCACCCCGCCTGTCAATGGAAGAAAACCAGTATAAGTTGCCGGCAATAAGAAGAATTAGGCAGCCGCAAAGATATTTAATCATCAACCCTGGCGGCCTGGCCTTCAACCAGAAAGCCGTCACCAGTACTAACACCCCGGCCACAAAACCGGAGGTTACCCAGGGAACCATATTTAAATATTTTAACAAGACCTCTTCCATAAAGTTAGACAAGGCAATTCATCATTAATAATTTTCCATTATTATGAACAATCATTGATAACTTAGCTACTGAACCGGTGCTTTTGTATTTCATCTCTATGTAATCCTAGATAAGATAATCTGGACATATCTGCCAGTTTATCTAAGTAACCATTAACCATATCATAATATTCTGATGGCCGCTCCCTAATAATATTTTCCAAAAATTCCCTGACTTTCTTATAATTAGGTGGTAACTGGACAACAGCAAATGGTACTTTAGCAAATAGCTGGCGGGCTTGTTCCAGATTAGGAGAAACCAATACTGTTAATCCATGACCTAATGCTTGAAATATCTTATTTGGCAGACAGAATCTCACGTTGCAACTCGGAGATGAAGCATAGTCAAGAATGGCAAAATTGTAATTATACAAAAATGATAAGTCTTCCGGTCGATATTCTCCATGAAGCCTTATTACCCCACGTTCAGCGTAACCAGCCAACTTATTTTGATACTCTGGATCTATATGTCCATGGAAGTCAATACTAACTTTTTCCCTCTCGAGGGTCTCGAGTGTTTGGGAAGAAATGCGATATTCATGAAATCTACCGAAGTTGCCAAAGTAAACAATCCTAGGTTCCGACAGCAACTTATGAGACTCTGGGGATTTTTGATTGGGAGAAACATTAAGACAGACGTCCGGTTGAGCGCATTTATATCTTCGAGCTATTTCTTTGGCAATACTCTCCGAAACGGTAATGGCTCTTATTTTAAAAAGGCAGAGAACCAGTAGTTCCGCGGCGCCTAGAATGAGCCAACGTACCCAAACCTTAATTGAGCCATGCTGCTGTTCATGCATATCATGAATATCATAAACCAGTTCTACCTTCCATTTTTTCAATCTAATTAACAATAAGCTGATAATTAGGTAAGGAAGGGAGGCCTGTGCATGGAAGACAATACGCGTTGTATTCTGATCAATTGATTTCAGCAAATTCCACAATGACAACTCTCGAAAATGCACACCCCATTTTCTGGCATTAGTGGCCGTAAAATTTCCATTCCGGCAAATGAAAATTACTTTCCCGGAATCCCAGTTCCTTTGCATAAAAAGCCTGGATGAATTAAAACAATTGAACTTCCCCACGTGAATAACAACTTCACTCATATCAATATTTTTACCTTTGATTTTAAATGGACCGGGAGGAAGCTTCGTCTTGCCTTAAAGGCTGCCGCACTTTGAGAGGAGAGAGGAAAACCCCGATCATTACAAAAACAAACAACACAATTAAAGTTTTAATTAGCTCCGGGTTATAGAAGAAAAGCATAAACCCCGCGGTGATTACCAGCTTATAAGAAATGTACGCATAGACCCCCACATGTACCGGTGTTTTGGGGAAACGAAACATCATCCAGGAAATTACCCCGATAGCCATGCCCAGTAATAAAGGGCAAAAGACCAAGCCTGGCCATCCGAAAAGGGCCCAGGCTTCGGCCGGATAAAGACTGGTACCCAGACCCTTCACCGATGAACTGCTGATTGTCTGGGTCATTACCAAATCATAAGGAAGTTCCTTCTCCCAACCAAATAAAGAGCTTATCACCCCAGATTGGCTGAGTAAGCCCTGATGTGCATGGAGGGATGGAAAAACAAAAAATGAAAAATAAATGCCTACTATCTGGCCAAATATTAGTCTGGTAACTATGCTTGAATTAAAATTATCAATGGAAAACATAGAACTAATGTCATGTTCTCGATATGAAACAGCATACATCATTATCAAAAATATCATAACTAAACAAACACATATTGCTGTAAAGCGTCTTGTGGTTTTCCCATCAATCAGAACCAACAATAAGATATACCCTATTACATAAAATGACAAAGCGCTCTTTGCGAGAGAGAATGTCAGAACTGTTAAAGACGCCAAGAACATAATTATAAACCATATAAAACAAGACCGCTGGCGGGTCATGCGCCAATATGAAAAAAATATAAAACTAAGAATAGGTGTAAGCATCAAGGCGAATACCTGACGTATGAAGTCGATTCCAGAATAGTGCCAGCCAATTTCAGCCCGTATTTCAGCTGTGGCTGCAGCGCTTTGGAATGCAGACCTCAGCATGGAAATTCCCCCACTTGTCCAGATGCTGTAAAGCACAGACAGAATACAAATAACACCTAAGAAATACAAAGCGTACCTGATTGATTGGTCAGTCTTGCCAATTAATGGCATGAGAGGCTTTTGTGCGAATGTGGAGAGGTTGGTTTTTACCCCGAACATCCGGTAGATAAACAAAATACCTATTGGTATGGCGATCATTCCATAAACTACCGCAGCCCATGCCAGAAGACGGTCGTCTTGGCTAATTAGATTTGTAAGTTTTTCACTACTGTCAAGATTCATGGCGATGATCACTACCCCAATTAAACTTTGCAGAATTACCCCAAAATAATAATTAAATGATATCCAATTTAAATGGGTTATTTGCATTGATCCCGAAACCTTCAGAAAAAGCCGATAAGATATGTATAACATGGTGAATGAAACTAATAATATAATAATATTATGTAACATGAGTTCCGCCCTATAATTTTTTCATCAATCTATTGTTTCTTCTGCATTGCTGATAACTCACAGGCGAATTCCGAATAGTTGCCGGGCCATGAGCACTACGGCCAATGCTTCCAACATATAAACCGTCGAGGTGGCGAGAGCTGACCCGGCAATGCCCAGATGGGGGATGAGCAGGAGGTTGAGCAAGGCATTCAAAGTTACGCTGCTGGCCATGAGAAAGGTAAACATGCCGGGACGGCCCCCTAACAAGAGAATGCCGCTGAAGGGGCGGTAACTGGCGCCGACGACAATGCCGCCCACCAGGATAGCCAGAATGCCCCAACTCTTCCAATTGGCCGGATCCGGCGAGATCAGCCAAATCAGGAGGGGGAACCCGGCAACCAGGGCTGCACCCAATCCCACCATCAGCGGCAAAAACTTTTGCCGCACTTTACTTGACAAAGCCATGATCCGCTCCCTATCCCTTTCGGCAAAGGCCTGGCCGATCAAAGGATCAAGGTTCTGGCGCATAACAATGCATAATTGGGCGAAACCTTCGGCAAACACCGCGCCGAAACTGTAGATGCCAACCATGACGTCGGACAGGAAATAGCCGATCAGCAGCACATCCACCCGGGTGTTCATCTCTATCAGCACGCCACTAAGGAAACCACGGGTGCCGAAGGAGAGATGGCGCCGGAACCAAGAGCGCATAACCGCGGAAAAAGAGAATTCGAGTGAGAACAATTTATGGCGAATATATTCCCAAAGTCCAATGAACAGCAGGACTTCCGCCAGGGTCAGCGACAGTGGCAGCCGGGATCCGGGCCAGCCCAGGATGATGACCAGGATGACCCCCCCGAGAATGAGCAAATATCGCAGGGCCTGGAATATCGCGAAGGCCCGCATATGGCGCAGGCCGTTGAGAACCATCAGCAAGACTTTGTTGAGAGAGTAAAGGAATAGCCCCGGCACCGCGTATCCCAGGCCCTCCGCCACCGCCGGGCTTAAGATTTCCCGGCCGATAATGGGGCGCAATAAAAAGAGCCCCAGACAAATGGGAAGCCCCAAGAGCGCCACCAGCATAAGGGCGGATGAGGTCACCAAGGCGCATTCCGGGAGATTGTCCTGAACGTGGGAGCAATGTTTCAGCGTTGAAAACTGGAGTCCGCCCACCGCTAGCTGGGAGGCAATAATATAAATGGCAAAAACCTGATTAAAGACGCCAAGGGCCGCGTTGCCGCAAGCGGAAAGGATGATGCTGTTGATCAGCATGCCGCTGACCCCCAGTACCCCTAAGCTGGCAACATTCCAGATAAAGTCGCGGGTGAAACGGCTTTTCTGCAGAGATAGCCCAAATAATTCCATAAAGGCTACGCCCGCTCGCGAATTACTCTACAGGGATTGCCTACAGCCACGCTATATGACGGGATATCCTTCGTTACGACCGAACCGCTGCCGATAACTGACCCCCGGCCGATCGTCACCCCTTTATTAATGCAAACATGCGCCCCAATCCAGACATCATCTTCGATATGGACTGGGCCACAGACATATCCTTGGTCCATAATGGGCCTTGAAGAATCAGAAAAATTGTGATCAGCCGTATTGATGGTCACATAGGCGGCAATTCGCACACCTTGGCCGATATCGATACCCCCATAGCCATCCAGGATGCAACCCTGGTTGAGAGAGGAGTTCCTGCCAATGCGCACGCGCCATGGAAACATGATAGTTACACCATCAGCGATATACGTCGCCCGAATGTTGGCAGAGAAAAGACGTAAGACCCCATACCTCAAATAATTGAAGAAAGGGAAAGATAAGTATTTGAAGCAAGCCCAAATGGAAAGATATATGCCATGGAGTAGTTGATTAGTCAGGCTATTCATGTCGGTTTTCGGAGACATGAACAGACGGTTCTTATTAGGCACATTCATGATAAATACCCAAGCCTAATATAAGCAATAGATATTGTTAATAAATACTGTGTTACGTCAGCTTATCCTTTCATATAATTTTGGAGTTGCATTGATAGTCCTGATAGTATCGTCAAAGTCAATGCCGATAATGTCGCAATACCACTGAATGGATTCATAACGGGGTTCGTTATCCCTTGCCGCCAGACGCAGGGCCTCAGGCCGCGTCAGGGCCCCCTCCCGGATCTGGTTGCTTCGAAACGTATCGTTCTCGGTTAGACCGCCAATGGTGTAGTAAATGTAATTATAAAAAGAAGCGGTGCCATCGCCAATACGCCAGGTGTTTTTGGTGTCAGTGGCCGTCTCCCAATTGTACTCCCGGATGAGCGTCGAGGCAATCTCCTCCTCATCCCACTGAATGTACTCGTAGAGGTTGACGTAAGGGTGGGGGATGACGTAATAACACGCAAAGGCGCTGAGGGTATCTACCAGGGAGGCATTTATAAACGCCGGATTCTGGAGATACTGCCAACCGTAGAAAAGCGCCATCCTGGCTTTATCCATTACTGATAGGGTATAAGTATGGGCCGTCCCATGCCGGGGCGGGATTCCGCAATAGCCTGACTTGAAACGGGTGGTCTCCAAGAGGTTTTCACAGAGCACAATGACTTTACAGCCGGTTTGCTGACTCACTTTGTTGGCATAGTAAAAATACTGCTTATCACCCGCCATAAAGAGGGGGACTGTACCTAGATGGGGTTTGCGCAGCCAGGCAGTCACATTTCTGCGAATGTTGGCCCGTTTCCAGGCGATGTCGGCAGAGACGAGAATGTGCTCAATGCCCAGTTTTCCGCATAGCCGCATCTGGTTGCGCCTGGCCAGATCCGTCACCATGCCCCAGTCATAGGTATAGGTGACAGGATGTAACTTCAGCACATTCTTGACAAAATGCACCCCATAGCTGCTGTCCCTGCCGCCGCTGAAGGTCACCAGACATTCCGGTTCACCGGTTCCCTTACGGTATGGCTCTATGAGTTCCATCAAGGCGTCGAGCCCCTTGAGTTCCAGCTTTTTATAGCTGCGGCAGTAGTTGCAAACTCCTTGGGCATCGAACTCAATGAACGGCATAGTCTCCGGCAGGATGCAACAAGTACACCGGCGCAGTTTGGCAACCCTATCCCGGTTCTTGGGAAACTCATCGACAAACGAGGGGGAGAGGATATATGGACCTTCACCCGGGATGCTCCGCAAGCTAGCCGGCCTACCATTGTCTGGGGAAATATCCTGAATGAGCCGTACTGATCGGTTCTTTTCAAGCAGCGAGCTTACATCCAGGGAGTCTTCCCCCTGGAGAGCAAATGTATCAATTTGGAAATGATCAAGGTGTAACAGGCAACCGTTTCCTGCCCTTATTTGATGGATTTGGAGATCGCCAAAAATATCAGAGAAGAACTTCCTCTTGGCAAGCTGTTGGAGAATGTATCTTTCCGAACCAAAGACCACCACCTGATGAGTTTTATCCAGGCCCACATAGAGAGAACCATTATTGCTAGCCAGGAGGCAAACATTGAAGTCGTCGAAGAATAAGGCGATGGATGCAACGCCCTCTATGAGTTTATAGGCCTGGCGCACGGCCTGAATCAACGATTGTCCGCCGTTAAGGAATTTTCGAATCAAAGCCAACAGGATCTCGGTGTCGATGCCGTATTGGCGCGGCAATTCCGGAAACTGCTCCCAGAGCTCATCCACATTGGTGATGATGCCGTTGTGGATTCCCACCAACCCGCTCTTGATAACGGGTTGGTTGTTTTCATTGATATGTTGCGCGCCGTTGGTAACGAGCCGGGAGTGGCCGATAACAGCCTGAAGATAATTGCCGTTGGTCCCCAGGGCCGCCTCGAAGGCCTGATTGTATTCAGGCTGGGAAATCAAGTCGGAGGCGGCGACGGCATGTTTTGCCACCCGGATTGATTGGGGGAGAAGAAAAGCGATGCCGGAGGCTTCACGGCCACGCGATTCCGAGAGGTTGAACAAAGTATCGATTGTCCGTCGTAGGATTTGGCTTGGGGGGACGCTCTCCCGGTTGGGAATAAGTCCAAAGATGCCGCACATGGCTTACTTCTCCTTATTGTAGTCCATATCCATCCAGATTGCAAAAAGCATGGATTGAAAAGTAATAAGAAGAGTGAATATTAGAATAGTACCGGTTGTATGGGGAAGCTCATGGTATCTGGACCAGAGATAGAAAAATCGGATGGTGAAAGGAAATATGATAAAAACCACATTAGCAAATGCAAATAAGAAAAATAACACTAAAGGATGGAAGTCCAATACCACATAGCGCTTCCAAAGACGACGGAAGAAAAGACAGATCAGTAACCAGCTCGTCTTAGGAATATACTGCCATAATTTGATCTTGCTCTTTTCACGATCGTAGACAGGGCGAACTTCAACGTCGGTCACCCGGAAGCCTAAGATGTTCAGCATGCACAGAATGTCGGCATTATAGCCATATCGCTTCGTCATCTTTTCGATGGGAATGCGGCGCAAGGCATCCTGACTGATAGCCGTATAGCCACATTGGGGATCCATTAGTCGATAGTAGCCCGTGGCGAATTTGGAAAGAATAGTCAGCACCGCATTCCCCAAAAAACGATAGCCCGGCATGGAACCGATGTCACGATGCAGGAGGCGGTTCCCTTTGACGTAATCATACCCGCCATCAATAATCTTGTCCAATAAGGCATGCAAATCGTCGGGGTGCATTTGGTTATCGCCGGCCATAACTGCTGTGATATCCAATTCAGCTTCCCGGGCAGCCACGTAGCCATCGATCAGCGATTGCCCCAGTCCCAGGTTTACCGGATGATTGATAATTTGGATGCGGGGGTCTTCCTTTTGCCTCTTTTGAATAAGCTCAAGGGACTGGTCCCGGCTGCAGTCATTGATGACAAACATCACATCTACATATTGGGGGATGCCGTGCAGTGTCTCTAATATGAGTTCTTCCTCGTTATATACCGGAATGATAACTCCTATTTTATGGTTTTTATACAAGAATCTCCTCCTGAAGCGAAGTAGTTCCGCGCCCAATCCAAAGTCAAAGAGAGTCCCTGCTTGAAATCTGTGATAAATTCAATGCCCAAATCATTACAAATCTTGGAATTGTCAATATTAAATACTTTAATGTCTCCCGGAGTCCAGTCTTCATATTGAATAACGGGTTTTTTTACTCCCAATAAATCAGCGCACAGATAAGCCAGTTCTTTGATAGTGACTTTAATACCGGAAGCACAGTTATATACCTCCCCTCTGGTCCCGGGCTTTTCGGCGGCCAGGAGGTTGGCCTTAACCACATCTTTAACGTAGGTAAAAGACCGCTGCTGGGTGCCATCTCCAAAAATCCGCAGCGGCCTTTCCTCAAGAAGACGGCGGGAAAAAATGGAAACGACTCCCCCCACATCGCTGGATTCTTGTCGCGGCCCGTATATATGGAAATAGCGAAGAATCGTCACATCCAGGTCATGGAGCAGGTCAAAAGCCTTCACATATTTTTCTCCAGCCAGTTTGCTCACTCCATAGTACGACGTGGGCACCAAGGGATGGGCTTCATCTTGCGGGAAGTACTGAGCTTCTCCGTACACGGACCCGGTGGAGGCATGGACGAATTTCTTGACCCCATTTTTCACCGATAGTTCAAGGAGGTTAAAGGTGCCTTCGGCGTTTATCTGCAGATCGCGCCGCGGATCATTTAAGCAAATAGTCTTTTTTGAGGCTGCCTCATGAAACACTATTTCCACGCCGGCAAAGTGAGGGCTGAGGGCATTAAAATCAGTAACGTCACAATTGACTTCGTGAAAATTGGGGTATTTTTGCAAATGAGCCAAATTTTCACGTTTACCAGCGAAATAGTTGTCGATACTGATGGTCTCAATGCCCATGGTTACCAGTTCTTCCACGATATGACTGCCAACAAATCCTGCTCCTCCAGTAACCAGGGCCCGACGAAATGGAAAGCTCATGCCTATTCTCCTTGCTAGGCGTTGCTGGGAACGCTAACGACAATAGCCTTTATTTTGCTGCTCATCGTCCCTTGTGTGGATGCAACCCGATGGGACGGTTCCCCATGAGGAGATCGCCGGGCCGCATCCTCCCCCCCGCTGATGCCGAATCAGCAGCTAATCGTTCCGGCTCTCTTTGTTCCTTCTCAGACAAAGGATCGACCATTGGCTAAAGCCTCGACACAGCGGGAAGCTGCCTGCCCGTCTCCATACAATAACGGGTGGGCCTCTGGTTGGGGCAAATGGAGAGCGGCTTTAATGATTCTTCCGGTGTCAGTCCCAACAACTTGATTCCAGCCAGTCTCCACCGTCTCCACCCATTCCGTTTCCTCCCTCAGGGTCACACAGGGCACACTCAACCAATAGGCCTCTTTCTGGATGCCCCCGGAATCAGTGAGAATCACTCGGGCCGATTGTTCCAACCTGACCATGTTTATATAGCTGCAGGGAGGAAGGAAGCGAACTCCAGGAAATTTCGACTCAAATCCAAGCGAGTCGATCATGTTGCGGGTGCGGGGGTGCACCGGGAACACCACCGGTTCCCTCTGGGCGAGTTGCCCTAGGGCCGTCAGAATCCGACGCAATCGCTCAGGATTATCCGTATTTCCGGCGCGATGGATCGTCGCCAGCAAGTAGGCGCCGGTTTGCAACCCAAGTTCTTCTAAGATGTTCGACTTTTTTTGGGCACAGGCAACGGCCCACCTGAGCGCGTCATGCATCACATCTCCAACCATATGGACGCCCCGGGTAATCCCTTCGGCAGCCAGGTTGCGCACGGCAATTTCACTGGGACACAGGAGCAGATCAGAGATATGGTCCACCACAATACGATTAATCTCTTCCGGCATGGACCGATTAAAACTGCGGAGGCCGGCTTCAATATGGGCGATTGGCACAGGGATCTTGGCGGCAGCCAGCGCTCCAGCCTGGGTGGAGTTGGTGTCGCCGTAAACCAACACCCAGTCTGGATGCTGCCGCTTAATTGCTTCTTCTATCCCGATAAGCATTTCTCCGGTCTGCTTTGCATGGGAACCGGAACCCACTCCCAGGTTGATATCTGGAGGCTTGATGTTCAGTTCTTCAAAGAATGCCTGGGACATTTCATAATCATAGTGCTGGCCGGTATGCACCAGATATTCACTGTAACCCCGGGCCTTCAACTCCTGGCAGACCGGCGCAGCCTTGATAAATTGAGGCCGAGCCCCGACGATCGTCAAGATTTTCATAATTCATTTCAAAGGGAAAAAAAAATTGATCTCATATCGTTACTGCGCATTATCCCTTATTGGCTTCAATTTTTCGCATTAGCGCCTGCAAATGTTCGCAGGGATTGCCATACCTCTGGCTCATGGCGGAGGATCAGCAGGTAATAGACCAGCAGTTCGACGCCGGCCAGGAGCGTTAGCCAGACAGGGGCGAGAGAGAGCCTTTTCAGCAGAATCAAAAGAGCAATTCCTGGAATGGAGTAGATGATATATTGGCCCAGAATCAAAGCCGAGGCCCTCAGTCGCACACCCGCCAACGTGAGGTTCCATAAAGCGTACCCGCCGTAAACAATTATTCCTGAACCGGCAAAGAGAACCAGGCAGAGATAAACACTTTTTAACATCCCCCCCACCAGCAGAGAGGCAATGCGGGTGCCGAAAATGGCCAGATTGACGACCAGGGCAAGCTCTTGTCGTTCCAAGACCGCGAAAATGGTACTCAGTGGAGAAGAGATGAACCAGAAAAACATCCAGAGCCCGAGAATCTGGACAAATATCCCTGCTTCCGACCATTGATTGCCAAACACAACTTCGAAGAAATCCCGCCCCAGGAAAGTCAAAAGCAGGGCCGGAAACATCGCCAAGGCCACCAATCTCCGAAAGACCCCTTGCACCACCTCCGCCAGTTTCGGGCGATCGCCTCTTACCTCCGAGGCCCTTTGATAAAAAACCTGGGATATGGCCGCTCCCACCAATGACATGGGCAATTTGATGACCCGATCTGCCAGGGCGTAAAACCCAACTATCGTATTCGAAAAGAAAAAAGCCAGGAATAGCGCCGGCAATTGCCATGAGACATTATTGAGAAGAGCACCCCCAAGATCCATTAGGGGAAACTTACGAAACCGCCAGAGTCCTTGAAGGATCCCCCTAAAACTAACACTTTTTCTCAGGAGCTCTCCATGATCCCGCCATACCTGCCTACCTAACACCGCCGTTGCCAGGGTCTGGCCGAACAGGCTCGCACCGATAAGGCTTCCTCCGGTGGCCAAGCCCGCATAGCCTGAACCAACTTGAGCGGAACCGGTGGATACGGAGCTAATCATCCGGCAAATGGATAACCTGCCGAAATGCTTGGTGCGCGAATTCCAATAGTTTAGGGCCAAGAGAACCCCGCCCACAAACACTAAGGGGGTAACCATCCATAGATAAGGCCCGAGTTCCGGTGAATTCAAATAATGGAGCAGTGGCCCGCGTCCCATAAGAATCAAGGGAATGGTTAGGGCGGAAATTACCACGACCAATCCCAGACACCCGCCCAGCAAATTCGCCGCTTCGGCGTCAGTCTCCGGCAGCATGATGGACAACTCATACCGCATGCAGGCCGTCACCGTAATGATACTGGTGATGGACAGAAAAATCGCAAAAACGCCAAAGGACGCAGGTGCATACAGGCGAGTTAAAAAAGGCGCGACAAGAATGGCGAAAACTTGTGCAAAAGTGGTACCTGAAACAAGTTTCAAAACATCCCCTGCAAAACTCCCTGCTTTGCTGCCAGAAAGGTGAGTCAATCGCTCCCTTAGAAAACCAATCTTTTTCATATTGGACACTGCTAATAGCAGCTAATATAAACCCCGGTGATTAAAAAAGTCCCTGTTTATCGGCAATCCCGGGCCCTTACCCATGCCTGGTTCCTTGATCTGATCCCAGCCTAGATTTGCGGTCATCTAACTGCCACTCCTTTGGCCTTAGCCCCCTAAAACTGCGGCAATCTTTTCTTGATCCTGCCGCTGCAAATAGGGATGCATCGGTAGGCTAAAAATGCGTTCCGCCAGGCTTTCACTCACGGGGAAATCCCCTTTCTGGTAACCAAGAGAGGTGAATGCCTGCTGCAGGTGCAGGGGCAGAGGATAGTAAATAGCCGTGGGGATCCCGGCGGCCTTCAGTTTGGCCTGCAATTCCTCCCTGTGGTCAGTCAAGACGGAATACTGGGCCCAGACCGAGGTGCATTCCGGGGCCACAAAGGGGACCTTAACCACCTCTTTGAGGCTTTCACTATAACGCTGGGCTACCACTTGGCGGGCCGCTACTTCCTGGTCGAAGATGTCCAGCTTGACCAGGAGAATGGCGGCCTGGAGGGTGTCCAGGCGGCCGTTGAGGCCTATACGCACGTTGTCATACTTGTGGGTCCCCTGGCCGTGAACCCGAATGGAACGGAGGACTGCCGCCAGTTCGTCATCGTCGGTAAAAATGGCGCCGCCGTCCCCATAACAACCCAGGGGTTTAGCTGGGAAAAAAGAAGTAGCCGCCACCTCCGCCAGAGCGCAGGCCCTTTTGCCTTTATAGCTGGCCCCAAAGGATTGGGCCGCGTCCTCCAGGACAAACAGACCGTGCTCCTTGGCGATGTCATTAATTCGATCATAATCTGCCGGTTGGCCGAAGATGTCCACGGGAATGATGCCCCTTGGTCTCAGGTGGGCAGTTTTTGGACTCCCCCCCAGGCCGGCAATGGCCGCGGCCAGGGCTTCCGGATCGATGTTGAAGGTTTGCGGATCAACATCCACAAAAACCGGGGTGGCCCCCAATAGCTGAATCACCTCTGCGGAGGCGATAAAGGTGAAAGGTGTGGTGAAGATGGCGTCTCCCGGACCCACCCCGTAAGCTAGTAGAGGCATGAGCAGGGCATCGGTGCCGGAAGAGCAGGAGATGGCATGTCTGGCACCTACATAGGAAGCAAGTCTGGCCTCCAACTCCTTGACCTCCGGGCCCATGATGTATTGGCCGTTGGCCAGGACCGTTTGGATTCTCTCCATTACCTGGGAATAAATGGCCTGCTGCTGGGCCTTCAGATCGATAAAATTGATGGTCATTGAGTAACCTTTCTTTGTGTCTCATTAAGCGGCGCCAAGCCGCTTCCCTCCATCTGATAGCGCTCCCCGCAGGCTTCACACCAGAGGTCAGCGTTTAACCTGTGGCCGCAGGCGCACATCCAGCCAAGTTGCCGGGCGGGATTGCCCACCACCAAGGCGTAATCCGGGATATCCCTGGTCACCACGGCGCCAGCCCCGACAAAGGCATAGCAGCCGATGGTGTTGCCGCAGACGATGGTGGCATTAGCGCCGATGGAGGCCCCGGTCTTCACCAGGGTGGTCCGGACTTCGTCCATGCGGCGGATATGCGCCCGAGGATTATGAACATTGGTGAACACCATGGATGGCCCGCAAAATACGTGGTCTTCCAGGGTTACACCCTTATAGACCGAGACGTTATTTTGCACCTTGCATCCGGCGCCGATGGTGACGTCGGGGCCAATAACTACATTCTGGCCGATATTACAGTTTTCGCCGATCCGGCAATTTTTGAGGATATGGGAGAAATGCCAGATCTTGGTGCCCCGGCCAACTTCACAGGGTTGATCAATCACCGCACTTTCATGGACAAAATAAGGAAGTTCGGGGGCTGGGGAGGCCAGGCCCGCCAGTTTGATGGGCGTTCCTTTCTGATCCAAGGAGCGCTGGCAAGCCTCCAACACCTGGAGCACCCGCAGGCCCTCTGCACCATCTGTCCGGGGCTGCTGGCGGGTAAGGATGCAATCCAGAAAATGGGCGCACTCAGACTTGAGAGGCTCGCCGGCCTCTAACGGCACAACTTCACCCTCTGCTTTCCGAGCCACCGGCAACCGCTCCACCCAGTCGATGCGGTGAGGATAGAGAACAAGCTTCCGGTCTTTGGAAACATCGTCGAAAACGGCCATTTTTTTATCGCCCACCACCACCAGCATCTGCTCCTTGAAAGGATGGAGCCAGCTCACGAAGATGTGACCCTGGACTCCGTCGGCAAAAGAGAAAGTGGTCATGGTGACATCGGCCACGTGGGTCTGCAGGTAGGAGCCCCCGTGAGCGCCGACTTCGGTGGGCATCTCCCCTAAGAGAAAAAGGATCACCGAGATATCGTGGGGGGCAAAACTCCACAAGATATTCTCTTCACTGCGGATTTTGCCGATATTTAATCGATTGGAATAAATATATTGAATCTTTCCCAATTCCCCGGAGTCCACCAGTTCTTTGAGCTTAAGAACGGCCGCATGATATTGGAGGATATGCCCCACCATCAACATCTGCGCCTGATTCTTGGCCAGTTGCACCAATTTCTGGCCTTCCTCCGCTTCCAAGGCCAGGGGCTTTTCCACAAAGACATCCTTGCCCGCCAGGAGGGCCTCCTTGGTCACGGAGTAATGGGTGGCTGCCGGGGTGGCAATGGCCAGGGCATCGATTTCTGGGTCCCGCAGCACTTCCCAAAAGCTGCTGCAAGTGCGCACCCCTGGACCGAATTGGGAGGCAAGTTCCAAGGCTTGGGGATTGGGATCGCAAACCGCAGCCAGAGCTCCCAGTTGGGCGAAATTTCGCACCAGATTTTTTCCCCAGGCGCCAGCCCCGACCACGGCTACCCTGACATTCTTCTTATAATTTTGCATACTTATGCCCTTATTAATTTGTTTGAGTTCACTTCCCCATTGATTGCATGACGCGTATCCACCACTAGAGGGGCATGGGTGATTATCTGCTGGTAATCCAGGCAGGAATGATCGGTGGCAATGATCACCAGATCATGGGCGGCCAGGTTCTCCGGAGTGAGAGGCACCGAATGCAAATCGAAGTGGTGACGCCGGGTGCGGGGCAAGACCGGAATATAGGGATCATGGTAATCCACCCTGGCGCCCCGCTGCTGCAAGAGTTCAATCAATTTCAGGCTGGGGGATTCCCGCAAGTCATCCACATCTTTTTTGTAAGCCACTCCCACTATGAGAACTTTGGCGCCTTTGATAGACTTGCCTTCCATCCCGTTCAGTCCCTGGACCGCCCTCTCCACTACATAATAAGGCATATAGGTGTTGATCTCCCCCGCTAGCTCAATGAAGCGGGTGCTGAAATCGTATTCCCGGGCCTTCCAGGTTAGATAAAAAGGATCAATGGGAATACAGTGTCCCCCCAAACCTGGTCCAGGGTAAAACGCCTGAAAGCCGAAGGGCTTTGACTTGGCGGCATTAATAACTTCATGGAGGTCGATATCCATCCGCTGGCAGAGTATCTTCAGTTCATTCACCAGGGCGATGTTAACCGCGCGATAGATGTTTTCCAGAAGCTTGGTCATCTCGGCCACCTTGGTGGAGGATACCGGAATAACCGTTTCTATGATCTGCCGGTAAAGTATTTCTCCCAAATTGCGACAGTTTTCAGTAACGCCTCCCACTACTTTGGGAATGTTATGCACCTGGTATACCGGATTTCCTGGATCTTCTCTCTCCGGGGAGTAAACCAGGAAGAAGTCCTCTCCAACCTGGAGGCCGTTTTGGGCCAGCAACGGCAGCATGACCTCATCGGTGGTGCCTGGATAGGTGGTGGATTCCAGGGAAATCAGCTGGCCGGGATGTAGGATGGTGGCTATATCCCGAGTCGTCTGCTCGACGTAGCGCAGGTCTGGCTCCCGGTGCCGGTTCAAAGGAGTGGGGACGCATACCAGCATGGCGTCGGGTTCTGCCAAGCGGCTAAAGTCCGTGGTCGCCACAAAGCCAGCGCCGTCATTGCCTAACGACCCGATGGCGGCAATCTCCGTGCCCGGGATGTGCTTGATATATGAACGGCCGGCGTTGAGTGCTTCCACCTTTTCCGGATCCACATCAAATCCCAAGACGCGAAAGCCCTTATTAGCGAAACGCAGAACTATCGGTAAACCCACGTATCCCAGACCAATAACGCCGATACAGGCTCGTCTGGAGAGAATCTTGTCCCTGAGTTCAGCAATCATGTTAACGCCCATTTATTTTTCCCACCTGAAAATGTCTTTAGTCAAGATATCCCATCGCTTAAATCCGCTGCGTTATTGTTTAAGTAAGATTGGATTGAACCAACCCAAAATCCTACAGTCAATGTCCTTCACTACCTTAGATTTTCTTGGTGATTTAATTTCGGCTTCAGAGCTAATACACTTTTTTGATTGCCCCAGATCGTGGGGCATTATTGGCAGATGACTCTCGGAATTGACGGTTGATTGACAGGGACCGCTCCCCCCTTGTCTGTGCAGGACTGGCCTCCAAGATGCACCTGACATCCTGTTGCGGTACATACTCAGGGACTATTTCGCTGAGTTTGCCTTTGATGGCGTTGGCATCTTGCTTATCCGCGACCTGGATGAGGGCTTCCACAGCTCCATTGAGCCATTGGTAAAAATCCTTCTGGCTTTTCCTGCCGTTCCAACCATTGGTGCGGAGCACCATAATTTTTTCATGCCCAGTGGCAACAATGCCTTCACCTTGGGTAATAAGCTCTTCGTAAAGTTTCTCTCCGGCCCGCAAGCCAGTAAAGACGATTTCTACATCTTTCCCCGGCTCCTTGCCGGAAAGCCGCACCAATTCCTCGGCCATTTTCACGATCTTAACCGGAGTTCCCATTTCCAGGATAAATATTTCTCCACCTTCCCCAATACTTCCTGCCTGCAGAATAAGCTGCGCCGCCTCGGAAATGGTCATAAAATAACGGGTCACTTGTGGATGGGTCACTGTAATAGGTCCTCCCTTTTCGAGCTGTCGCCGGAAAAGGGGCAGCACTGACCCGGAGGAACCGATGACGTTGCCGAAGCGTACCGCCATGAATCGGGTATTTTTGCCCTGCCGTGACTGCATGATCAGCTCTGCCACCCGCTTGCTGGCTCCCATGACATTTGTGGGACGAACCGCCTTATCCGTGGAGACCAGGACAAACCGCTCCACTCCATACTTCAGGGATAGATCCATCACCGTGCGACTGGACAGGACATTATTAAAAATGGCCTCCCAGGGGTTTTTTTCCAGCAAAGGCACATGCTTGTAAGCCGAAGCATGGAAAACGACCTGGGGTTGATATTGGTTAAAGGCTCTTTCCATCAGCGATCGATTCTGCACCCGGCCCAGGAGGCAATGGTAATGATTAAAATTTAACTCGTGCCGCAGTTCCATCTGGATGCTAAAGAGGTTGGCCTCGCTAATGTCCACCATAATCAGTTCCGCAGGGCGGAAGCGAATGACCTGTCGGCACAGTTCCGAACCTATGGACCCCCCGGCGCCTGTAATCAGCACTCGCTTATCCCGCAGATACGTGCTGATATTCTGGTTGTCCAGATTTACCGGCAGTCGCCGCAGCAGATCTTCATAGCGCACATCCCGCAGATTCTTAATACTCACTTTGCCATCGATGATGGCGCCGATTTCCGGCAAAGTCCGGTAGGGTACATTGCAACTTTTACATATATGGGTGATGCGCCGCATCTGCTCGCCAGTGGCCGACGGAATGGCAATTAGAACTTCATCCACTTTTTTCAGTTTAATGATGTTTGGGAGCATCTCTATGCTCCCAAACACTTTCAAGCGGTGAAGACTGCGTCCCCATTTGGAGCGGTCATCATCGAGGAAACCGATCACATGGTAGTTGAGCCGCTGATTTTCTAAAATTTCCAGATACATCTTTTCTCCGGCGGCCCCTGCACCCACTATCATAATGGATTTCGTTGCAGATTTGAGCCCGTTGCTTCTTGAAAGCCCAAAAGGCAGCCAATTGGGTGTATTGCGGTAGGTATAGAGGAAACGAATACCCAGCCGTAGGGTGCTACTCATGATAAAAGTTAGGAGGCCATCGATCAGAATTACGGAACGGGGAAAACCCTGGGAAGGAAAAAGCAAGGAGACAGAGATCAGGAAAAGAATCATAGCTGCCAAGCTGGCCTGCGCCAGCCACCACAAATCATTTAAGGTGGTATAGCGCCACATGCCCCTGTACGAGTTTAAAAGAAAAAAGATGATGACTTTGCCGGGAATTAGAAAAGGCAAAAGCTGCAATATCTGATGACGATAAAGCGGAGTCAGCATAAAATCAAAGCGGAGCAAGTAGGCAATAAAGATCGCCATGACAAAAATAACGATATCCGCTGTCAGGACGATGTAAAATCGGTAATTCCTAAATTGAGTAATCATACCGTTTTAACCTCTTTATAACTCACGCCAATCCAGCACCACTACTTAGATATATTTACGGCTTTCACTCCCTACATTCCCTTACCATATGTTCTCTTTTTGAATCGACTCAACATATCGCTCCAAGGAGTTAAGGATTCCTTTAACTTCGCGAGTCGATTCAAATCAATCCCACTATTCTTTATATGATCTGAGGCCAATACAAATATGATCATAATAAAGAACATTAATATTCCCACAAACATTGCAGGAAATAACCGTGTATTGGATCTTACTTCCGGTGGTTTGGCATAATCAACCACCTTAATTATCGCATTATCCCGAACCATATCTAATCTGGCGATTTCCACCAGCTTCAGATAAAGTGTGTAAAGCCCCTCCTGAAACTTGGCCTCCCGATAGAGACGGACATATTCCAATGCCAAAGCAGGGGCCTTGCTGGTGGGCACACAGACGTCAGAAACGCAGTTATCGTATTGGGACTCAGCCGTGCGCAGCTTTTCTCTTAACCCTTTGACTTCCGTTTCCATGCGGACTACGTCAAAGTTGGAAGGGGTGGCTTGTTGCCGCAGGACTTGTATGCCCACTTCTTTAGCATCGATCTCAGCACGCAGCCTGGCGATATACTCCAAGACACCCTTGGTTTGCGTATCTATTTGCAGTACGCTGTTCTTTTCACTGTAGTGGCGCAAAGATTCTTCCGCTTTATGGAGGGCCTTGCTAGCCTTAAGCCGCTCATTCTCCAGGAATACTAGCCTCTCTTTGGCCTCCTGATGAGATAATCTTTGCAATAACTTATCTAGTTCATCAATAAAAGCGTTGGCCATCTCAGCGGCACGCTCCGGCTTATTGCTGGTGACCTCCACAGAAATGATGCCATCTTTCCTACCGGAATTAATCTGGGTGTTTTTCTCCAAGGACTTTCGGGCAGTTTCACGGTATTTTGCTCGGTAGACCTGTTTTAAGTTAAATTTATCAATGATGCTGTCAAATACCGTATCGCTTTTTAACATGCCTACATACAAATCAGCAGGAGACTTGAACCCCATTATACTACTCGCTAGACCCCCAAGCCCCCCCCCTCTTTCGCCAAGATCTCCTCCCCCACCCAGGCTTTCCAGTATCTGTCCGCTCATGGTCATGTTCTGTTGGGGTGGGAGCAAACGCGCCGTAGCTTTATATTTATTGGGGAGAGAAAACATATATAAATAAGCCAATATCATTACAGCCGCACTGACAAAAATTATCAAGCGGCTATATTTGGCCAAGATAATCAGGTAGTCCAGGGGATGAAATTCTTCTTCCCCCACGGCTTTTTTATTCATCTCTTCATTCATGGTCATGTTGATAGGACCTCCTGGCTCTTATTACCTGTTTCTATTTAAGATGCCAGGCTACGGTGCAGTATCTCCTTACGAGCGCAATACAACTAAACTTTTAGACGCATTCCGTGGCTCTCTGTTAGCCTAAAGAAAAAGTTATCACCCAGAGCATTAAACTGATTGACCTTCATGCTGCATACTGGACAGGCCCCCCCTGGAAATATGCGGTGACAATATCCCGTTTCCCTTGAGGGCTCCGAAGATAGCTCCTGACTCTGCCCATCAACCCTGCTCGGTTGCCGGGGGCGTTGACGCCCCGGGGCTTTGCTCTTGACATCCTGATTGAGCAATTCATCCGGGGTGAGCTCCGGGTTGTAGCCGGGCAGGAAAACCAACCGAAGCCCTGCTTCTTTTTCCTTGATCCAGCTCTGTAACCCCCGGGAGCGATGCACCGGGTGACGGTCAATAATAAGATAGACCCGGTGATCACTCCGGCGGAGGAGGCCCCGGGGAAACTCCAGAAACACCTGGGCATTGAAGCGCTTCTTGAACGCCATGAAGTTTAAACGACCCTGGTTATAACGGCGAAAATCATCTTGCAGCCGCAGCATTGGCCGGTGGCCAGGTTTAACGGTGTCTGGCCTTTGAGGCCATGGGCGCGTCCCACGGCATGATGAGACCTGAGCCCCTTTTCATCACCCCGGTAGATCAAGGCCTTATACTGCTGAGCCTTGCCGGCGGATGCTGGGGTATTCGTGCTCCAGCCAGCGCCGCACCTGTTCGGGGCTTTGTTCCCGGTCCCGCTGCGCCGGTTTTTGCGGGGAAAAGCCCCAGCGCTTCAGGTAACGGCCCACGGTCCAGACCGACACCTGCACACCGAAGCGGCGCTCAATGAGGAGGGCCACCGCTTCCCGGGTCCAGAGGTAAAAGGGCAACTTGAGCTGTTCCGGATGATGATCCTCCACCGCCTTGGCAATTTGGGCGGCCTGCCAGGGGGAGAGTTTCCCCCCGCTGGGGCGGCCCTTCTTTTTGGCCTTGAGGGCTTCCTGCCCTTGGTGTCTGTAAACTCTTATCCATCGACAAACGGTGTGATGGGTCACTCCCAACATCTTGGCAACTTCTTTTTGTTTGGCGCCCCCCATGACCGCCTTCACCGCCATGTGGCGCAGATGCTCTTGTGCTGAGGGAGATATGGACCGAGCATCGATTTTTTCCATGGACTATTTATAGCATAAGCGCAGAAAAATATTGAGCTATATTTTGCACTGAGGAATATTTCTTTTAGGGGCTACCCATTGCCAAGCCTTGGGGGGGTTCTCGACTATATTGCAGGAAATTAACGCACACATCCCGAACGAAGCCTTGGGTCTCCTTAATGGGGGGGATATCCTGGTGTCTTTCGACCCGCTGGGGACCGGCATTGTAGGCCGCCAGGGCCAATGGCAAATGATACCCGAATTTTACCAGCATCAGATACAGATAGCGGGTACCAGCCCAGATATTCTCTCTGATATCATAAACATTCTTGACCTGTAAATCTTCAGCAGTGCCCGGCATCAATTGCATCAGCCCCTGGGCCCCTTTGGGGGAGGTGGCCGTAGGAACGAAATTGGACTCCACCTTGATCAAGGCCTTAATGAGAGTCGGGGGCAGGTTATAGTGGCGGCTGGCCTCCTGGACCACAGGTTCCAACTCCAAGGGCGACACCTTCCTGCTGGCTGCGGGCCAGATAATTCTATTGCCATGGGATCTTGAATAAGGTTGTCCCTTCCCGCCTTTTTCACGGCAAGAGAAATAATAATAAATGACCCCATTCTTGTAAACTCGTTTATAAGTCTGGGCCTGTACTAAAGGAATACTGCCCATCCAACTGCCAATAACAATCAAAACTATCACTATTAATACAGACCACTTGCTTCTCTTAAAAGGGAGGGCAAAAATCGTTGACATATCTGAATAGTGAGACTAATTTCCGAAAAGATTTTTGAAATGATATGAAACGCCCAAAGCAAAGCGATAATGTGGGACGTCAAAAGACATCGTCCCCTGCGGTGGTCGTTTATCGATCAAAACTTGTTCGTATTCTACCTTAAACTGATAGCTAAATTTATATTCGCAGAAGATGCCGATGTTCTTGGTGCACATGTAGCGTATCCCGGCCAGGGTCTCAATGGCAAAGTTCTTGGCCGAGTCTGTTTTCCCGTAGATTATCTCAAAACCAGGACCGATGCCGATATAGGGCTGTAACCGTCCAAAAGGGACTTCCTTATCCTTGAGAAAACCGTATCGTGCCAACAGATTGAACTGCATATTCCAGATCATGAACCAGTCCGCTCCGTAGAAAAAAGAACTTTTTCCATTCGGCAGAGGAGGAGAAATGGCGACCTGCTGGCCGCGGATGGCGTTACGGGAAAAATTGGTTTCTAACTCCATACCAAAAAAGGGAAGGCCATCAAAATAACGACCGAACTTCACTCCGGCCAGCACTCCTGGCTGATAGACGATATCTTTGGCAGTGCGTCCTCTATAGGGGGGAGGAAACTGAAAGAAGCTCCAGTCCGTCGAAGGGAGGTACGAAAGTCCGGAATAGGCGGCGAGGAACCACTCCCCCAAACCCAGGGACTCCTCATAACCTTTTGAGCGCTGGGCAGGGCTATTGTGATACATATAGTAGGCCAAGGCTGAAAAACCCATGCTCCCCACCGCGAACATGGCCATATTGAACCTTCTATCGACGCCGGAACCCAATCCGGCATAAATGGGCAAGCTGGTCCCGAACACGCCCAGGCAAGCACAGGTTACCAGCATTGCCATTTTTTGACGCATCGATAGCCTTTACCTTTTCAGACCGATCAGCACCACTCCGGCGGTTAAGGCGATTTGGCCGATAATCGTGGCGATATCTTTGAGTTCCTTAAGCCAGGCGATGCGCTCCACCTTCTCCGGCACCACGATGGTATCCCCCGGGTCGAGGGTCATGGATCTGAGACCCCCTGGATGGAAGGCGTATTTGGTCCCGTCCCAGCCGGCTCCCAGCCAGGAGAACCCTTTGCGGCTTACGGCGCTGCCATTGACTTTAATCACATAGATTTCTTTATCGTCGGCTATTTCCGTGGTGCCCCCGGCCATGGTGAGATAATCTCTGACTGTCCTATAGGGGGCATACACCAGGGCCGTGGGCGCAAAGACCGCCCCCACGACGTTCACCGTATTTTGCCCCTGGGGAATCATCAACTGATCCCCTTCCTGCAAAACGATATCTTCCTGGGTCCCCCGCAGACGCTCAGGATCACTCAATCTGATGACCACCCTGCCCAGGGGTTCCACCTTTCTCAAGGAGGCGATCAGCATTTGCTGCTGCTTCCCGAAAATCTCGGCCCGTTTGCCCTCATCGGTATCGATACCTGAGGCTGCTTGCGCGCCGACGGCTGCTACTGCCCGCGCTTCCAGACGGTCGATGGCCGCCTTTAATTGCTGCTTCTGAATCTCTCTGGTGGATTGCCGCAGGAGCACCGCCCCCAATAGATAAGCCCTATCCGTGAAGCCCCCGGCCCGGGCCAGCAACGAACTCAGGGTTTCCCCTTTCTTAATGGCATAGGTCCCCGGGCTCTTGACTTCGCCGGTAATTGCCACGGTTTTATAGATATCCCAATCCGGCACGGTGCGGATAAAGAGATAATCATTGGGCTTGAGGAGCACATTGTCCCGGGACGCCTTGTTCAAGGCTGCGAAAAGTCTGATGTTAAGGCGCGTAGTTTCCGGCCCCTGGGGCGTAACGGTCACCCGGGTAATTTCAGCCAGGCTCTTATCGGCCTGCTGCAATAGGCCGCCGGCATATGCCACTAAATCACTGACCCGCAGATTATCCCGATACCCGAATTCCCCCGGATTCTTGACAGCCCCGGCAATCACCACCTTTTTCTCCACCTGGCCGGGGACGGGGAAGATTTCCACAAAATCGCCGTCTACGAGGCGAAAGTCTTGTCGTCCGGATTCGATCTTGGCCAAATCATCATCAAACAGGACCATGGCTTCCCGGCCCTGTACCCGCAGCACCTGCACCCGACCCTTAAAGGCCGTGTCCCCCAAGCCTCCGGCCAGCTTTATAAGATCGCCCAGACTTTTCTCGTTCTTCAGTTCGTAAATCCCCGGTACCTTAACCACTCCTCCGAAATCCAACCCCTTGCTCATTGCCAGTTTTTGCACCGCGTCCATCAAGCTAATGCCATAATAACCTTTAAACTGAGCCTCATTTCTTCCAAATTCTTGCTCTAACCAGCTCTGAGGTATTCTTGCTTTTCCTTGTGGCCTGAACGCAAGACCCCGCTCCCCCTTGCCTCCGTTTAAAATTCTCAGGTCTTCTTCCTGTTGCCAAGTCGTTGCTGAGGATGGTGCAGAAGGAGTAGGTTGTGCCAAAGTGGGTTCTTCCGCTCTTTTCTGTAATTGAACCCGGGCCATGGCCGCCAGCGCCTCCCCTACTTCTTCCATGCTTCTGGGGGTGCCGATACCCGCCACCGGGCCGATGGGCGGAATAAAGATGACATCCTCGGGCTGCAACCGGATATCCTTTCTCTTGTCACCCCGCAGGAGAAAGTCATACATGTCGAAATGGGTTACCACCTTACCGCCCCGGCGCACCTGAATATGGCGGAGAGAACCGGACTTACTGGGTCCGCCGGCGGCAAACAAGGCACTCACCAGGGTGGACAGGGAAGAGACCGCATAGCTCCCGGGAAATCTGGCCTGTCCCACCACAAACACCTGGATGGTGCGCAGATTATCCAGGGTCACGTTCATTTGAAAATTGGTATAGAGGCGGGCAAACTCCCGGTCCATGACCTGACGTAATTGCCCGAAGGTGAGGCCACTCACGTGCACCACCCCCACCTTGGGAATATCGATCTGGCCGTTGCGATTGACGGTGAGGCTGTATTCCCCCTGGACGCTTCCCCACACGAGTATCTTGATGGAATCTCCGGGGCCGATAATATAATCGGGCCCCACCGGCACCGCCTGTACCGGCAGAAAAGAAGCCGGCGGCTGATAAAAGAAACTGTAGCCGAATTGTTTCAGAAACATGCGTTGGGCCCAGGCCCGCCTTTCCACCTGGGAAATCTCCTCCGGCTGGCGGGGGGCAGTAGTCAATATTTGGGCGGGCGCTGACGGGGTAACCCCCTGGGGGGGCAATTCTGATCTGGGCTGGGTTATCTGAGGCAGCCCTTGCTGCCTTTGGGAGGTCGCACCGGTGGGGGCCTGGGGCCCGATCTGCTGCAAATAAAACTGGGCCTGGTCCTCATATTTCTGACTCCAGCCCTGTGTGGGCGGTAACAAAATGAAAATACACAAAGTAATACTGATTAACTTCTTCCCCGTCATAAAATCGCTCTTTTCATAATCAAGGTAGATCGTTAATTATAACCGGATTATGGGCCATCTCATTTTTCTAGGCAAGGATTTTCAATAGCAAAGGCTATTACCCCAGGGCAGGGAATTCTTCTAAAAGGCATCAGGGATTAAATGTTCCAGCCGACAACGCAAATTATCGCACATCAGACGTTGAATGATGGCGGCATCAGCCCAATAATTTTGATCTGTGGGCCCCGGGGGGCATGTTGTGATGGTTACTCGCATTCTTCCTCCGGTATCAGCGTCTGCCGCCTCCCAGAGGGGCCGCCAATCATAGGCTCTGAACATGGTCAGGGAAATATAAATAAAGGCATGGCTGATGGAGTTGGGTGGAGCCTGAACCGCCCGGGGGCCGGCCCAAATAACCCGATTTCCCCCAGGGTTTAAGATCCCGATAAGCTCCTCCAAACTATAAGAACGCTTTTGGTGATCCTTTGGGGTGGCCTGGGCCTTGGCACAAAACGCCCCGGGAGAATAGAAGCAGAATAAAAGAGCGTCAACATCCTGGTCCAACGCCTGGCATTTGGACATGATCTCCGCCACCGTAATCGGGCCGGGTTGAGAGGGGAATACTCCCGCCACATATGGTTGATAACCTTTTTCGGTTAAAACTTGGAGGAAAAGATTTTCCACCACTTCATCATTGATATTTTGGACGTCCACCACCCGGGGGTTGATTAAACCGGCTGGTTGCCAGGGACCGGTAAAAAAAGTCGACTCCTTAATAAAATCGGCCCCGGAATTGTCTTGGTTGGACAACTGCAAGTAAGCGGGCCAGCGTTGCACAAAAAGAGCTACCCTCTTGACTCCACGGTACTCAGAGTATTGTTGAACATAATTACGATTACTGAGAAAGGTACAAGAGAATATCAGGAGGCACCATAATACAATTACTAACCACCGACATTTAGTGATCAGAAAAGAAGACAGGGTAAATGAAGAATATATTTTCATATTAAACCAGTTTGTAATTAAAAAAGCAAAATATATCTTTCCATGTTTTTATTAACAGCATTTAACGAATTATCTCATCACTATTAGCTCAACAATCTTACACAGTAAAATTAATTAAAATCAGGCAAGAATAAACCAATTATCCTAACGACAATATAGCCAGCAACTCCTGTAATGATAATAAATTTTGATAAATTAATCAATTTATCTTCTAAATCTACCTCTTTATCGCTTCTCTTATTGATATTTAATTGATATAAAATAGATACTAAAATAATTATTAATAAATAAATAGTTGGCTTATTAAAATATTTAGATAAAATTATTGAAGCTATGACAATAATACTAAGAATAGATGGCACGATCCTAATTTCTCTCGACATTGTTCCCTCGTTATACTTGATTGAAAGTTTAATCCAATAAAGTTTAACAAAGCCCCCAAATTATTTTTACCAGTTATTTATAGAGGTAAAAAAAGAAGCACGATTATTGCCATGGTTCCACGGCCTCGTTTTCCAGTTCCACGGCCATGGCCCGGCGGAATAGCTCCACTTCGATGACTAATTTACGTTGCTTTTCCTTAGCCTCCACAATCCTGCCCACGACCCCGGCCAAGGGGCCCTCCGCCACCCGCACCCGTTCGCCTTTTTGCAGACAACGGTAAGGGTAATAGGGGCGGTCGCCAGCTAGAGCCAGGCGGATGGACTCGATGGTTTCCTGGGGCACCGGTTGCAGACGGCAGCTACCGGCCAGGATCCGCACCACACTTGGGAGTTTGATGATGTCATAGTAAGTGTCTGGCTCCAGCGTATCTTGTACAAAGAGGTAGCCAGGAAACAAGGGGGTGCGCAGGAGTAGCCTGCGGTCACGGCGACGGCTTGGCTGGATGAAGCGGGGCAGAAAGACCTCCAGCCCCTTTTTCCTTAACCGCTCCTCCACCCGCATTTCATGATGGGAACAGGTATGGATCACATACCAGGGAATTTCGGCACTGTAAAAAACGGTTGGCGCCAAGGGATCATTCCCTTCCTTAAAGGGTAGAAGGCCTAATTTCCTGAGCCTGGACAGGCTTCGCCCCCGTCAGTTACATACGATAACTAACTAATTCTTTAAAATAATCAGGCGGTTACACTCAGTTTGCCTGTTTACTAGCCGCCTAAATTCGGCTGACTTCCATTCAGCAAATGATTAAAATACAGGCTCCCGGGAACGAAAGAAGCCATCGCCATTGCCCAAGCCGACTCTCTCCGCTCTTCAGGATGAGCCTGGCACAGAAGAGTATACTGCAGGGCAACCCTGATCAGTTGCTCCTGTATATCTTCCCCTTCGCTATATGCCTGCCTCCCGGGAGTTTGACCCTCCGGGGCGCCAGGCATTTATTAAGCTCATATTTTTTTACCCCAAATCGTCCTTTTTTCAAGAAGGCAAGTAAGAAATCATCCCCTGTATATCCCCGCAAGAATGATTTACCTTTAAACTTCATTTTTATGATTGGCAAATCCCCGGTGAAATTCCCAGGTTCTCGGTGGAGCAAAGACTTTGGGCTTGGGAATGGGAGGGTAAAAGAGTAGCGCTTCATTTTGTTGTGCAACACATCAACGCCACGTACCCCTTCTCTGTCAAACGCCTCTGGAAAACCTTGCTGAGGTCCTTGGGCGTATGATTACAAAATTTTTAAAAAGCTCCTAATCAGTGACAAACAGCGGTTCGTTCTACCGCCGATATCCGCGACGGTCACCGTGATGACCGTGATTTATAACTTCCCGATATCAAAAGAAGATTCCATGACCACTTTCTCTGGCCCCTTGCAAATCATAGCAAATTGAAATATAGACGATCAAGATCAAGCTGTCAAATATATTTTTACAACAAATTTTTTCCATGTATTGGCTTTTAATAGATAATATAGATAGTTAATAACACCAAAGTTCAACTATAGAACCTTGTACGTCTTCTTCCCCAATGGATACCTGCCAACTAATTTTTAATAAATATCAAAATGGTAGAGAAACTCCTATATTACATTCTAGATGTATGCATGGGTACGACTAACTATCTGGAAACCTTACTCAAGTTAATATTTTGGTCATCCATGTTAACTTGTCTGGGTAGATACCGGTAACAGACTGTCATATTTAAATTTCTTTCACTTATTGCTTTCCAGGCCTGACAGAGAAGCCTGACTATCCGCTCCTGCCCCATCCTTGGCAGGCAGGGATGCATGGATAGGCTGAAAAGGCGGGTGACGTAATCTTCACTGCGCGGGAAATCCAGCGTCTGCCACCCCAACCTGGCGCACGGGGTTTGGAGATGCAAGGACTTGAGGGAAACGATGACGGTGGGCATATCCCCCTCCTACATTTTTTGCCGCAACCCGCCCCATGACTTTCCCGCTCCCCCAGTAGGGAATATTGGGTCCAGGCCCTCGCGTATCCTGGGAGGATGGAGGGCGCCCACAGTTTGACGCAAGACTCCAGCAGTGCGGTAGGGCGTCATGCCACCTTCCGCCGCAGTTCCACTTCTTCCGGAAATATCTCAAATTTGGTCAGGGGCATGGCCGCCGATAAAGAGTCCAGCCACGCGATCAGACCGATCCAGAGGTTGTCATATCGTTCGCCACCCGGACCGTGGATGCCCAGGGACCCCCTACCAATCGCCAGAGCAGCCGGAGGAATTAACTTGGAGAAAAAGTAAAAGGGAAAAGAGGCGAAATGGCAAGCCTTCACCGCTACCGCTGGCCAGGCTTTTGGCGTCTTGGCGGTCCCACCCGGGTTCATCCCCAGGGATCGGCAAAAATCCTCCCTGGCAGCGGTCATCCACCCCTACCCCACCCGGGGGGAAGCCATCCCCGAGATCGTGTCTCCCTGGAACCGCACCCGGCTGACTCCTCGCCTAAAGGGTTGGTTTGCCAGGTATCCCGCCCAGGGGCAGTAATGGCTGTTATTGGGAGAGGCGGCCATGGAGAACCACAGGTGAGACGGCTGTGCTGCCGCCCCCGCCATCAACTTCTCTTTGCCAACTCCCCCCGCCAGAAGAGGTGGTGCACCGTATCCAACCGCCAATTCCCCTCTCCGGCCTGTCCCAAGGCCGCGGTCAAGTCCCGGGCCCCCAAAGAGTGCCCCCAACTCGCGGATTTAAAGCTTAGATAAACCAGGGGAAAGGGGAGCCCCTCCTCCCGGGAGAAGGCCCTGAGGGCCCTGGCGCCGGTCTCCCGCTTCATCTCATAGATCCAGGCCCGGCCCCCGGGTTTGAGGAGGCGCCGCAGCTCCTTTAAGCCCCCTTGGGGATCCGGCCAGATATGCAAGCTGAAGCTGGCCACCACCCGGTCAAAAACCGCGTCCCCAAAAGGCAGGGCCAGGGCGTCCCCCACCACCCACTCCGGGATCGGCCCCGGGGGATGCTTCTTTCTCCGGGCCAGACGCACCATCCGGTAATCCAGGTCCAGGCCCCAAAGCTGCACATCCTGGCGCTCCTGGGCCAGATACCCCAGGAGATAGCCGGGGCCGGTCCCCACATCCAGGACCCGGGCCCCGGGAGGCAGGCCGGGGGCCAGGTCGGCCACCAGCCGCCGGTAAATACGGCGGGCCAGAGGCCCCCGGGCCAGGAGGTTATAGAGCCAAGGCGGCGGTTCCGGATGTCTTCCCAGGATATTCATGGAGGTTTGCCCCTTTAAGCTCCAAGGAGATTGCCCTTAAATTAGTGCGACATCCTTCTTGGATAAGCATTTAAAATTATTGACTTTTTTAAGAAAAAATGCCAGAAAGAAAAACACCCCGGTGCATTTCCGGCCAACCGCCAGCAGCCGGGGTGGCCTGCTGCCGGGCCACCCGGCTTTTTTTTATGCTGCTTCCTTCTTCAACGCCTCAATTATCTCAACCTCATGCCTCTTAACCCCCAGAATGATAATCCCAAATCCTGGGGCCAGGCAGGGCGATGATCAATCCCCAGTCATTGACTGGCTTTAATTAACTCATCTCTCCGAAAAAAGTAAACCCGGGGTAAAAAACGGAGGGTTTCCCATGACGCCAAAACCCACAGCCACCGGCAACCTTTACAGTTTAGAGGTCTCCCGCCGGGGGTTGGAAATGATCGTGCACTTTGAGGTCATTTCCGAAAAATACTATGAAAAACATTTATGCCACCCCATCTGGCCCGGGGGCGCCAGCGGGGTGACCATCGGCATCGGCTATGATTTGGGATACAATGACGCAGAGACCATTGAAAGTGATTGGGGGGAGCGAATTGCGGAGGCAGACCTGGGCGACATGCTGGAGGCTGCCGGATTGAAAGGCCGGGAGGCCCGGGCCTATCTCCCCCAATTGGGGCATATCCACATCCCCTTGGACCAGGCCAAGGACGTCTTCTATGCCGTAACCCTGCCCCGCTATGCCCGCATGACCCGGAAGGCCTTTCCCGGCGTCCAGGAACTGCCGGCGGATGCCCAAACCATGCTGCTGTCCCTGGTTTTTAACCGGGGCCCGGCCCTGGAGGGGTCCCGGCGCCGGGAGATGAAGGCCATCAGACCCCTGGTTGCGGCGGGGGATCTGGCGGGCATCGCCGCCCAGATCCGGTCCATGAAGCGCCTCTGGGACATTGACCGGTTGCCCGGGTTGCACGTCCGCCGGGACCGGGAGGCGGAACTGCTGGAGAATGCCAGGAACTCCTACCCCCCCGGGGAACTGGTGCGCGTCTGAGTCTGTTTTCGGTTTCCAGTTTGCGGTTTTCGGTTACAATAAATGCATAAATATCATTCATCCACGTACTTTTGGCCTGCTCCTAACTTGTGGAACGCGGCCATATTCATGGCTTGGAACTTTGAACCTGGAACTTTGCGTTAAGGGACGGAGTTTATGAACCGGCAGGCTAATCCTCCTAAAGCCGTGGCCATTGTCGGCCCCTCCAATAGCGGCAAGACCGAACTCATCTGCCGCCTGTTGGGGTGGTTCCAGTCCCAGGGACTGGAAGCGGCCGTTTTGAAGCACAGCCACAAGCCCAACTTGGGGGATCAGGTCAAAGATACCGGGCGCTACCGCCGGGCCGGGGCGAAGAACCTGGCCCTGGCCGGCCCCGGACTGCTGCAGATCACCCGCTGCCTGCCGGAGGACCCGTCCGTGGAACAGGTCCTGGCCGCCTGGGTCCCGGATGCGGACCTGATCCTGGTGGAAGGGTATAAATCAAGTGCCCTGCCCAAGATCGCCCTGGTGGGCTCCCGATTGGAGCAGGTCCTCCCGGATTTTTCCCAGGTTATCGCCCTGGTGAGCACAGACCCCTGGGAGTCCCGGCTGCCGGTCTTTGCCCCCCACCAGGTGGCGGAACTGGGCCGGTTTATCCAAAATTTTCTCTTCTCAGGACATGAACAGGAATAAAGAGGGAAAGAGACGAGGAGGGCAGCGGGGGAGGAGGCAGGGACCCCGGCGTCTCACCTGGGGCAGCCCTGCTCCTTCCCCAGATTTCTTACCTGGGCAGGAGACGGTCCGGGCCGACCTCTTCCTGCTCCCCTTGGTGGGTGAGACGATCCTGTTTGGCGCCGGTCTCTCTGCCTGTCACCTTCCAGGCAGCCAGCCTCTCCTGGAGCGACTGCCTGAGCCCTTTGGCATCCAAGCCATTGTGGGCCCCGGTGATGCTGCCTCCCACCAGGGCTAACAATTCCACCATCATTTCCTTCATATGTTTAGACTGGGCGGTCAGCTCGTGGGAGGCGCTGGCGCTTTCCTCGGCGCTGGCCGCCACCTCCTGCAGCACCCGGTTCATTTCATTGGCGGCCTGATTGATCTGGTCCACCCCCTGGGCCTGCTCGTTCGAGGCCGCGGCAATTTCGGCCACCAGTTCTTTGACCTTGGCGGTGCCGGTGTCTACCTGGGAGAAGGCCTCCCCGGTTTTTTCCACCAGGATCGAACCCGATTTGATCTTGGCCACCGTGTCGTCAATTAAAGCGGCCGTATTCCTGGCAGCCTCGGCGGCCCGCATGGCCAGGTTTCTTACTTCATCGGCCACCACGGCAAAACCGGCCCCGGCCTCTCCAGCCCTGGCCGCTTCCACCGCCGCGTTCAAAGCCAGCAAGTTGGTCTGAAAGGCAATTTCATCGATGGTCTTAATGATCTTCGCGGTTTCATCACTGGCAGCCGAGATGTCCTTCATGGACGCGGTTAATTCACCCATGGATTTGGCGGCCAGTTCCACCACCCCTTTGGTCTCGTTCATCAGCGAATTGGCCTGAAAAGCATTTTCCGCGTTCTGCCTGGTCATCGCCGCCATCTCTTCCAGGGATGACGAAGTCTCTTGCAGGGAAGCGGCTTGCTCAGAGGAGCCGGTGGCCAGCAACTCACTGGCGGACATTACCTGTCCGGAAGAGGAGGCAACCTGTTCGGAGACTCCAGAAAGTCGATTAATAAAGGCATTGATGGGTTTGGTAATGCCCTTGGTAATCAAGACGCTGATCAGGAGGCAGACCAGGACCCCGATTATCCCCCCGATTATCAGCATCCTGGCGGAGTTGGTCAACACCTGGTCAACATTGGTGGCGCTCTTCATGGTTTCGCCGATACCGGCATTAGCTGCGACCTTGGCCGTTTCCAAAGCTTCATTTCCCGCCAGGGCCCGCTTTTGCTCCAGATTGGTCAAAGTCTGAAAGCTGGTTAACAGTTTATGCATATTGGTTTTATAGGAAGAGCCTGCGATCCTGATGTCTTCCAACTGGGAAATAGTGGCGTCCTCGGTGGTCTTCTTTTGAATGGCGGACAACTCATTTTCCACTTCTTGAAAGGTCTTGGCTGCCTCCCCAATGATCTTCTGGTCCCGGAGCAACTGGCCTTTAATGGTTTCCAGCTGGATGGCGTAGCCCAGTTCCGACACGTTGTCCATGCTCCGGATCTTCCCCAAACGATCTTCCAGCTCCTGGATAGGGGCCCCAGCTTTGATTTGATCATTCAACTTGCCGTTTTGCTCTTCCAGAAATTCCTGGCAGGTCTTCAGGAAATCCTGAGCCGCGGCCTCCAGGTTCTTGCGGATCACCTGGATGGCTTTGGCCACTTTTTCGGTCTCGTTGATCAAGGATTCATATTCTTTAATCTTAGCCCCGGCCTTGGCAGCATTCTCTTTAAGCGTGTGCAAATTGGGATACTTGGCGGTCAACTCCCCGGCTTCCTGGAGGTGTTTTTGCGCCAGACCAAGCTGCTTTCTGGATTCGACTAAGTAAGAGTTTTCATAGGAAAATTGATAGGCCTGCATTTCTGAAATTGCTTTCAGAACATAGCGCTCCACATCGCTGGCGATCCGGGTTTGGGGCATATACTCGTTGGACAGGACCTGGGCTTCCTTGGCCAGGGTCTTCATAATGTACAAAGAAATCCCGGTCAATATCAGGGCCAGAATGAGCACGATGCTGAAACCGCCAAGGATTTTGGAGCTTAACTTCATGGATTTCATAGACCTCGGACCTCAATATCGGGGCGGCCTTTTTCCAGGCCGCCCCCACTTAGGTTAGCGACTTACTTTTTATAGACCCCGCAGCCGATGACGAGATCCCCAACCCGCTCCAGGTACATCTCTTTGGGCTCGATCTTTTTGGAGACCGGGTTCATGAACTTGTACTCCTGCCAGGCAGTCTTGTTGGCCTTCATCAGGGCAGCCCGCTCTTTCATGTACTCCTTGCCGTCCACGTCCTTGAAATCCATCAGTTCCTTGCCCACCATGCTTTTCTTCTGGCCGTGGGCCAAGCACTTCATGTTCATATCGTAAACGACTATGTACAGGTCCCGGTCCACGAATTGGCCCTTGGGGTTGCTAAATTCGGCAAACGCCTTGTCGTTGCCGTTGGCCTTGATGTAGTCGATGGCCTTTTTCACCATGGCCACGGCTTCATCTTTGGTTCCCGCTTCACCTGCAAAACTGATACAGTAACCCAGGATTAAAAACAGACCGATAAACGCCAGCACCATTGCCTTTTTCATCATGCCTTGCTCCTTTAAATGTGTAAGTTTACGGAAAAACGCTATATTTTTGATCAGCCATCACCTGCTATGACTGTTATCACCCAAATTTGGCATTCTTTATGGTTGTTGGGGCCGAGTTTTCTTGTTTATCGGTTTGAGGAAATCTTTACATTAATCCTTTTACCATCACGAGGGGATTTGCTCCCGAGTCCAAGGAGTTTTTCGCCGGTGGGGTATTACTACTGTTAATTCATTTTCCTTCTAAATAGATTGAGTGGTAGCCATATCAGATTGATTATTTATTAAATATTATTGCCTAATTGATAATAAACCTCAAAAAACGCCCCGGCGCTTGCGCGGGTAGATAGCAGTTTGGGATTGTTCCAGGACCACGGGAGAACCGGCCTGTTCCCTTGGTGGCCTTGGTCGCCTTGAATATGATACGTTGGTGGGCAGGAAGAGGGTTTTGGGGGGAAGGTTTAAGGCGCTGTGGCCCCAAGTATTCCCTCCCGGGAGCACTTTCCCCCATAATGATCCCCATGGTTCTCCCCTGCTGGAGGGGAGGGGGTTTGGCGGTGGTCCCGGCCCCCAGGGAGGGCGGGCACTGCGGCCCGCCCCGCCCCAGCAATTTCACTCCCTTCCATCAACCGCGGGGGATGAAAACGATCAAGACTTTGGTAAGGTAGGCTAGATAAATTAACCTGGCTTTCTCTCAAAAGGGGTTCACGTCTTTTTTTTGCCGAGGACATCGTGCACCCAGCTCAGCGCCGCCGAAGTATTGGGGAAGCCGATGGTGCTGGTGAGCAGGAGCAGGGCGTGAATAATTTCCTCGGGCTTGGCCCCGGCCTCCATAGCCCGGCGCGCATGGCTATGCACCGACCCTTCCGAACGACTGGCCGCGGCCGCGGCCAGCTGGATCAGTTGGGAGGTCTTTTCGTCCAGGGGCCCGGTGGTTTTCACCACCTCCCCCAGCCGTTCCAGGGCCTCGAAGAAAGGCCCGTGCTTGGTCTTCAGAAAATTGTACCATGGTGGATAACTTTTCTCTGCCATGTGGTGTATCCTCCCAATAGCTGATTTGTCCTGGGGCTATCAATCGGCCATGCATGGGATAAATTTAAGCATTTAACCGGCTTCAGGCAATGGCTATGATGCACTTAAACAAAAGTGGGGGGGCTGGACCCAATGGTCCCTGGCCCGCATCTCCCTTTAGGGGCAGGCAGGCTCAATCCGGAAACTCCCAAGCATCTTGAGATAGGGGAAGGTTATGTCCAGAAAACGGTTATCCAGGGGTTTGGTCCAGGTTTACACCGGGGACGGCAAGGGCAAGACCACCTGCGCCCTGGGGTTGGCCTTGCGGGCGGTGGGGCAGGGCTTTAAGGTGTATATGGTGCAGTTTATGAAGGGCCGGAAAACCGGGGAATCCCTGGCCGCTGCCCGCCTCTCCCCGGACATGACTTTGCGCTACTTCGGCCGCCCCGGCCTGGTTAATCTGCGCGCTCCGGACCCGGAGGACCTGGCCCGGATTAAGGAGGCCTGGGACCTGGCCCGGCAGGTCATCACCGCCGGGGAGCATGACCTGGTGATTCTGGACGAAATCAACCTGGCCCTGACCTTCAACCTCATTCCCCTGGAAGAGGCGTTGGAGGCCCTGCGCCAGCGCCCCCCCTATGTGGAAGTGGTCCTCACCGGCCGCCAGGCCCCCCCGGAATTGGTGGCCCTGGCGGACCTGGTCACGGAAATGCGCCCCGTCAAGCATTACTACCAGGCGGGAGTAAAGTCCCGCCGGGGCATCGAGTGGTAGGGGGAAAGACAGTGGTCAGTGGTCAGTGATCAGAAAAAACCAAGGGGATTGCTGTTTCATTTATTACTCACTACTTACTGCTTACTGCTCACTTATACCAGCACTCCCAGCACCCCCCACGCCCCGGCCCGGCTCAGGTAGAGGACCAAAAAAGTCAGGCCGGCCATGATCAGGGAGGTGGCGTACAGGATGCGGATGGCCTGGGGGTAATGGTAGGCCTTCAGGGGGCGCTGGGGGTCGCCGATGTAGGGTTTTTCCACTACCTGGCCGAAGTAGGTGCTGGGCCCCCCGAGGCGCACCCCCAGGGCCCCGGCCATGGCGGCTTCGGGCCAGCCGGCGTTGGGGCTGGCCGCGTTGCGGGCGTCCCGGCGCAGAATGCGCCAGGCCCCCCGATAGTCCAGGCCCGCCACGGCCGCGGCCAGCACCATGAGGAGCGCAGTCAGACGGGCCGGCAGGAAGTTGAGGACGTCGTCAGCCCGGGCCGCCACCTTGCCGAATTGGGCGTAGCGGTAGGTTTTATAACCCACCATACTGTCCATGGTATTGGCGGCCTTATACAGGAAAAGCCCGGGCAGCCCCAGCAAGAGGGTGAAGAACATGGGGGCCGCCACCCCGTCCGCCAGGTTTTCCGCCACGGTTTCGATGACTGCCCGCCTGATCTCCTCCGGGCCTAATTCCGTGGTTTCCCGGCCCACCACCATGGCCAAGCGGGCCTGGGCTTCGGCCAGGCTCCCCCGGGCCAGAGCCTCCTCCACTCTGCGGCTTTCGTAATGCAGGCTGCGGGTCGCCAGACCGGTATAAAGAAAGTAGACCAGGAGTGCGGCTCCGGCCAAATAGGGGAGGAGCATCACCGCGCCCAGCACCCCCAGGGCGCCGATGAAAGTGGTGCCCATCACCCCCAACCAGAAGAGGAGGCCTGCGGCCACCCGGGGCTGGTAGCAGATCCCTTCCCAATACTCGATGACCCGGCCCAAAAGGCGGATGGGGTGGGGCCATTGGGGCGGGTCCCCCAGCAGGAGATCCAGAAGGTAACCCATTAGAAATGGAAGGGCCAGGCCCATGAAGTGCTCCTGTCAAGATTATACAGAGCGTCATAGGTATTTGCGCATGTTCTTTTTTGTCATTCTGAGCCGCAAAAGACGGCGAAGAATCTAGACCCTTCGCTTCGCTCAGGGTGACAATGATGCGCCAAAATTTATGACGCCTTGTATAGTTTTCGGTCTTTTTTAGCCACTGACCACTGATCACCTCTAGCTTATTACTTATTACTTATCACTAGCCCCTGGCCCCTGACCCCTGGACGCTATCTCAAAAGCTCTCCCAGCGCCTCCAGGAGCCTTTGATTCTCCTCCCGGGACCGTACCGCAACCCGGATGAACCTCTCATCCAGACCCCGAAAATTGCTGGCGTCCCGGATGACGATCCTCTGGGCAAGCAGGGCTTTTTGCAGGCTGGCCGCGGTAAAATCCGGCCGGTTGATTTTGACCAACAGATAATTCACTGTGCTGTCAAAGGGGTGCAGCCCCGGCAGGGCCGCCAGTCCCTCCAGGAGGCGCTGCCGCTCCCGGCGCACCAAGACGCGGGTACGCTCCATATAATCGATATCCCGGAGGCAGGCCCGGCCCATGGCCTGGGCCAGGGTATTCACCGACCAGGGTTCCTGGACCGCGGCCAAGCGCTCGATCAGCCCTGCCCCTCCCAGGAGATACCCCAGCCGCATGCCGGGAATGGCAAAAAACTTGGTAAAGGAGCGCAGGATCAAGACCCGGGGGAATTGGGCCAGGTTCGTTTTAAAGGAGGCCTCTTCCACAAAATCGATGAAGGCCTCGTCCAGGAGCAAATAGGCCCCCGGGGCCTCGATACGGGCCGCCACCTCCATAAGGAGGTCCGGCCCCAGCAAGGCCCCGCTGGGGCTGGCTGGGTGGGCCAGGAAGACCAGGTCCGCGGCCTGGAGCTCCGGGGGCTGATCCAGGGTGAAATTTTGGGCCTCGGTGGTGAGATGAAAAGCCGCCGGCACTCCCGCGGCGCTCAAGGCGTGTTCATATTCGCTGAAGGCCGGGGCGACGATGAGGGCCTTTTTCGGTCTCAGGGCCCGGGCCGCCAGGTAGATGAGCTCCGTGGAGCCGTTGCCCACCAGGACCTCCTCCGGGGGCAGACCGTGAAAGGCCGCCAGGTCCTCCTTCAGGGCCAGACAGCGGCGATCCGGGTAATGGACGATCTCCGGCAGGGCCTCCAGGACGGCCCCCGGGATGCCCGGGGGGAATCCCAGGGGATTGATATTGGCGGAAAAATCCAGCAGCTCCCTGAGGTCCAGCCCCAGGGTACGGGCCAGGTGATAGACGTCGCCCCCGTGGAGAGGGGTCTTTTCGGGTAAATTAACACTCAATTTCATAGGTTCGCGCATAATATGGCAGTCATTTTCTTCCCCCTTTTGCCAAGGGGGGGGTCAGGAGTAATTATTTTAACTCGTTCCCAAGCTCTGCTTGGGAACGCAAATGGGGGCGAAGCTCCTGCATCGCTTAAGCAAGCTGTTGAGAAAAAATCTTTCGTGACAATTCCATGCCCCATTAAGAAGCAAATGTCTCTCAAGTCCCCCTTTGAAAAAGGGGGATTTAGGGGGATTTTCAGGCGGTTATAAAATCCCCCCTACCCCCCTTTTGCAAAGGGGGGGAAAGGAATGCTGGTAATTCAAGCCAAAGACAATTTTTAGCAGTCTGATAGACTTTAAGCATCTTGGCAATCAAGGGTGCTGATTCTCACGGCTCAATCATGGCTCGAATTTTGGCAATATCCAGGTGCCGGCGCATCAGGTCCGCCAGGCGGTCCAACTGGGCCTCCTGAAATTCTCTAAAAGACCAGGCCGGGGAGTCCGTCCCTGCCCGGCTCCGGTTCTGGTTAATCTCCCCCAGGAACCCCCGCCGGAAATCGTCGTTGTCAAAGAGCCCATGGAGGTAAGTCCCCCAGACCCGGCGGTCCGGACTGACCCAGCCGTCCTCCACGGAAACGGGGACGCCATTGCGGCTGATGATCTCAAAGGCTGCTTCGCCGCCCCCCTGAGATTGGGTCTCCCCCATGTGGATTTCGTAGGCCTCGATGACCGGCCCCGAGGCCCCGGGGGCCCGGGCCTGCACCTGGGTGGTGGTCTTGTCCCCGGCCATGGTGGTGACCACCGGCAGCAGTCCCAGGCCCTCCTCCGTCCGGGGCGGGCCTTCCACCCCCAGGGGATCCCGAACCTCCAGGCCCAAAAGCTGATAGCCCCCGCAGATACCCACCAGGTAACCGCCATTTTGGGCAAAGGCCTGAATCTGCGGAAAGAGCCCGCTCTCCTTGAGATAAAGGAGGTCGCTGATGGTGTTCTTGGTCCCGGGCAGGATGAGCAGATCCACCCCGTTAAGCCCCTGGCGGTGGTCCAGGTAACGCAGGGAGACCCCCGGTTCCTGCTCCAGGGGGTCGAAATCGGTGTAGTTGGAGATATGGGGCAGGCGCACCACGCCGATGCGTAGGCTTCCGGACGCGGACCAGTCTCCGGGGCTGGGTTTGCGCCCCAGGGCCACACTGTCCTCTTCCGGGAGAATCAGGTCCGGGGCATAGGGCACCAACCCCAGGACCGGCCGCCCGGTGCGCTTCTCGATGATTCCCTCCCCCTCTTTAAAGAGTTCCGGGTCCCCCCGGAACTTGTTGATGATGAACCCCTGAAGCAGACGGCGCTCACCGGGGGTCAGCAGATGGAAGGAGCCGATGGTGGCCGCAAAGACCCCGCCCCGGTCTATGTCCGCCACCAGGAGCACCGCGGCCCCGGCCTTTCTGGCCATATTAAAGTTGACCAGGTCGTTTTTCTTCAGGTTCAGTTCCACCGCGCTGCCGGCCCCTTCCAGGATGATGAGCTCATAATTTTTGCTCAGGCGGCGGTAGCTTTCCATCACCTTCCGGACCAGCCGGGGTTTGTGCCGGTAATATTCCTGGGCGGAGAAATTGCCGTAAACCTTCCCGTGGACGATCACCTGGGAGCCCACCTGGCTGCTGGGTTTTAATAGGATGGGGTTCATGTCCACGTGGGGAGCCAGGCCCGCGGCCTGGGCCTGCACCACCTGGGCCCGGCCCATCTCCCCGCCCTCCGGGGTGATGAAGCTGTTCAGGGCCATGTTTTGGGCCTTGAAGGGCGCCACCCGGACGCCCTCCTGGCGGAAGATGCGGCAGAGGCCGGCGGCCATGATGCTTTTGCCCACGTCCGAGCCCGAGCCCAGGATCATTAAAGGACGGTATTTCATATGCTTAGGTAGGGGCGGGCGTCACGCCCGCCTGTAACCCGCACGGGTTGGAAAGCCTGTGCCACTCTGTTCAAGTGGCCGGAGCTTCTCCCTCTCCTTCTGCCTGCGTTACCTGATACTTGTTCAAATAACCCCTGGGCGTCACCATGTACGGCCCATACGTAAAAGTCTGGGAATTGCCGATAATAACCACGGTCTGCATGTCCACCGGATAGGCCAGCATCTCCTTCAGGGTGGTGATCACCACCCCCTGCCCTTCCCGCATGGCCCGGGAGACTATGCCCACCGGCGTGGCCGGGTCCTTGACCTTAAGCAAGATATCCCGGACCGCGGCCAGTTGCCAGTCCCTTTTCTTGCTCTTGGGGTTATAGAGGCCGATGACGAAATCCCCGGCCCCGGCCAGCTCCACCCGCTTTTTAATGGTCTCCCAGGGGGTGAGGAGATCGCTCAGGGAGATGGCGGCAAAATCGTGCATCAATGGCGCGCCCAGCAGGGCCGCGGCCGCAGCCAGGGCCGGCACCCCGGGAATCACCTCCAGGTGAAAATCCACTTTTCCCGGGTCCCCGGGCGGCCCCACTTTCAACTCCCGGGCCGCGCAAATCTCCAGGACCAGCCCGGCCATGCCATAGATGCCCGCGTCGCCGCTGGAGACCAGGGCCACCCGCGCTCCCCCTAAAGCCCGGTCGATGGCCGCCTGGCAGCGCTTCACCTCTCCCTTCATGCCGGAGGCCACCACCTCCTGGTGGGCCAACAAGGGTTTCAGGAGCTCGATATAAGTATGATAGCCCGCCACCACCTGGGCCCCGGCCAGGGCTGCCTGGGCCTGGGGGATGATGTACTCCGGGAATCCCGGCCCCAGGCTGACCACCGTCAGGCGACCCGGGCCACCGCCAGGGTGGCGTTGGCGCCCTTCACCTTGGTGAGGATCAACTCCACCCCTCCGGCCTTCAGGGCCGCGGCTTCGCTGACGCTGGCCACCCCCAGATGGCGGGCCACCTGCAGCGAGGGATGGGGCACGGTCACGGTTTGCAGTTCCTCGGCGGTAAACCATATAAATTCCACTCCCAGGCTGGCGGCTGCCTGCCGCAGGCCCGGTTCCTCCTTTTTCGCCTCGATGGTGGCCAGGGCCTTCAGGGAGGCCAGGGACAGCCTTTCCTGCCTGAAGGTCTCCTCAATAAAACTCAAAATTTCCGGGGCCGGGGTGCCCTTGTGGCAGCCCATCCCGGCCACCAGATTTTTAGGGCGGAGAATGAGCCAGCCCGGGGGCCAGGCCCGCTCCCGGAAGCCCACGTAGACGCCGGGCCCCTCACCGGCCAGGGCCGCGTCCAGGTCATTTTCGCCCATGAAAAGGCCGGGGTTTTCTCTTAGCACATCGGCCAGGTAACCCTCCGGGTCCACCAGCCGGACCTTATTTCCGGACAAGAGGGCCATGGACACCAGCCGCACCGCGGCCAGGTTGTCGATGGCCCACCCCCGGGCCCCGGCCAGGGAATCCAGGGCCGGCAGTTTTTGCACATCGGTGGCGGTGGTGATCACCGGGGTGCCCCCCAGGATTTGCGCCACCTCCCGGGCCAGGTCGTTGGCCCCCCCCAGGTGCCCGGAAAGGAGGCTGACCGCGAACTGCCCCCCCTCATCCACCACCACCACCGCCGGGTCCGCGTCCTTGCCCCGGAGATAGGGGGTGATGCTTCTGACCACGATGCCCGCGGCCATGATGCACACCAAATTTTCCCGGCGCTCAAAGGCTTCCTGGAAAACCTGGGTTAGTTGGTGGAAGGTCTTTACTCCCGGGTCATCCCCGGCCTGTACTGGGGGCAGCCAGCATTGGGACCCGGCCAGATTATTGCACAGCCGCCGAGCCAAAGCCGCGCCCTGGGGGGTGAGGGCTAAAATCCTGGTAGTTGGCCGCATAAACCCACAATGTCAGGCTGTTCTAAGTCCCCCCTTTGACAAGGGGGGTAGGGGGGATTTTATAAGCACCTGAAAATCCCCCTAAATCCCCCTTTAGAAAAGGGGGGCTTAAATACCTCGCAATCAAGAGGGGCTAAATTTATATCACACTATTGGTGGAACGTGACACTAGGTACTAATCTTTCGGGCCGGGACGGAATCCATGGGCAAAAGTCCGGTCATAAAGTTTGGACTGGGCCTGCAGCCTCCCCTCCCGGGCGGCCAGGGCCGGCCCCACCAGGATCAAGGCCTGGCGCTCAATTCCCGCCTCTTTCACCTTGGCGGCGATATCGGCCAGGGTGCCCCGGATGATCTGCTGGTCCGGCCAGCTCGCCCGGTAAACCACCGCCACCGGGGTCTTGGGGCCATAGGCCGTGGCGAGTTCCGCCACCACCTGATCGATGAGTTTGATGCTGAGGTAAATGACCAGGGTGGCCCCATGGCCGGCCAGCTCGCCCAGGGCTTCCCGCTCCGGCACCGGGGTGCGCCCCGCAGCCCTGGTCAAAATGACCGTCTGGGTCACCTCCGGCAGGGTGAGTTCCTGGGCCAGGGCCGCGGCCGCGGCCGCGGCCGCGGTGACCCCGGGAATCACCTGGCAGGGGATGGCCTCTTTCTCCAAAATTTCCAGTTGCTCCTGCATGGCGCTGAACAGGGCGGTGTCCCCGGAGTGGACCCGCACCACCCTTTTTCCGGCCCGCTGGGCATGGATCATCTGGGCGACAATCTGCTCCAGATTCAGGGGCGCGGTGTTTATCTTTTCAGCACTCGGCCGGGCCCAACCCAGCACCGCCTCCGACACCAGGGAGCCCGCGTAGAAGACCACGTCCGCCCGGGCCAGGGCCTGCTGCCCCTTGACCGTGATCAGCTCCGGGTCTCCCGGCCCGGCCCCTAAAAAGACGACGGGGAAATTGTCTGTCATTTATCTTTCTTCTCTAATTTCTGCGTCTTGGCGCCTTGGCGTCTTGGGGTGAGAAAATCATCACGCAAAGAGACAAAGAAAGCCAAGGATTATTGATAACCGGTAACGATCCACACCGGGTTCAGGGCCTGCATAAAACTCCCCCCGGCCAGAGGCCGGGAGCGGCTCACCTGGAGCTGCACCACCTCCATCTCCCAGCCGTTTTGAGTCAGAACCTCCCGGGCGGTGTCCAGGGTCTCCAGGAGGGTGGCGGTGAGGACCACCCGCCCCTGCCCCTGCAGACGGCCCAGAACCGTTTTCAGGATCTCCGCCAAATCCCGGCCGCCCCCGCCGATGAACACCCGCCGGGGGGCGGGCAGGCCGGATAAAGCCTCAGGCGCATGGCCGCAGACCACTTCCAGGTTGCCCACTCCGAATTTGGCCCCGTTGGCCCTGATTTGTGCGGCCCGCTCCGCCTCCTGTTCCACCGCGTAGATACGACCCCCGGGAAGCAGCAGGCTGGCCTCCAGGCCCACGGAGCCGCAGCCCGCGCCCACGTCCCACAGGACCATCCCCGGATAAAGCTCCAACTTGGCCAGGACCACGGCCCGGATCTCGGCCTTGGTGATCAGGCCCCGCTGATGGGCAAAAGCCTCTTCCGCCAGCCCCAGATGCAGCCGCGGCGGCCCTTCAGTCTGCTGCTCGGTTGCGGACAGAATCACCACCACGTTTAGCGGGGAAAATTCCCGCTCCCGGGCTTCTTCCGGACTGAGCCAGGTGAGGCGCTCCGTTGTCTGGCCCAAATCCTCCAAGACGCAGAGCCTGCTGTCCCTTTGCCCCCGCTCCAGGAGAAACCGGGCGATGGCTCCCGGGGTGTGCTCCGGGTCGGTGTAAATGATCAATTTCCCCGCCCGGCCCAGGGCCGCGGCCAGGGGCTCCCAGGCGCGGCCGTGGAGGCTGATGATCTGGGCGTCCTGCCAGGCGATTTGCAGGCGGGCGCACGCGGCCTGGACCGCGGTGATATTGGGGTGCACCACTACCTGGTTGGCCCCCAGGACCTTGACCACCAGTGGACCCACCCCATAGTAGAGGGGGTCGCCGGAGGCCAGGACTACCACTCTTTTGTCCGCGGCCAGGGCCGGGATTTGGGCCAGGGTGGCTTCCGGGTCCTTCCCCATGGTGATCTTCCGGGCCGGATGCTCCGGGAAATACCCCAGGAGACGCCTACCCCCGATAAGCACCTGGGCCTCCCGGATAATCTCCCGGGCCTGGGGCGTCAGGTCCTCCGGGGACATGCCCAGGCCCACCACGTGTACCGGCATCATGTCAGTAGCTCTCAGCAGTCAGCTTTCAACACTTCCCTTGTCATTCTGAGGGAGCCGGAGCGACCGAAGAATCTAGCGCTGGGCATGCCTAGATTCTTCACTCCGCTTCGCTCAGTTCAGAATTACATAAACGGTGGGCACTGCCCACTAATTCCTTGGAAACGATTAAGTAAGCCTATTAAATTTAAAGGATTATTCAGCGGTTATTTAATCTCCCCTACCCCCCTTTAGAAAAGGGGGGTTAATAAGTGGAGCAGGCCTCCGTGCCCGCCTTGCCGCTGGCGGCCGGGACGGCCGCCCTACTAAATATAATAATGCGTCTTTGCGCCTTGGCGTCTTGGCGTGATCTCTTTATTTTCTTCCCGCACCCTCCCCCCGCCACAGGGGCACCCCCGCAAAATCCAGGATCACCGCGGCCAAATCCGGACCGGGCCCGGCATAATCCCGCAAGGCCGCCAGCATCCGCGCCCCCACCGCCGCCACCACCGCCGCCACCACCGGCTGCGCCTGCGCGGCCAGGAGGATTTCCAGGGCCTGCCGCCCGGTGTTGGCCCGGGCCACCTCCTGGGCCAGCCGGGAGTTGCCGGTGGTTTCCCCGGTTAATTGGCCCAATCTTTTCAAATCGGCCAATCCCCGGGAGGCATGGGTATGCCCCCAACCCTGGGAGATCTTCAGGGCCTTGCCGAAAAAGGCCCCCACCGTGATCTCCGGAAACTTCAGGTTGGCCCCGGTCTTCAGGGCAAAGCGCACATAATCCCCCATCTGCACGAAGGCCTCTTCCCGCAACTCCGGCAGCAGGGCCTGCAAATAGGATTCGCTCTTGCCCCCGGTGCTGAAGACAATTTGTTTAATTCCCAAAGCCTGGGCCACCTTGAGGCTGGCGGCGATGGTGGCCCGGTAGGCCGCGTGGGAAAAGGGCTTCACCAGCCCGGTGGTGCCCAGAATGGAGATGCCGCCGATGATCCCCAGGCGGGGGTTCAGGGTGTGGCGGGCCATCTCCTCCCCCCGGGTTACCAAAACTTCCACCCCCAGTCGCATCGGCTGATCCGGCAAGACTTGCTCCCATACCTTCTTCAGGCTGTGGCGGATCATCTTCCGGGGCACCTGGTTGATGGCCGGCTCCCCCACGGCCAGGGCCAGCCCCGGTTTGGTCACCCGCCCCACCCCGGCCCCGGCCTGAAACTGAATTTCATCTTTATTGCGGTGGCCCTGGTCTAAAAACCAGACTTGGACCCGGATCTCCGCGCCGTTGGTCACGTCCGGGTCGTCCCCCGCGTCCTTGATGACCGCGGCTTCACCCCGGCTCCCATTCCGTCTATGGGAGTGGAGGGGGATGCTCAGGCTGCCGCCCCCGGGCAGCTCCACCTCCACCCTCTCTGGGCAAGGCAGTTCCAATAATTCCCGCAAGGCCCCCTGGGCCGCGGCCGCGGCCGCGGTGCCCGTGGAAAACCCCTGGCGCAGCTCCTTCCGGGGCCGGGGCGGTTTCTCAATATCCGGATAATTTATGGAGTCCTGGTTTTCCAAAATATTCTCTTGCGCCTTTGCGTGAGAAAAATATCACCCCCAGGCTCAGGCCCACAAAGCATAGGGCAGAGCCACGATAATCAGGCTCAGGAGCCGCAGGCCCTGGCTGAGCAATAAAAGTTCGGTCCCCAGTTTCGGGGAAAAAATGCCCACATTGGCGGGCAGCTGGTGGCGCAAGGCCCGGATGGGGGTGGCCACGATGTTCCCCAGGACTAAAGCTATCACCGTCTGGGGCACAGTCAAGGCCCCGGCCTGCAAAAACGCGCCCGCGGCGGCGATGCCGGAGGTGAATTCCGTGGCCACGCTGAAGATGACCACGCTGGCCGCTTCCATGGGCAGAAAGCCCAGGGACACATGGGCCGCCGCGGCATCCCGGAGCCATTTGAACAGCCCCAGGTCGTTGAGCACGAAGATGAAAAAATAGATGGGCAGGGTGAAGAGCACCACCCGGCCAAAGCGCCGCTGAAATTTCTGCCAGATCTCCCGGAGCAGTCCCTCCCGGGGCCCGGGGAGCGCCGCGGCGGCCCCGGCTTCTCCCTCCGCGGGCGCGGGGAGCCGGATGCGGCCGTACACCAGCAGGACTAGGCTCCGGAGCACCGCCGCGGCCAGGGTCAGCCCCAGATAAATCAGGCCCGCCTCCCGGACCAGAGGCAGGATGATGAAAAAAGTGGTGGGCAGGTGCAGCAGATAAACCGGCAGGCCGTTGTTGAACAGATAAGTGATGATCAACTCCTGGCGGCTGATTTGGCCCTCCTGGTGCAGGGTGGTGAGCATGGTGTTGGCCATAATCCCGGAAAAGAACGCGGCCGTGAACGCGGCCCCGCTTTCCCGGCGGAGGTGGCCCCAGCGGAGCAGGGGCGCGGCCCAGCTCCCCAATTTGGCGGCCCAGCCCAGGGACTCGATGGCCTGGCCCACCAGCAGGCCCACCCCCATGTAGATCAGGAGCCGCAGGAGAGGGGTGGCCATCTGGCGGTAGAGCTTCTGGGCCGTGAGGTGATGCTGGCCGGGCCACAGACCCAGCCAGTAGCTTGCGGCCAGGAGGCCAAAGGCCAGGAGCAGCACCCAGCGCCCCCAGCCCCTCGAATTTTTGGTCACTGCCTTCAATAACCCTTGCCCTTCTTTTTGATAATAATCATGGATAGATAGGGCATAGACTGACCCTGGCAGTCCCGGAGGTTTTCCACCACCGTCTCCCCCTCCAGGCCGCAGCGGCTGATGCAGGTGGCCCGGTCCAGGAGGTCCAGCTCTTCCAGGGCCTGGTAGATTTCCCCGAAATTGCGGTAGGTCTTGAGCATGACGATGTTGTCGGTTTTCTCCACCACCTCCCGCAGCCGGGCCGCGCCCAGGGCCCCGGACACCAGGTAAAAGGATTCCTCCCCTTCAGCGAGGGGGATATGGGTCAGGGCCGCGGCCGCGCTGTAAGAGGTGATGCCGGGGATGGTGACCACCTTTACTTCCGGCCTTAAGCGCTTCAGGGTCTTCAGGAGATACCCGAAGGTGGAGTAGGTGAGGGGGTCCCCCAGGGTGACAAAGGCCGCGTCGTCTCCAGCCTCCAGGACTTCCAGCACCCGCCGGGCGTTCTTCTCCCAGGCTTCCTGGAGTATTTTGGGGTCCCGGGTCATGGGAAAGGGGAGATGCTCGAGGCCCGCGCCGTTGAGATGGCAGCGCACGATGTTCAGGGCCAGGCTGTAATTGTTCTTGCTGGAGCAGGAGGCAAAGATCTGGGGGACCCGCTGCAGCACCTTCAAGGCCTTCAGGGTGATCAATTCCGGATCGCCCGGTCCCACGCCAATCCCGTAAAGGGTCCCGGTTTTCGGGGTCATGAGGGTATCTCCTCCAGGGCCATAATGGCCAGGGCATTTATCACCGCCGCGGCCACGGCCGAGCCTCCCTTGGGGCCCAGGACCGTGATGAAGGGGCAGTGCTGACGGCTCAAAGCTTCCTTGGACTCCGCGGCGTTGACAAAGCCCACGGGTATTCCCACCACCAGGGCCGGAGCTGGGGCTCCGGCCTCCAACAATTCCAGGAGGCGCAACAGGGCGGTGGGGGCATTGCCGATGGCCACGATGCCCCCGGCCAGCCGGGGCAGGGCCCGCTCCAGGCCCGCGGCGGTGCGGGTGGTCTTCTGCCGGGCCGCGTCCCCGGCCACCTCCGGATCATCCAGGATACAAAAAGGCTCCACTCCCAGGCGGCCCAGCCGTCCCGTGGAAATCCCCGCCAACAACATGCGGGTGTCGGTGCCCAGGGCGCAGCCCCGGCGCAAGGCCTCCACCCCCGCGGTGATGGCCTGGGGATGGACCTTGACCGACTGGTGAAAATCCACATCCCCGGTGGTGTGGATCATCCGCCGCACCACGGGCCAGACCCCGGGGGGAAAATCATGGGCCCCCACCAGGGCGTCGATGCGGCGGAAACTCTCCACCTCGATCTCCTGGGGCAGCCGCGGTTGCCAGGTCATATATGTGTTCCTTTCTTCTGCCAGGGGCCGGAACCCTGACTGGGGAAAAGGGAAAAAGGGGAAGAGGGAAAAAGGAAAGGAAAGAGACCCTTGCATAGAATAAGGAAAAAAACCTTTTCCCCTTTTCCCCTTTTACCCCAGCCCCCCATCATGCGAGTTTTTCCCCCTGGACCTTATAATCAAAGCACCTATCCACCAAATTCCGGGCCACCTCCGGATTGCTCATAAAGTGCAGGTGCACGTAGCTGGCCAGGACGTTGTTTAAGCAATAGCCCTCGGCTGCGGCCTCCCGCCCCTGCCTGGCGGTGATGCGGTAGAGTTTGGGCAATTCCTCAGTCCCGCCAATGATTTCCGAATAATGGAACTCGTGGCCCCGGGCCCTGGTGCCTGCCGGCCCCAACAACCCCGGAGCCGCGAGGGTGATCTCCCGGTAGCCCAGGGCCTTGAGCCGGGGCAACATGCGCACCTTCAGGGGCAGCACCCCGGCCATGGGGTGGCACCGGCCCTCCAGGTCCTCAATCTCCCGGGAGAGGTACATCAGCCCGCCGCATTCGGCATAAATGGGCAGACCGGCGGCGGCCTGCTCCATGATGCTTTGCTTCATCCCCCTATTGGCCGCCAGCTGCCCCGCGGATAATTCGGGGTAGCCGCCCCCCAGGTAAAGCCCCTGGAGATCCCCGGGCAATTCCTTATCCTCAAGGGGCGAAAACGGCACCAGCTCCGCGCCGCATTGGGCCAGGAGATCCAGGTTGTCCTGGTAATAAAAGCAAAAGGCCTGATCCCGGGCCACCCCCAGGCGCACCTGGGGTGGGTCGTCTGCCACCGGCGCTTCCTGAGGTATCTCCAGCACCGGCAGCGAGGCCAGAAGCCCCTCAAGGTCTAAATGTTCTTCTATGACCGCGGCCAGTTGCCCCAGGCGCTTCCCTTCCAGGGGATGATCCTCAGCGGTGAAGAGGCCTAAATGTCTCTCCGGGATGGCCAGCTCCCCGTCCCGGGGCAGGCCGCCCAGGCATTTGATGCCCTCAAGCTGGCCCAGGGCCTGGGTTAAATATTGGAGATGGGCCGCGCCGCCGAGGCGGTTAAAGACCACCCCGGCCAGGGCCAGGTCCGGGTCGAAGGTGGCGAAACCGTGGACCAGGGCCGCGGCGCTCCGGGCCATGGAACGGGCGTCCACCACCAGCAGCACCGGCAGGCCCAGACACTTGGCCATCTGCGCGGTGGAACCGGCTTCGCTCAGGCCGTCATAACCGTCAAAGAGCCCCATCACCCCTTCCACCACCGCCAGGTCGGCCTTACCGGCCTGGCGGCAGAACAGGGCGAGATTATCCTCCCGGCTCAGCATCCAGCCGTCCAGGTTGCGGCAGATACGGCCCGCGGCCCGGCTGTGGTGCCCGGGATCAATAAAATCCGGGCCCACCTTGAAGGGCTGCACCATAAGCCCCCGGCGCCTGAAGGCCGCGATCAGCCCCAGGGTGATGGTGGTCTTCCCCACCCCGCTCTGCGTTCCCGCAATTACCAGGCCCCGGGTTTGGTGCGTCATATTTCAAAAAAGTTCAAGGTTCAACGTTCAAGGTTAGGCTTCTCATCACTAAATCTTTCATGATAGCCATTCAGGAGCCTGCAGCTCACCTTTAAGTCCTCATAAAATCCCTGAGATTCGCAGTCTTAATTTTGAACTTTGAATCTGGAACTTTGAACTATCTCTTCCATGCTTCTGGATGAAGAAACCGCGCCAACTGCTCCACCGCGGCCGCGGACCGGGGGCCGGGCCGGGAAAAGAGGCTCTCGTCCACCACCAGCACCCGCCGGTTCTTGACCGCCCGCAGTTCCTGGAAGTAAGGCCGGGTGTAAATGTCTTCCGGGCTGCGGTTCATGGGCCCCTGCTGGATGACGTAGGCCTCCGGCTGGGCCTGGATCAGGGCCTCCAGGCCGAAGGGGGCCAGCTTCTTAGGGCTCTCCACGATATTGATCCCCCCGGCCCGGGTGATGACGTCGTTCACCATGGAGCCCCGGCCCGCGGCCAGGAGGTTATGGTAGCGCACCTCGAAGAAGACCCGCACGGGCCGTGTCCCTTGCAGACTCCTATCGATCTTCTCCAGGCGGCCTTCCAGGTCCCGGTTCAAAGCGGCCGCGGCCTCCTCCCGCCCGGTGAGGACCCCCAGGCGCTGGATCATGGTGAATAGCCCCGGGAAATTATGGGGCGCGAACATGGCCACCGGCACCCCTTCCGCCTCCAGCTTTCTCAGGGCCGGCAGGCCCTTGGGCACGCCCCCCTGCACCACCAAATCGGGCTTCAAACCCAGGATCATCTCCACATTGGGTTGGAGATGGGTGCCCACCGTGGGGATATTCTTCAGGGTGTTATCTCCCTGGATGCGGCCCACCACGCGGTCTCCCAGACCCAAGGCCTCCAAGACTTCCGAGAGTCCGCCATACAAGGAGACGAGGCGCTGGGGCGGGGCCGCCAGGGTAATCTCCCGGCCGCGGTCGTCTTTTATATGCACCCCCGCCCCTGGGTCTTGGCCCCATGCCATGGAGAAAGAAAATAACAAGCCAAACAGCAAAAGCTTTGAGAAAGATTTTCTAATTCTCCCCCTCCCCGCGGGGGGAGGGGGTTGGGGGGAGGGGGGCGACTTTGCCGGGTGGCCGTTATCGGCCCGAAGACGCCACCCCCACCCCAGCCCTCCCCCCTCAAGGGGAAGGGAGAAAAGATCAGACAATTTAGCCGACATATGCATCACGGTATGCTTTAAGTTCCCATCGTTTCTGACTTTGAAGCTTGCACCTGGAACTTTGAACTTCCCTCATCCCCGGGCCGCCTTCAATATTTCCTCTTCTTCCCGGGAAGCCGGCGCCAAGGGCAGCATCACCGCATAGGGCCGCCGATGGCCGGGATGGCGGAGGACCTCCATGGGGGCCTGGTACACCTGGGCCAGGACTTCGGGGCTGAAGACCTTCTCCGTGGGGCCGTCCTGGATGATGCCCCCATCCTTGAGGAACATCAGGCGGTCGCAATAAAGCGCGGCCAGGTTCAGGTCGTGCATGGCGCAGAGAACGGTGAGGCCCTTGGTGGCGTTCAAGAATTTCAGGATTTCAAAAATCTCCAGTTTCTTCCGCACATCCAGGGAAGAGGTGGCCTCGTCCAGGAGCAAAAACTCCGGGTCCTGGGCCAGGGCCCGAGCGATCACCACCCGCTGGTGCTCCCCCCCGGAGACCTCGGTGACCGGCCGCTCCTGGAGGTGCTCCGTGGTGGTGCGGCGCATGGACCTCAAGGCCCAGAGCAGATCATCGTCCGTCAGGGACCCCCACCGCTGCCGGTGGGGGTAACGGCCCATGAGCACCACTTCCAGGCAGGTGAAGGGAAAGCGCACCTCGCTGGCTTGGGGCACCACCGCCAGGATCTGGGCCCGGAGGCGGCTGGCTATGGTTTCCAGGTGCCGCTCCTTGATGACGATTCTCCCGGACTTGGGGGCTATAAGGCCGGAGAGGGCATGGATCAGGGTGGATTTGCCGCTGCCGTTGGGACCCAGGATGCCCACAAACTCCCCGGCGGCCACCGCAAAATTCAGGTCCTGAAGCACCAGGCGCTCCCCATAACCCAGGCTGAGTGCCTCAACCTGAATCACCACATCCCCCTGGTGCGCCTGCTCTTCAGGAGATAGAAGAAAAAGGGACCCCCCAGGAGGGCGGTGACCACCCCCACCGGCAGTTCCTGGCCGCTGGCCAGGAGCACCCGGGAGGCCACGTCCGCCCAGATGAGGATCAGGGCCCCGGTAAAGGCGGACAGGACCAGGAGGCGGCCATGGGAGGGACCGGCCAGGACCCTGACCAGGTGCGGCACCACCAGGCCCACAAAGCCGATGACCCCGGACACGGACACGGCCCCGGCGGTGAGCAGGGAGGCCCCCAATAACAGGTTGAGCCTGACCTTGGAGACGGCCACCCCCAAATGGTGGGACTGCTCCTCCCCCAGGGCCAGGATATCCAGCTCCCGGTGATAGGCAAAGGCCATAATTAACCCCAAAACCGCGTACGGCAGCAGGAAACCCACGTGTATCCAGCCCCGCCCCGAAAAGCTGCCCATGATCCAGAAGACGATGGCGGACAGGGATTCTTCGTCCAGGCTCTTGATCAGGCTGATGAGCGCGGACAAAAAGGTGCTCACCACGATCCCCGCCAGGATCAGGGTCTCCTTGCGGATGCTCCCTGATTCCCGGGACAACACCAGCACCACCACCATGGCGGCCAGGGCCCCGGCCAATGCCCCCAGGGGCAGGGGGCTCAGGCCCAGGAAACTCCCGCCCACCCCCAGCATCACCAGGAGGGCCACCCCGAAGGCCGCGCCCGTGGACACCCCCAGGGTGAAGGGGTCCGCCAGGGGGTTGAGCAACAGCCCCTGGAAGACCACCCCCGCGGTGGCCAAGGACGCGCCCACCAGGCCGGAGAGAACCACCCGGGACAATCTGATGCCCCAGACCACCACCTCGGTGGTCCGGTCCACCGGGGGGGCGGCGATTCCCAGCTTGCCCAGGAGCACGAAGGCGATGGTTTCCCAGCGGATGTCCAGGCGGCCAATGCCGGTGGCCAGGACCAGGGAGACCAGCACCCCCAGGCCCAGGACCAGCAGCGCGGCGCTAAAGGCCCGGGTCCCGGCCCGGCGCTGGCCTTTGACCGCGTCCAGGTCCGGAGGGCTTGCGGCCCCGGCGGAGATGGTGGGATTCTTCAATGGGTTAAAATCCTTGAGACTTCCCAATTATGGTCCAAATAAAAAAATCCTTAAGTCCTGATGGACTTAAGGATGCACCCAGCTTCTTAATCCTTAAGGAAAGGAGGCGCTTGTCCAGGGCGTCTCCAGTGTCCGGGCCCCTTGTCGAACGCAATGGCTCCGGACCTCCAGGCAGGTCTTCTGGCTCCCGGATCCTCCTACTGCCTGCGCCTTCCCATCCCCCTTAAGTGGGGCAGTGGCCTCGTGCAGGGTTCGTCCCCGGTCACAGCGGCGGGACCGCGACGGCTCTCCGTCTTCCCTATTAAACCCCGAAAGGTACCTGGATAATCAAGCATATAAAGAAATTGCCGGTCTGTCAATCTTATACCGGTTGCAGCTTGCCCCCAAAGCCCATAAACCCTTGCGTCCGGGGTGATTTCCTGAAAACTTGTCTACCGTTCCCCGGGGATTTTTGGACAAAAAAGGAGATTTGAGGTATGTAACAGTGGGTTTTTTAATTATTTTCTCTCTGAACAAGAAAGGCAGTTTCTCATGAAAGATATTATCTTTAGCAATTGCAATCTCTTAGATACGGTTGGGGGACGGATACTCCCGGGTCACCACGTGCTGGTAGTCGGCGCCCGTATCCAGGAAGTGAGCGACCGGCCCCTCAAAGCCGGACAGGCCGCCACCTTCGATCTGGCCGGCCGCACCCTGATGCCGGGGCTGTGTGACGCCCATGTCCATGTAACCGCGGTGGAGGCGGATTTTGCCAAAATCGAGCGGCTGTCTCCCGCCTATATTACGGCCCGGGCCGCCCAGATTTTGAGGGATATGCTAAATCGGGGGTTTACTACCGTGCGGGATGCGGGCGGCGCGGATTGGGGCCTGGCCCAAGCCGTGGAAGAGGGCCTGCTCATCGGCCCCCGTATTCTCTATAGCGGGCAGGCCCTGTCCCAAACGGGAGGCCATGGCGATACCCGGGGCCGGGGGGAAGCCCAATTCCCGCACCAATTCCCCACCGTGGGCACCCTGGGCCGCATTTGCGACGGTGTCACTGAGGTGCGCCGGGCCGCCCGGGAGGAAATCCGGAAAGGGGCGCATCAGCTGAAAATCATGGCCTCCGGAGGGGTGGCCTCCCCCAATGACCCCCTGGGCTTTACCCAATTTTCCCTGGAGGAGATGCAGGCCGTCGTGGAAGAGGCCGAGGCCGCGCAAACCTATGTCATGGCCCACGCCTACACCCCCCGGGCCATCAAACGGGCCCTGACCGCGGGGATCCGGTCCATTGAGCACGGCAATCTCATGGACCGGGAAGCCCTCCACCTGTTAGTGACCAAGCAAGCCTTTTTCGTGCCCACCCTGGTGACCTACGGCACCTTGATCCGGGAGGGCCGGGAATCAGGATTTCCCCCGGCCCAACTCGTCAAGGCGAAGGGACTCCATGAGCAGGGCCTGGCCGCCCTGGAAGCGGCCCACCAAGAAGGGGCGCTCATCGCCTTTGGCACCGACCTCATTGGTTCCATGCACCGCCATCAATCCCAGGAATTCGCCCTGCGGGCTGAGGTGCAGAAACCCGTGGAGGTCATTCAATCCGCGACCCTTCGATGTGCCCAGTTATTCAACCTCACCGGCCACCTCGGGGTCATCGCCCCCGGCGCGTCCGCCGATCTGCTGGTAATTGACGGCAATCCTCTGGAGGATCTGGGGTTGCTGCAAGATCCGGAAAGACATATCAGCGTCATCATGAAAGAAGGAAAATTTTTCAAAAACCGCCTGTCCTGAGATGGCCCCCTGCCTGGCGGCGGCGGTTAGGGGCCAGGGGAGACGCTGGGGAACAAACGTCCCTTCTTTAAAAAGACTCCAAAAAATATACATCTCTGAGGTTTTCTGTTATACAGGCTGATAGCCCCAGCTTTTGAGGGAAGATTCAGAAAATCATTTTGGGAGGTGTTTGATGAAACCTCTGCAACTGGTGATCGTCTTGGGGTTGGTAGTCTCTCTAACCAGCGGCTCTCTCTGGGCTGCGGACCTCAGCAAACCCAAGGGCACCGTGAGCAACATCCGCCAGGCGGACCCCCCCCAGGTATCCACCACCACCAAGCCAAGTCCCGTGGGTCAGAAGGTTTCCGACTACAAGCCCCCGGCGAAACCGAGCTTGAAGATCAAAGAGCCGCCACCTCCATCGCCCCCCAGTAAGAAAAAATAAGAGGGGGCCACCTTGGTTTAAAAAGCCCGGGATTTCCCGGGCTTTTTTGCCCTTAAAGGTTTAAATTATGAAAAGCCTGCCCTGGGCTTGCTGCTAACTTGCAACTTTTCGGAACAGATACTCCCATGCCTGCCAAGATCAAATTAGGGATCAGTTCCTGCCTCCTGGGGGCAAAGGTCCGCTATGACGGCGGTCACAAATGGGACCGGTTCCTCACCGACACCCTGGGGCAATACGTGGACTTCGTGCCGGTCTGCCCGGAATTGGAGTGCGGCCTGGGGGTGCCCCGGGAAGCCATGCGCCTAGTGGGGGACCCCGGGGCTCCCCGCCTGCTCACCGTGCACACTCGCCGGGACCATACGGAGCAGATGCTGAGCTGGGCCCAAAGCCGCGTGGAGGAACTGGCCCAAGAAAATCTGGCCGGCTTCATCTTCAAGAGCCGCTCCCCCTCCAGTGGCATGGCCCAGGTCAAGGTCTATAATCTTCAAGGGGCGCCGGTCAAACGGGGTGCCGGTCTCTTTGCCGCCCTTTTTATGGCCCGTTTCCCCTATTTGCCGGTGGAGGATGAGGGCCGCCTCCACGATCCCCGGATTCGGGAAAATTTCATCGAGCGGGTCTTTACCTTGGGGCGTTGGCAGGAGTTTTTGGCCAAAAAATGGAGCCTCAGCGATCTTATCGCCTTTCACAGCCGCCATAAGCTGCTGCTCCTGGCCCATAGCCCCAAGCATTACCGGGTTCTTGGCCGGTTGGTGGCCCAGGCCAAGGAGATAGATAGAAAGGAACTGGCCGCCCAATACCAGGCCCTGCTCCTGGAAGCCATGAAACTGCAATCCACCAACAAGAAACAGGCCAATGTCCTGCAGCACATCCAGGGATACTTCAAAAAGGTCACCACTCCCGAAGAAAAACAGGAATTGCTGGAGCTCATCGACGCCTACCGCCGGGGGGAGCTGCCCCTCCTGGCGCCCCTCACGTTGGTCAACCACTATGTCCGGAAATTCGGTCCCCCTTATCTTCAGGAGCAATACTATCTCCATCCCCATCCTCTGGAGTTGCAGTTGCGGTACCATGCTTAATATAGTTTTTAGTTTTTGGTTTTCAGTTTTTAGTTTTTGAGAAAATGGTGAATTTATAATAGTTGTTCATGAAACCGGGGCTCGCCCCTGAGGCCTGAAAAGGCGTAGGGCGGGCGTCTCGCCCGCCTCGATCATCCGCGGTCTGAAAGGAGCAGCCTTGCCTGCCGCTAAACCCGTCTTGGTCACCGGCGCCACCGGCTATGTGGGCGGCCGCCTGGTCCCCCGCCTCCTGAACGGGGGCTACCGGGTGCGGGCCCTGGCCCGCTCTCCGGCCAAGCTGCAAGGCCGCCCCTGGGCCGGTCATCCTTCCCTGGAGCTGGCCCCCGGGGACGTTCTGGACTATGACTCCCTGCTCCAGGCCGCCCAGGGCTGCCGGGCTGCCTATTACCTGGTCCACTCCATGGGCGCCACCGGGGACTTCTCGGAAAAGGACCGCCGGGCCGCGGGCAACATGGCTAAGGCCGCGGCCGCCTCCGGGCTGGAGCGCCTCATCTATCTGGGGGGCTTGGGGAGCGCGGCCGATCCTAATTTGAGCGAGCATCTGCGCTCCCGCCACGAAGTGGCCCGCATCCTCCAGTCCGGGGCGGTGCCCGCCACCTTCCTGCGCGCCGCCATGATCCTGGGGTCCGGGGGCGCGGCCTTTGAGATCATGCGCTATCTGGTGGACCGGCTGCCGGTGATGCTTACCCCCCGCTGGGTGGACACCCCGGTGCAGCCCATCGCCATCCGCAATGTCCTGGGGTACCTGGTGGGCTGCCTGGAACATCCCCGGATGCAGGGGGAGACCTTTGATATCGGCGGCCCGGAGGTGGTGACCTACCGCCAACTTTTCGATATTTACGCGGAGGAGGCCCATCTGCCCCGGCGCCTGATCATCCCCGTGCCCGTGCTCACCCCCCACCTCAGCGCCTACTGGATTCATCTGGTCACCCCGGTGCCCGCGTCCCTGGCCCAGCCTCTGGCCGCGGGCCTGAGCAACCCGGTGGTCTGCCGGGATAACCGCATCCGGGACCTGATCCCTCAGGAACTCCTGGACTGCCGCCAGACCATTCGCCTGGCCCTGGAGAGAGTCCGGCAGCAAACCGTGGAGACCTGCTGGCGGGACGCCGGGCCCCTGATCCCCCCGGAATGGACCCACTGCGGCGACACCGATTTTGCCGGGGGCACCGTTCTTTCCTGCGGCTACCGGCTGCGCCTCCAGGCCACTCCAGAAGAGGTCTGGGGTCCCATCAGCAGCATCGGCGGCGAGACGGGCTGGTATTTTGCGGATTGGCTCTGGGCCCTGCGGGGCTGGCTGGACCGGCTCGCGGGCGGCGCGGGCCTGAATCGGGGCCGCCTGCACCCCACTAATCTTAAGGCCGGGGACGCCCTGGATTTCTGGCGGGTGCTGGCAGTGGAGCCCCCTAGGCGCCTGCTCCTCCTGGCGGAAATGAAAATGCCGGGGGAGGCCCTGATGGAATTCCGCCTCACTCCCCTGGCCGGGGGGCAAACGGAAGTGCAGCAGCTTTCCCGGTTTTTACCCCGGGGACTTGGTGGTATACTCTATTGGTACAGCCTCTTCCCTTTCCACCAGTGGGTCTACCGGGGTATGCTTGAGGCCCTGGCCCGGGCGGTGGGGAAGCCCATCCTCTCCGGCCCGGAGCGCTTCACCCCGGTTTGGCCCCGGAAACGCGATCCCGGGAGGGGGAAACAATAAGAATGAATAGTTGTGATGCTTCGCAACTATCTTATGAATTTAAATCCCATTCCCCCCCTTTTCTAAAGGTGGGTAGGGGGGATTAAATAACCTCTCAATAATCCCGCTAAATCCCCCTTTAAAAAGGGGGACTGAAAATGCTGATTTGGAAACCGCAGGTGTAAAATTAATCTACATTTGCTGAAGCAGTCATTTATGGAGCTGCGGCGCTCCCACAGACTTTAAAAGTTCCTGAGCAGTCTACTCCCACCTTGGAACCTGGAACTTGAAACTATTCTAAGCAGATGCGGAGACCTGCATGACTTATAAACGCCCGGTGTTTCCCTTCGCGGCCCTGGTGGACCAGGAACGCCTGAAAAAGGCCCTGATCTTGAATGCCATCAACCCTTTGATCGGCGGGGTGCTGATCCGGGGGGAAAAGGGCACGGCCAAATCCACCGCGGCCCGGGGCCTGGCCGCGCTCCTGCCCCCCATGGAGATGGTGGCGGATTGCCCCTTCAACTGCGACCCGGAGGCTGCCGAGTCCCTGTGCGACGCCTGCCGCAGCCGCCTGGCCGCGGGCCAGAAACTTTCCGTAAGGGTACGGCCCATGGCCGTGGTGGACCTGCCCCTGGGCACCACCGAAGACCGCCTTCTGGGCACCATCGACCTGGAAAAGGCCATCAAAAGCGGGGAGAAGCACTTCGAACCCGGCATTTTGGCCGCGGCCAACCGCTCCATCCTCTACGTGGACGAAGTTAATCTCCTGGACGACCATCTGGTGGACGTGCTCCTGGACGCGGCGGCCATGGGGATCAACGTGGTGGAGCGGGAGGGCGTCTCTTTTGTCCATCCGGCCCGCTTCCTCCTGGTGGGCACCATGAACCCGGAGGAGGGGGAACTGCGGCCCCAACTCCTGGACCGCTTCGGCCTCTGCGTGGAAGTAACCGGCCTCCAAGACCTGGAAGACCGCATCACCGTGGTGCAGCGCTGGCTGGACTACGAAGGGGACCCGGAAGGTTTTTCCCAGAAGTGGCAGCCGGAGCAGGAAAAACTGCGCCAGGCCATTTTATCCGCCCGGGAGCGCCTGCCCCGGACCAGGGCCGCAGACGGACTCTTGCAGCTCATCTCCCGCATCTGCCTGGACCAGGGGGTGGACGGCCACCGGGCCGACATCTACATGCTCAAGGTGGCCCTGGCCCTGGCGGCCTACCACGGCCGGGAGGAAGCCGGGCCGGAGGAGGTGCGGGAAGCCGCGGAACTGGTGCTCCCCCACCGGCTGCGGCGCAAGCCCCTGAGCGAGCGGCAGCTGGACCTGGAAAAGCTGGAAGCCAGCCTCAAGGAGCATCAAGAGAGCCGCAAACACCGGACCCACACCCCCACCGGGCCCGGCTCCCAGCCAGATGCGGCCCATGCTGCCAGCCAGGACCCGGGCATGAAGGAAGTCATTTTCACGGCCACTGCCCCTTTCCCGGTCAAGCCCCTGGACCTGCCCCCGGACCGCACCCCCAAGAAGGCCCTGGGCCGCCGCACCCAGGCCCCCACCGAAGACAAGAGCGGCCGCTACGTGCGCTCCACTCCTTCTCCTAAGGGAACGCCGGACCTGGCCCTGGACGCCACCCTTCGGGCTGCAGCCCCCTACCAGACCTTACGGGAGAAGGGCAACCTGGCCCTGGCCGTGGCCCCCCCGGACGTGCGCCACAAGGTCCGGGAAAAACGCATCGGCCACCACATCCTCTTCGTGGTGGACGCCAGCGGCTCCATGGGCGCCCAGCAGCGCATGGCGGCAACCAAGGGCGCCATCCTCTCGCTGCTCCTGGACGCCTACCAGAAAAGGGAACGGGTGGGGCTGATCACCTTCCGGGGCCGGAAAGCGGAGTTGGCCCTGCCTTTCACCAACAGCATCGAGACCGCCCGGAAATGCCTGGAGCACCTGCCCACCGGCGGCAAGACCCCCCTGCCCCACGCCCTGCACCTGGCCTATGAGGTGCTTAGCCAGGAAAAACTGAAACACACTAAAGACGCCTTCCTCCTGGTCCTGATCACCGACGGCAAGGCCAACATCAGCCTGGGGCCGGGTCCCGCCATCGTCGAGACCAAGAAACTGGCGGCCCAGCTCCGCTCCCTGAACATCAACGCCTTGGTCCTGGACACCGAAGTGCATACCCCCATGATCGACTTCGGCTGCCTGCCGGAGCTGAGCAAAATTCTGGGGGGCCGGTATATCGATATCGAGGACCTGCAGGCCCCCGACGTGGTGGCAAAAATTGAGGAGGTACGGGGATAGATTGTGCAGAGGCATAAGTTTCGGAGGCGGGATGCGCTTCGCTTTCCCGCCCTACGGCTGCTACGGCTGCTTTATGGGAACATAAGGATGGGGGCATGCACACGGATGAATATTCGATCTCCATGGGCAGGGAAATCTCCCTGTGCCGGAAAATGATCAAGAAGTGGAAGAAATTCCCTGGAAAAGCGGGAGAAGCAATGCGGCCTGACGACGGCCGCGTTTCTGCAAGCCCTGGAGGAGGGCAGCCTGTCCCCAGGGCATCCCATCCAGGACTGGCAACAGGAATATCAAGCTTTGCAGTATTGGCAACAGAGGTTGAGGGAATACGAAGAAGCCCTGGAGAGCGTTAAACGCCTCTAACGCAGTCAGAAACCCTACACCAAGGCGACCTAGTACCAGAGCCCCCAACTTGCCATCCCAGAGCCTTATCCTCCGCCCAGGCAATAAACAGTTTAGCAAAAAACCAGGAGGGAGAGAAGGAGGTTTAAATACCAGAAGGAAAAAGGCTTGACATAGGAACCAACATAGAAGCAGTTAATGATAATTCCTCAGATAATTTCCATTGTTTCACTAGAGCCACGATGGTCACCTTTTTCAGGACACCAAGGACTTGCTCCTGGTACGGGATTGCCTGGGCTATGCGCCGTGAAGACCACGGAAATTTATACGCATCGCTATCTTCCCTGCTTCACTAATTTTTATTGATTATTCCTCTTGCTGAAGCTATCCTCCTTGCAAAGGGGAATACCGGATAAGTAATTTTAGGCAGCGCTGGCCATGTGTCTTTGTTAAGGCATAATTGTAGGAAATATATACTGATTCGGTTCTCAACTACAACAAGTCCGATGTGCTGATCGTTATGACATGGCCATTAGCACGCGGTGGGGCAGCCCCTGAAAGAATACGTTTCAGACCATCTTACAGCCTCCACCGCAATCCCTGCAAGAGGCTGCATCGATTCTTCCCTTCTCAGACGCTTCTCTTCAGCGAGGGGGTCCAGTTCCTATTGTTACCAGGGGTCCTAGTCTCGTCTGCCTCCCGTAACAGGCACTCGTGTCAAAACGGAAACCCTTGTATGACGAGGAGGACAGGGCATAAGTGAGCTTTCTACTGCATGATCGAAATCTGGAGCAGATGTTGGTTCCAATCACGATAGTGCGGGGGGGAACCAGCCGAGGGTTTTTCTTCGAGGGCCGAAACGTGCCACCGCCTGGGAGAGGGTTGGAGGAGTTCCTCCTGGCTGTGCGCGGAGCACCGGATCCCATGGGAATGGATGGCCTCGGCGGGAACACCATGGGGCAGTCAAAGGCGGCCATCGTCTCGCCTTCCGCTCGCCCCGACGCGGACGTGGACTACACGTTCATCCAGATTTTTCCCGATCAGCCAGCGGGCATCACCTACAAGATGAATTGCGGCAATATTGCGGCCGGGGTGCCGGCGTTCGCACTGATGAAGAACCTGATTCCGAATGTGCCCGATGGAGAGGTAACCATCCGGGCGTTTTCGGTGAACACCCAGAAAATGATTTACCTGACCCTCGAGGTGCTCAACGGCGAGGCCCGCGTGGCCGGGGAAACCGCCATCGGCGGTGTTCCGGGGACGGGCGCCGAGGTGTTGGTCGACTTCCGCGACCAGGCGGGGGGATTCACCGGGAAGCTTTTTCCCACCGGTCATCTCGTCGATTCCATCGCCATGGACGATGGCAGCTCGGTCGAGGTGACGATTGTCGACATGGTGAATGTCTGTGCGTTCTTTGAACCCCTCTCGTTCGGCCTTGGCTACACCGGGCTCGAACTTCCCGACCGTGACGGAACCGTCGTCAAGCCGCCCGGCATGGAGTCGCGGCTTACGGAGCTGCGCCTCAAGGTCGCGCAGCTGACCGGTTGGAACCAATACACGCTCGACTCGATTCGCAAGGTTGCGCTTCCTTTCGCCGTCTCCGTGACGACTCCCCGCGATTACACGGACCTGGATGGTGACCGGGTTCAGGCTGGAGACATCGATCTCGTCGCCCGCTTTTATCTCGAATCCGTGATGCACCACGCAACACCCGGAAGCGGCTCGACCTGCCTGGGGGCAGCAGCCTCAGTCCCTGGCACTATTCCGAACCGCGTGCTCGCCGCCGGAGATTTAAAGGCTGGCAAGGGAGGCCGGCTCACTTTCGGCCACCCGAGCGGCAGGTTTGGGCTTGCGTCCCAGCCAGTGCTGGGTGCCTCGCCAAACGAGACGACGTTTGCCAAACTGGCATTTGCGCGCACGGCCCGGATCATCTGCGACGGCAGGGTCTACATCAAGAACATTCGGCCGCCGGAACACGCTAGGTGGGTGGAGGTGGATGAGATCACTGCGGCCTCGTTTTTCCGCTACGCCGACGAGGTGAATATTCAAAAATAGGACCTAGCGTGACAAAATTAGGCTTCTTTCGTCCAGAAGTTAACGAGGGCTTCTCGCCCCGGGACTTGAGAATCTGGGTGCTATGTTGCCTGAGGCCCTACCCGATCTCGAAATCCGCAAAATACTTAACGGCGAAGCTAAACGGCGGAGTCATGAACTGCACCTGGGTCCTTTTAGGACTCTTGTCACAAGGCAAGGTGATAATCTTGCCGGAGCTTTGAACGAAGGGGCTTTCGAAAGCCTGGCGGATATCCGCCACCGGGGCGCAGGATGCCGGAGAGAAGTGCCAGCCTGTGGTCGGTGGACTTCTGGTAAAAGACCTTGTCTATTATCTTCGTTTCTTCGTCACCAACATTTCAGAGGAGGTTGAAATGATTAACACACTGAAAGGATTTCAAGCATATCTCAAGGACTTCGATTCTGGAAACTTCGGTGAATTTGTACCAAAATATTATGCAGAAAACGCCATTTTTGAAAAAACAGGCTATACAATACATGGAGCTAAAAACCTTACAGATCATTTTAATAATGTGTTAAGCTCAGTCGTCAAGGAAGAAATCACATTGATAAATTATATAACGAATGGAAATATTGTAGCTGCAGAATTACAAATTAAGTTAGTTGCTGTTAAAGACGGATTTTACATCAGAGATCGAAAGAATGGTGAGGAAGAAATGTTTTACGACACCGGATTTTATAACATAGAAGCCGACAAGATTGTGCATGCCAGGATCTACCGGCGATTTATAGATAAAAATACTATGGACTTGGTAAAAATGTACTCCAGTAAATGATTAAATAGAGGGCCTCATACCAATTGCAGCATTCTACGCCCTTTGTTCCCTAAGCATGGCTATTTCTTTGCTCCCGGCAATATTTCTATCCTATTGAAGTGAAATGGTAGATTTATTCGCGTTAGAAGCAAGCCGGAGCAACGTTAGCAAATCATTAAATGCCCGCCGGTTTATGGTTGTGACTTAATTTGTTGTTTTTTCGCTGTTCATATCTATAGATATTAGAAGTTCCAAATAACTTGCCAAACCTGACACTTATCCCAAGGTCTTAAAAAACCGCAGATATAATCTTGATATGGGAACTTATTAGATTCCCGAATAAATTTCGCATTACAGCAGATAGCGCAAACTTAAACTTTCTTGGTATCAGAAAAGCAAAGTTGAGCGCAAGTACCTTATTTCTCTTGTCTCTCCAGTTCCCGGAGACGCCGTTCGGCGTCTTTCTGACGTTTTATAGCATCCTCCTGGCGCTTGCGGGCGTCTTCATAGCGGGTGGCGGGATGCTGTTTTTTCTCCTTCTGATCCAGATATTCCCATTCCTCTTGCCGCTTCCTTTGTAATTCTTGGTACTGCTTCTCGGTAAGTTTGGGCGTTTGGCCTTGGGCCAGGACCCGGCTGACGGGCCAGAGATGGCCGGGAATTACAAATGAAATTGCCAGGAGCATCGCCCCCAGTCCCATAATCTTTTTCATCTTCATCTGCTCCTCCTACCAGAGGCTGATGGCGGGATGCGCTGCGCTTTCCCGCCCTACTTACTGATATCCCTGCCCTCCCCCTAGACCCCCCTCCCAACCCGCTTATTGGCCGGGGAAGTCGGGGCCTGCGGCCCCGGCTTCTTTTTGAAATAATAAGGGATTGGGGGTGGGGGAGAGGGTAAGGGCCTGTGGCCCCTAGCCCCCTCCCCCAACTACCTTCATCCTACAAAAATCCGTGCGTCCACCACCGCCGCGCCCTGGCCCTGGGCAAAGACCATCAGGGGGTTGATGTCCAGTTCCCGGATCTCCGGGAAGTCCAGGACCAACTGGGAGAGGCGCTCCAGGCAGACGGCGATGGCCTCCTGGTCAGCAGGGGGGGTGCCCCGGTAGCCGTTAAGGAGTGGGAAGGCCTTGAGTTGCCGGATCATCCTTTGGGCCCATTGTTCGGAGATGGGAGCCACGGAAAACATCACGTCCTGAAAAAGTTCCACCAGGGTGCCCCCCAGGCCGATCATCAGCAAGGGTCCGAAGTGGGGGTCCCGGCTCATGCCCAGGATCAGTTCCGTTCCCGGGGCCGCCATTTTCTGGACCAGGGCCCCGGCCAGGGCCGCCTGGGGCCGGGCCTGCCCCACGGCCGCCAAGACTTCATCAAAAGCCTGGGCCACCTCCCCGGCGGTGTGCAGGGGCACCCTGACTCCCCCCACTTCGAATTTATGGATGATGTCCGGGGAGACAATCTTCAGGGCCACCGGCAAGCCAATTTCCGCCGCGGCCTGGGCCGCGGCCCCGGCGGAGTGCACCCAGCGGTGGGGCAACACCGGGAAGCCATAAGCCTGGAAGATTTGGTGGGCCTCGGGCTCCAACACCAGACTGCGCCCAGCCTCTTGCACCGCGGCCAAGACCTTTTTCACCGTCTCCCGGTCCACGTCGGTGAAGGTCTTGACCTCATAGCGGGAGCGGCGGCGGCTCTGGGCAAAGTGGGCCATGGCGGCCAGGGCCCGGGCCGTCTCCTCCGGGAAGTGGTAATGGGGCACGCGGCCCTGGGTGAGGATGGTCAGGGTCTCCTCAATCTCCCCCAGGGCCATCTGGCAGACCAGGGTGGGCTTCTGATGCTGCGCGGCCACCCGGACCACCTCGGTGGCAATGGCCGCCAGGTTGGTCATCAACTGGGGGGTGGAAATGACGATGGCCCCGTCCACCCCGGGGTCGGCCAGCACCCCTTCCAGGGCCGCGGCATAGTGGGCCGGGGTGGCGTCCCCCAGGACATCCACAGGATTGTGGATATTGGCCGCGGGAGGGAGGGCTTCCTTAAAGGTTTTCACGGTTTCTTCCTGGAAACTGGCCATGGTCAGGCCGTAGCGCACCGCCGCGTCCGTGGCCATGATGCCCAGGCCCCCGGCGTTGGTGACAATGGCGGTGCGGTTCCCCGGGGGCAGGGGCTGGATGGCAAAGGCCGCGGCGTAATCAAAGAGCTCTTCCAGGGATTCCACCCGGAAGACGCCGCACTGGGCGAAGAGGGCGTCATAGGCCGCGTCCGAGCCCGCCAGGGCCCCGGTATGGGAGGACGCAGCCCGGGCCCCCGCAGCGGTGCGGCCGGATTTGATGGCCAGGATGGGTTTCTTCAGCCCGCTTTCCTGAGCCAACTGAAAAAAGCGGTGGGGATCGGCCAGGTCTTCCAGGTAGAGGAGGATGACGTCCGTCAGGGGGTCCGCCAACAGATAGGCCAAAAAATCGTTCTCATTGAGGTCGGCCTTATTGCCCACAGACACGAACTTGGACAAGCCGATGCGCTCCGCCTGGGCGTATTCCAGGGCCGCCACCCCCACTGCGCCGCTCTGGGAGATGAGGGCGATGTTGCCCGGCTGGGGCATCAGGCGGGAGAAGCTGGCATTCAGGGAGAACTGGGGGTCGGTATTGATGATCCCCAGGCAATTGGGCCCCAACAGGGGGATGCCGTTCTTCCGGGCCGTCTCCAGCAGCGCCGCCTCTTTGCCGATCCCTTCCCCCCCCAATTCCTTGAAGCCCGCGGTGATGACAATGGCCCCCTTGATCCCCTTCTGCGCGCACTCCTCCAGCACCTGGGCCACGCCGGCGCTGGGGACGATGATCACCGCCAGGTCCACGGGGTCGGGTATCTCCAGGACCGAGGCATAAGCTCGGACCCCCATAATGGACCGGGCCTTGGGATTCACCGGATAGACCACCCCCGTGTATTCATAATGGAGGACGTTGCCGAAGACCGCCCGGCCCACGCTCTCCGGGCGGCTGGACGCGCCGATGACCGCCACCGACTGGGGGGAGAAGATCCTTTGGAGGTGGGAGCCTTCAAGGGAATCAGCCATTTTGCCGCCTTTCTCTGACCTGAGTTTTAGGGAAGCCGAACCAGAGAGGAAGCCATCTCTGCCACTCCCCCCTCGAGCTATTATTGTGCCCTATTAATCCCTCTTTCTCATCACCTTTGGGGGTAAAAATTTTCCCAACAGGCAAGCTTTTCCCGGAGATAGGGGGAAAATTTTGCTTTCTTCAAGCGCTTTTTAATATTTTTAAAAAATAGTTAAATATTATTAATGAGTTATTGAAGATATCCCTGGCATATCTCTTGCGTCCCATAAGTGTGGAGATTTCTTCATAATTCATTTTGATACCCCTAATCTCACGAAGATATTGAGCAGCTCTCTGCCCACAACGTTTTTCCTGCAGCCCCAGGAATGGCCAGGCGTGCCTTCTTAGGGCTGCCTAACCAACTTCGCAGGCCCGGCAGCAAAGATGCTAACCTCTTTGGCCAAGGTGAACACCCCTCTCGGGAGTGCGAAGGACGCGAAGGGGGTGGTGAAAGTCACCAGTCAGAATGAAAGAACAAGCGGCGAAAGAGACGGCCAACACTAAATTTCCCCACCGAATTCTTCACGTGAAAAGGAGAGGGTCATGAGCATTGGAGCGATTAGCAGTCTCGGTGGCGGCTATGATTCCACGTCCATCAATGAGATGCGGCAAGCCATTTTCCAAAAGTGGGACACGAACGGCGATGGGTCAATCGACGCCAGCGAGTGCCAAAGCGCGGCGGAGACCATGTCCCAGGAAACCGGCCTGTCCATTACCGCGGACCAGATGATGGCCATCTTTGATCTCAATGAAGATGGCGCCATTACCCAGGCCGAACAGACCGAGGCCAGCCCCACCTGGGAACAGCACATGGCAGACCTCATGGGCGCCTCCGGCATGGGCCCCATGGGTCCGCCGCCACCTCCGCCTCCAGGGGACGCGACCAGTGAGCTAGCCGATCTGGCGGACCAGATCTTTGCCGCCATGGATACCGACGAGGACGGCGTCATCAGTAAGACCGAGTACGAGGCGGCCATGGAGCAGCTCGCGGGCCAGTCGGATGGCACCACGGCCTCGTCTGTCACCAGCGACAGCACCACCACCGCATCCACCTCGGACAGCACCTCCACGGAGGCCACCAGTTCCACCGAGGATACCAGCCTGGCAGCGCTGTTGTCCCAATTCCTGGATTTGCTGGCGATGCTGCAACAAGACGAATATTCTCAATGGTCACAGACCTCGCAGTACTCCCTAGGCCTGGACTACTACGCCTGAGTACACTTCTGCGACCGCAATCCTGAGGGAGGGGACCGGGGGCGGGCCCCAGGCGGAACGCTTCCGGGCCGCCGGCCGCCGGCCCCTCCCCCAGGCTCCCTCCCCAACCCTTTGGTGGGGGTGATCAGGTCAAGAAAGTCCCAAATCCCGCCGAATCTGCTCCACTAACCGGGGCAGGGCCTCTTGCACTTCCGGGGAGAGTCCCGCACCCAGCATGAAGTCTTTGCCTTCGAGGCCGTAGACTATGAGGCTGGAGGGCAGTTGCTTAAGCGACCGGGCAATTTCTATCTGTTCGGCCAGCCCGAAGGCATGGCAGGTGCAGCAACTGGCAAAGAGCTTACGGGGCAAGGGCTCCCCATGGGCCTCGAACCTAAAGATCCTGCCCGCCTGCGACCGGGAGGCCATGGCATCGATGACCACCACCCTGTGGGCCCCCTGCCAGCCTTCGGCCAAAGAACTTATATCCCCATCGATCTCCAGGACTTTTACCCCCGGCAGCTGCATCTCCCGGAGCCGGCCCGCCGCCACCAGGCCCGCGGCGTCATCCCCCCGGAAGATGTTGCCGATGCCGATGATTAAGATGTCATCTTGATCCATTTGAGAAGTCACTCATGGGCCTATTGGCCCACCCTTAATCCCTAAAAAATCGTAGGGCGGGCGTCCCCGCCCGCCTTCGCTCTCTAATAAACCGCTATACCGCGCGCATATTGCCTAAACCTTGAACTGGAATTGTGATCTCTTGGCAAAAGGACCTACCGCTTATTCCCGATCAAGGTGCAGATTCAAAAAATGCGTGGCGCAGGAGATGCATGGGTCATAGTTGCGGATCATCTGCTCACACTGCCAGGTGAGCTGCTCCTGGGGAAGATCCAGGTGGCCGGTGACAAATTGCCGGAGGTCGCTCTCCATGCTCATCTGGTTCTGGGAGGTGGGGGGCACGATCTTCGCTTCCTGGATCAGCCCCCTCTCATCCAGATGATAGCGGTGATAGAGGATGCCCCGGGGAGCTTCGGTGCAGCCATAGCCCACCCCGGCCCGGGGGGCCGCCGGCACTGCGGGTTCTGCCGGCATTTCGTAAGCCTCGATGAGGCGCAAGGCCTCATCCACGGCGTAGAGGATCTCCACGGCCCGGATGATGATGCTCTTAAAGGGATTGCGGCACTCCGGACCCAGGCCCGTTTGCTGGGCGGCCTCCCGGGCCAGGGGGGAGAGGCGGTCGAAGTTGAGGTTATAGCGGGCCAGAGGGCCCACCAGATAGGGGCCCCGCCCGTGGCCCCGGGTTTTGAGGGTGGAATGCAGGGCGTGGGTGTAGGGCACGTGTTCTTCCTGGAAATGCCTCTCATAGTCCCGGACCTGGATGTCCAGACCCCGGTTGGATACCAGCCGGCCCTCGTTCAGGGGATATTCCTCCGGATGGCGCAGGGCCACGAACTCATAGTCCGCCTCATAGTCGGGAAAGGGGAAGCCCGCCACCCAGGCCACGGTCTGCCGGGCCGCGTCCCGGGCCCATTTCAGCCTTTCTGCCAGGGGAGCCAGTTCCTTCTGGCTGGGGACCCTATAAAACCCTCCCACCCGGACGTTGATGGGGTGGATCTCCCGGCCCCCCAAGAGGGCCACCACTTCATTGCCCACCTTTTTCAACTGCAGGCCCATCTTCACCAGGTCCGGGTGATCCTGGGCCATCTGCAGGGAATCGTCATAGCCCAAAAAGTCCGGGGCGTGGAGCATGAACAGGTGCAGGGCATGGCTCTCGATCCACTCCCCGCAATAGAGGAGCCGCCGGAGGGCCCGGAGGGGCCCCTCCACCTTCACCTTCAGGGCCTCTTCCATGGCCTGCACCGCGCTCATCTGGTAGGCCACGGGACAGATGCCGCAGATGCGGGCGGTGATATCCGGAGCCTCGGTGAAGTAACGGCCCCTCAGGAAGGCCTCGAAAAACCGGGGGGGCTCCCAGATCTGCAGTTGCACCCCGGCCACCCGGCCGCCTTTGATCTTGATGTGCAGGGCCCCTTCCCCTTCCACCCGGGCCAGGTAATCCACCTTGATGGTTCTAGCGCTCATGGGTTTCACTCTCCTGGCGAAAGGCGGCGGCGCCGGCGTTGAAGGTGCGGAAGAGGCGCAACAGTTCGGATTCCGTCACCTCCAGTTGTTGGCTGAACCAGGCGCTTAAAGAAGCGGTGTTGGGAGTCTCTTTGGGCCCATAACAGCCGTAGCAGCCCCGCTGGTAAGAAGGGCAGATGGCCCCGCAACCCGCGTGGGTCACCGGTCCCAGGCAGGGGGTGCCGTGGGCCACCAGCACGCAGATATTGCCCCGCATCTTGCATTCCAGGCAGACGCTGTGGGCCGGGAGCGCGGGCTTACGCCCGTGGAGATAGGCGCTGACCACCTCCACCAGCTGCCGCTTGTTGATGGGGCAGCCCTGGAGTTCAAGATCCACCGGGATATGGGCGGAGATGGGAGTGGATTGCTCCAGGGCTTCGATAACCTCGGGCCGGGCATAAACCAGGGGGATATAGTCTTTGACGTCGGCAAAGTTGCGCAGCCCCTGGATGCCCCCGGCAGTGGCGCAGGCGCCAATGGCGAGGACAAATTTGGAAAGGCGCCGCACCTGCTGGATGCGCTCCAGGTCATGGGGCGCGGCCACGGAGCCCTCCACCAGGGAGAGGTCGTAGGGGCCTTTGACCACCGCCCGGGAGGCCTCCACGAAGTAGGAGATCTCCAGTTCCCCGGCGATGGCCAGCAGTTCGTCCTCGCAGTCCAGGAGGGACAACTGGCAGCCGTCGCAGGAGGCGAATTTCCAGACGGCCAGTTTGGGGCGTTTTTTCCGGGGCTTCATAATACTTGATTCCATAAGTTAAAGAATTATCTGTCAGTCTTTACTATTCCCCCTTTTCTAAAGGGGGGGTAGAGGGGATTTTACCGGCCCCTTAAAATCCCCCTAAATCCCAGCAGTGTCCGGTTAGGAACTTGCATATGATGACCAGTAAGTGTCATCGAAAAAATTTCACCCGGAGGCGATTTTTTT
>JAGVAH010000087.1 GCA_020060385.1 Syntrophobacterales bacterium | reverse complement strand
TGCCAAAAGTTTTTTCCGCCCCCCCTCACCCTAACCCTCTCCCCCCGCTGGGGGGAGAGGGGATAAGAGGAAAGAACTTTTGGCAAATGCTATAATTGCCAATCTATCGATAAGTAACACTCTTATAACTAAAAACTAAAAACTGTATTTAAATCTCCGGCCCCTCTGCGCCGTCTCCCAGATAGGCGGCCTGGAGGTGAGGATGGGCCAGGAGCTCGCCGCCGGTGCCGGCCAGGGCCAGGCGGCCGTTTTCCAGGACATAGCCGTAGTGGGCGATTTTTAAGGCTGCGGCTGCGTTTTGCTCCACCAGGAGGATGGTGACCCCCTCCTCGTTCAGCTGGCGGATAATGCTGAAGACCTCTTTGACTATCAATGGCGCCAGGCCCAGGGAGGGCTCATCCAGGAGGAGGAGCCGGGGCCGGGACATCAGGGCCCGGCCCAGGGCCAGCATCTGCTGTTCCCCGCCGCTCAGGGTGCCTCCGCCCTGGTCCCGTCGCTCCTCCAGGCGGGGAAAAAGCTCGTACACCCGTTTCAGGTCCGGGAGCCAGGCCGCTTTTTTCCGGAAATAGGCCCCCAGAAGCAAGTTCTCCTGCACCGTCAGGTTGGCGAAGATGCGGCGGCCTTCGGGGACCACGGCCAGTCCCCGGCGGCTGATGGCATGGGTCTGAAGCCCCTGGATTTCCTTGCCGGCCAATAAAATCCGTCCGGCCCGGGGGGCCACCAGACCGCTGATGGCCCGGATGGCTGTGGTCTTGCCCGCGCCGTTGGCCCCTAACAGCGCCACAATTTGCCCCCGGGGGACCGTCAAACTGATCCCGGCCAGGGCCCTAATGGCCCCGTAGGCCACCTGTAAATCGAGAATCTCCAGCATAAAAATCTTCACTACCAAGACACAAAGACACAAAGGGGCGCAAAGAAATAGTCTTGGTGTTCTTTGTGCCTTGGTGACTTGGTGGTTAATTTTTGCATTTTCATTTGCCCAGATAGGCCCGGATCACCCGGGGGTGGCGGCGCACCTCCGCCGGCGGGCCGGCGGCGATGGTCAGGCCGTGATCCAGGACCGTGAGGTGCTGGCAGAGGCCCATGACCAGCCGCAGATTGTGTTCAATCACCAGGATGGTGAGGTGGTATTCCCGGTGGATGGTCCGGAGGAAGTCCATCAGGTCCTGGGTCTCCTGGGGATTGAGGCCGGCCGCGGGTTCGTCCAGAAGCAGGAGCTTGGGACGGGTGGCCAGGGCCCGGGTGATCTCCAGGCGGCGCTGGTGGCCGTAAGGGAGTTGCCCGGCGATATCGTCCGCGGCCCCGGCCAGGCCCACTTCTTCCAACAAGGCCCGGCTCCGGGCCAGGTATTCCCGTTCTTCCCGGAGATAAACGGGGAAGCGCAAGGCTGCCTGCCACCAGGACGCCCGGCCCCGGCCCTGGCAGCCCACTAAGACGTTGTCCAGGACGGTGAGCTCCCCAAAAAGACGGATATTCTGGAAGGTGCGGGCGATGCCCAGGAGGGTGATCTGCTCCGGCGGCAGGCCCGTGATCTTCGCACCGTGGAAGAGAATATCCCCTTGGGTGGGTTTTAAGAAACCGCTCAGGAGATTGAAGATCGTGGTTTTGCCCGCGCCGTTGGGGCCGATGAGGCCATAGAGGGCCCCCTCCGGCACCTGGAGGTGGAGATTCTCCAGGGCCAGGAGGCCCCCGAAGCTATGGCCTAAATTGCGGGTTTCAAGAAGCATCATGGCGCCCCATACGGCTGCAGAAGCGGGTAAGGCCGGCCCAGGTGAACTCCCGGCGGCCCAGCAACCCTCCCCGGAAATAGATGATCACCAAAAGCAGCAGCAAAGAAAAAAGGACCATGCGCATGCCGGGGATGCCGGGGATGTGCAGGCCCAGGACCTCTAAGGGCTCCTCCACCACCCGCAGCCATTCCCCGGCCAGGGTGAAGAATGCGGCGGCGAGGACCGCGCCGGTGGTGGACCCCAGGCCCCCCACCACAATGATGATCAACAGATTGAAGGTGAGAAAGAAAGTGAAGAGGGAGGGGGAGATGGTGGTGATCAGGTGGGCCAGCAGGCCGCCCCCCACCCCGAAGAAAAAGGCGCTCAAGATATACGCCAGCAGCAGGTGGCGGAAGGTATTGAGGCCCATGGCCCGGGCCGCGGTCTCGTCATCCCGGATGGCCTTCAGGGCCCGGCCGTAACCGGAATTCACCAGGGCGGTGATCAGGGCCACGGTGGCCACCGCCACCCCCCAGGACCACCAGAGGTTGGTGCAGGGATAAAGACCTTTCAAACCCAGGGGGCCGTTGGTCAGACCCTGGAGATTATTGGCCAACACCCGCACCACCTCCCCGAAGCCCAGGGTGACGATGGCCAGGTAATCCCCCCGCACCCTAAAGACGGGAAAGCCGGTGAGAAAACCGGCCCCCGCGGCCACCAGCCCCCCGGCCAGCAGGGCCAGGGGGAAGGGCAGGGAGATCTGGCTCAGGGGCCAATACAAGGGGGTAATGAGAAAATTAGCCGCCTTCTCTGCGGGCGTCATGGTCAGGAGCGCGGCCGTGTAAGCCCCCAGGGTGATGAAGGCATTGGGCCCCAGATGGAGCTGGCCGCAAACCCCGTTGATCAGATTGTAGCTCACCGCCAGGGTGATGAACACCGCCACGTTGTTCAGCAGCCGCACCTGGTACTCATCCAGCCACCGCCCCGCGCCCCAGACAAACAGGGCCAGCAGCCCCACTACCCCCAGATTGAGCCAGTGCTTGGTGGTCATAGATATGTGTGTTGTGGATGAGGGAGCTCAGGGCACAGGCTGGAAAGCCTGTGCCACCGGTCATTACCTCCCCCCTACCTCTTTTCCAAGGGGTTAAGGGTCAGAGGCCAGGGGCCAGCTGCTATCAGATTGTTGAAAAAAATATCTTCCACTTGAAATTCGAGGCCTCATAGAAAAGAAAAGGTATTTAAAGTTCCCCTTTGAAAAAGGGGGATTTAGGGGGATTTCAGGCGCTTATAAAATTCCCCCTACCCCCCCCTTTCAAAGGGGGGGTAAGAATTGCTGGTAATCCGACCCCGTAACTATTTTGCAATAGCATGCAAATTGTCAAAAACTGACCCCTGATCCCTAACCCCTGCTTTTACAGTTTCTCCTCCCCCAGCTTCTCTCCCAGCAGGCCGGTGGGGCGGGCCAGGAGGATGATGATGAGCAGGCCGAAGGCCAGGGCGTCCCGGTAGCCGGACCAGGCCGGGAAAAGGGCGACGATGAGGATCTCCAGGAGCCCCAGAAGCAAGCCGCCCACCACCGCGCCCGCCAGGTTGCCGATGCCCCCCAGCACCGCGGCGATGAAGGCCTTGAGTCCCGGCAGGATGCCCATGAAGGGGTTGACCTGGGGGTATTTCATGGCCCAGAGCAACCCCCCCGCCCCGGCCAGGAGCGACCCCACCAGGAAGGTAAAGGCGATGATGCGGTTGACGTTGATGCCCAGGAGCGAGGTGGTTTCCAGGCTCCAGGAGATGGCCCGCATGGCCCGGCCGGTGCTGGTGCGGTAAACAATGAAAAAGAGGATCAGCAGGAGCACGGCGGTAATCGCCGGAATGATCAGGCTGAGGCGGGGGATGAAGAGGCCGCCCCAGTTAAAGACGCCGCTAAAGACCGGGGGCACGGGAAAGGGCTTGGGCCGGCCCCCGGCCACCACCAGGGCCAGGTTTTCCAGGAGAAAAGAGGCGGCGATGGCGGAGATCAGCAGGGAGATGCGGGGGGCCCGGCGCAGGGGCCGGTAAGCGCCCCTTTCCAACAGCACCCCCAGGAGGCCGGTGAGGCCCACGGCCAAAGAGAAGGCCAGGGGCCAGGGCCAGCTAAAGAGGCCCACCCCCATGACGCCGATATAGGCCGCGACCATCAGCAGGTCCCCGTGGGCGAAGTTGATGAGCCTGAGGATGCCGTAGACCATGGTGTAGCCGATGGCGATGAGGGCGTAGAGGCTGCCCAGGGAGAGGCCGTTGATGAGTTGCTGGCAGAAGGTGGTGGCGTCCATGAGATTAGCTGTCAGCGGTCAGTTCAGTCCCTCTTTTCTAAGGAGATTATATACTTGACCACATGCTGCCAATTTTCTGGATGTGTTAACATTGGTCACTCTTAGCGACATTAATCACTAAAGCTGGAGAGGTTGATAACCCGCGGTGGTGATGACGCCATAGTGGTAAGGAGGTCCCACCTCTTCTTTGATCTGCGCCTGCTTTTCCAAAAATTCTTTACTCATTTCCAGGAGTTGGTCCAGGGGCAAACCGTCCGCCAGGGCTTTTTGCAGCCGCATCTCCATGCCCAGGTGCCGGGGCATAACCGTGAGATTAGTTACCGGTATGAGGCGCAGGGGCAGTTCGTTCTCTTCGCTGCCCAGCAAAATGAGTCGGAAACCCGGGGCCGGCTTCTCCGGGGCATGGCCCCCCAGGATGAAATAGAGCCGCCGGAAGCCTTCGGGCTCCGGGCCGTGCTGCTGCAGGTGGATTTCATAACCCCGGGAGAGAAAGGGGGCAGCGAATTCGGCGATTTCCTCCAGGTCCTCCAGCCCGCGGCGGCGCTCGATTTCCCGGCGCAGGGACAGGGACAGGGGCACGCTGACCCCCGCGCCGCCACTCAGAATAGCGCAGTTGGGCCCCAGGGGAAACAATTTCTGGACATTAAAGAAAACCGCCTGTCCCTGGGCGTCAAAGCGGGTGGCCCGGCTGTCCGTGGCCAGGAAAAGGCCGTGGGCGTTGTATCCGGCCAGGGCTTGAGTCATCAAGAACTCCTTTGGAAAGCGTCTCCCCGGGGGCACACCTGAGTGCCCCCCCTACAGGGGGCGCTGCCTTCCTTATTCCTCCTCCCGCAGAGGCGGGGCCTCGGGGTTATGGAAGAGCCGGATCCGGGACGGCAGCAGGGGAAAATCCATGGTCTTTTGCAGCTTCAGGGGCACCATGTCCGGGGTCAGATCTTGCCAGGCCCGGCGGGGCCTTCCCAAGAATGCCCCCAGATCAGGAATCACCGCGGTCCGGGGCTCCCGGGTGGCGTTGATCACCGCCAGGACCCGGCCCCGCTGTTGGGCCCGGGATTTGAGAAGCATGACCACCGGCTCTTCCTGAGGGTTGGCCCGGATCATGGGCCCTTCCTCCAGGAGCACGGCACAGCCCTTCTTCATGCGGTTAACGTTGGTGATATAGCTGCGCAAGTCATGGGTGGGAGTCTCCCAATCCTGGGGCCGGGTATTGACCACATGCAGGCGTTTCTGGAAGCCGTACTCGTAACCCATGGGCATCATCAAGCCGGTGGAGAAGAACGCGGCAAAGAGGTAACGCTGCCGGACCACCTCCACGGCCCCCCGGGCCTCCGCGGCCAGGCGGTGGGTGTCATGGGTTTCGGGAAAGCTGATGGAGGGGGCCAGGTGACGGAACCTGTTATACTGCTCCAGGCACCAGTCTGCCTGAAAATCCCACCACTTGGAGCTGTTATAGAGAAAGTCGAAACCGGAGGAGGACAGTTGGGCGCACTCCTCCAGGCGGCAGCCCAGGGTTTCGGCAAAGAATTCTACTCCGGGCTCAAGATTGCGGGCCTCGCCGATCAGCCGGGACCAGATGTCTCCGGGAATCTTGTAGGCCGCGTCGGCCCGAAAGCCCATGAACCCCAGGCGCAAATAATGGGAGATGACTGTATCCCAAAAATGGAGCAGGCCCTCCGGGTCCGGAGGGGGCCAGTACTCCAGTTCCGCCAGGTCGCCCCAGACGGTCACCTTGGTGGCGTCCGCGGGGTCGATGGCCCCGGGATTTTTTATCTTGCCCTGGGCATCATGGGCGTACCATTGCGGGTGCTGCGTCACCAAAGGGGAGTCAATGGCCGTGTGATTGATCACCAGGTCCAGCATCACCTTCAGGCCCCGGCGTCCCGCTTCCTTGAGGAAGTGGGCCAGGGCCTTTTCCGGGTCCTGGCCCCCCTCCGGAGAAAACAGCGGGTTGATGCCGAAATAATCCTTCACCGCATACAGACTCCCGGAAAGACCCGGGGTGTGGATGGGGTTGAGATAGATCCAGGTGAAACCCATGGCGGCAATGCGCTCCAGGTGCTTCTCCCACCTTGGAATGGGCCCCACCAGGGGGGGGAACAGATTGTAGATCAAAGTCGGTTCAGGCATGATTCACCTCGAAAGAATAGTTCCAAGTTCCAGGTTCTAAGACAGGTTGTGGAAAAATAGCTTGTGAGCCTGAGCAGATGAAGTTCTTATCCCCCCCTTTGACAAAGGGGGGTTAGGGGGGATTTAATAAGCACCTGGAATCCCTCTAAATCCCCCTTGTTCAAAGAGGGACTTTTTGCTCACTGCTCACTGCTTACTGCTCACTCCTCGCTCCTGTCGCAGCCTGGCCCCCAGGCGGGCGGCTGCGGGGTTTTGGCGCATCTCCTTCAGGGTTAAGGGCAGTTTCCGCCGCCAGTTGGGGTACTGGGTGGTGGTGCCGGGGAGGTTCTGTTGATAAGGCACGCCGAAGATCTCTTCCAGGCGTACCTCCAACAGGACCGCCCTGCTTCTTGCCAGGTATTCCAGGACCCCGAACCGCGCTGCCTCCGGGCAGGGGTCCACGGAAGCCCCCGCCTCTTCCAGCCCCAAAATATCCAGGAGGCGCTGCCGGTCCCGGGCCCGGTCCCTGGTGTCCGTGTCCGCCTGCTGGGCCTGGGGGTAGAGATCCAAGGCGCTTCTCAGTTTGATGTCTTCATCCTGCCAGTAACCCGCCAGGGTGGGCAGATCGTGGGTGGTGACCGTGGCCATGGCCTGGCGGGGGTAATCTTCCGGGGCCTTAAAGTCCTGGTCCCCGGTGCGTTCAAAGTAGAAGACCCGGTAGGACAAAATACCCCGGCGGTCCAGTTCCCGGCGGACCCGGGGGGGCACGGTGCCCAGGTCTTCGCCGATGATCAGGGTGCGGCGCCGCTGGCTCTCCAGGGCCAGGATGCCCAGCATTTCCCGGGCCGGATAGTGGACATAAGCGCCGACGGTGGCCTCCCGGCCCTGGGGAATCCAGAAGAGGCGGAAGAGCCCCATGACGTGGTCCAGGCGCAGCAGGCCGTCAGGGGGGAGATTGGCCCGCAGAGTGTCAATGAACAGCCGGTACCCTCCCTGACGCAGACGCTGGGGAATCAGGGGCGGCAAGGCCCAATTCTGTCCCCTGGGGTTGAAGGCATCCGGGGGAGCGCCCATATCCGCCCCGTGGGCGAAGAGGCGGGGGTGGGCCCAGGTTTCCGCGCCGCCCCCGTGCGCGCCCAAGGCCAGGTCCTGATAAAGGGTGAAGGGCAGTCCCCCTTTCCGGGCCGCCGCCTCCACTGCCGCCAATTGCTCGGCCACCAGCCACTGGCCATATTGCTGGCGGTGCATCGCCTCCCGGCGCTGTTGGCTGAACCCGGCCACCGCCGGGTTCTCCGGGTGTTGATATTCCCGGGGCCACCTGTGCCAATCGTCATCGCCCAGGTACTCCGCCAGGGCGTTATATTGCCCGAAGCGCCGCAGAGGCAGCCCGCCGGCGGCCACAAAGCGGGCGAATTCCCGGCCCCGGGCCGTGCGGGGATGATCCGGGGAGCCGTGTTGCTCCAGGAAGGTGGGGAAGAGCAGATGCAAAACCTGACTTTTCAGGCGATACACTGCGGCGTAATCCACCAAGGCCGCAGCCTGGACCCGGGCTTTCAGGGCCTGAGTCTCCGGGCTGGCCCACAGGGCTTGGGCCTCACGGGAGGCCTGGAATTCCGGGACGCCTTCCAGGTCCAAGTAGAGGAAATTCCGGAAAACCCGGGTGCTGGGGGAATAGGGGCTGGGGTCGGCCTTGGCCCCGGGCAGGCGGGCATGGAGCGGGTTTACCCCCACAAACGCGGCCCCCAGTTCCCCGGCCCAGTCAATGGTCTCCCTTAGATCGGTAAAATCGCCGATTCCCCAGTTACGATCACTCTTCAAGGCATAGAGGGGCAAATTCAGTCCCCAAAGTTTCTCTCCCCGGGCCAAAGACTGCGGGAAATAAGCCCGCCCCGGGGCCACCAGCAGACGGGTGTCTCCTCGTTCCACCCAGCCCCCGGCTGCCACCTCCAGGCTCAGGTCATAATATCCCGGCGGCAAGCCGGGGGGCAGAGGGAGTTGGAGGCGGGTGCGCCAACCCGGTCCCAGATGGGGGTCCTGCACCTCCCGCTGCGCCAGGGGCGGAGAAGCCGGAAGGAGGCACTCCCAGGTCGATTCCCGGCCGCCTTCGTCTTTGATGGCGCCGGAGACCCGGAGTGCGGGCAGCTCAACCGCGGGGGTCCAGGGGGCAATGCTGGGCCGCCGGGTCCCGGCATCGGCCGAGACCAGGGTCAAACCATCCACCAGGCCGGACCAGGGCCGCAGCCGCCGCCGGGAAATTTCCCGGGATAACTGCTCCGGGTCCTCCCAGGGAACGTCCATGGCGGTGAGGAGGGCCTGATAAGTGGCCCGGGAGGTCAGGCGTCTTACCCCGGCGTTGTCCCAATACTCCGGGGCGATGCCGCACAAGCGGCCCAGGGTGGCGATTTGGGTAGTTAGATCCATAAGTAGATGGCGTTTGCCAGTGGTCAGTAATCAGTGATCAGTGGCCCATCGTTTTTCTCTGACTACTGACTACTGATCACTGATCACTGATCACTATTTTTTCTCCACCCCCCGCCCCAGGGGCCGCCCTTCCGATTCCTACTTGGGCTCCGTGGCCGCTTCATCCACGTGGTCTTCACCGTCATCTTCCCCGTTGGCGGCCGGCAAGGCCAGAATCTCCAGAGCCTCCGGTTCCGGCAGCTTCTCCACGGATCTAAGCTTGCGCTCTATGGCCCGGCTGCGCCTGCCGGTATCTTCAATGGTCCGGCTGGCGGTGGTGAGCTGGCGCTTGACCCTGTCCAGGACCTCCCCGAACTTGCCGAATTCGGTTTTGATGGCCCCTAGGACCCTCCAGACCTCCACCGCCCGCTGCTCGATGGCCAGGGTCTGGAAGCCCATGCGCAGGCTGCTTAAAATCGCGGCCAGGGTAGTGGGGCCGGCCACCACCACCCGGTAGCGGTGCTGCAGGTCTTCCACCAGGGCCGGCTGCCGCAGAACCTCCGCATACAAGCCCTCCGTGGCCAGGAACATGATGGCAAAATCGGTGGTGCCGGGGGGGCTGATGTATTTATCATGGATGTCCTTGGCCGCGGTGCGCACGGTGCGGGCCAGGGCGTCCGCAGCCCCCTGGACCGCGCCGGGATCGGCCTTTTCCGCGGCCTCATGGAGGCGCAGGTAATCCTCTTGGGGGAATTTCGAGTCAATGGGCAGCCAGACGCAGACTTCCGGCTCATCCTTGGGGCCTGGCAGCCGTACCGCATACTCCACCGCCTCCAGGGAGTCGGCCTTCACCCGGACGTTCTTGGCGAATTGCTCCGGGGTGAGGATCTGCTCCAGGATCGCTCCCAGCTGCACTTCGGCCCAGGTGCCCCGGGCCTTGACGTTCACCAGGACCCGTTTGAGGTCGCCCACCCCCGTGGCCAGATGCTGCATCTCCCCTAAGCCCTGGTGGACGGCCTCCAACCTTTCGCTCACCAGTTTGAAGGATTCCCCGAGACGCTTTTCCAGGGTATCGTGCAATTTCTCGTCCACCGTTTTCCGCATCTCGTCCAGCTTCCGCTCATTGCCCTCCTGGAGCTCCTTCACCCGGGAGTCGAAGGTGAGGCGCACCCGGTCCAGGGCCGCCTGGTTGGAATTGATGAGTTCGGCCAATTGCTTGGTCATCCCTGCCAATTGCGCCTGCTGCAGCTTGCTGATGCCCTCCAGAGTCTGGGATAAGACTTCGTTGGTGGATTTCAACCCCCCTGACACTTCTTCCCGCAGCTCCCGGCCGGCGCTCCGGGCTTCTTCCCGGCTGAGGCGGAGCTCGTCACGCACTTCCCTGCCAAAGCCTTGAGAAACTTTGGCGGCCCGGATCAGGGAGACGACCACCAGGATCGCGGTCACGGCAGCAATAACCAGTATTGTCCACAGGAGAACTTCATTCATGGTTTGCTCCCAGCCACATAATCATCATCAGTTTGTGGCTCTAGACTTAACCGGGGGATTCCCGGTGACTGGAACGCTCCCGCTCCCGGTCCTGGGTCTGGAGGTGGTCAACGTCCTCCACCAACCGGGAGATTGGCGCCGCCGCCGATAAGCGCGTCTTTCGCCCCCCCATTTTTAAGTTGGGCGAAAAGGTCCAGAATGTTGTGTTGGCGGTGGTAGCTGAACAAAGCTGCCGTCACCTGGGGATCATAAAAGATTCCCACATGTTGGGAGATCTCCTCCAGAACTTCATTGAAGGCAAAGGCAGGGCGGTAGGGGCGGTGGGTGGCCATGGCCTCCACCACGTCAGCCACCGCCAGGATTCTGGCTTCCAGGAGGATTTCCTCCCCTGCCAGGCCCCGGGGGTAACCGGAGCCGTTCCATTTTTCGTGATGCTGATAGATTATTTGCGCCACCGGCCAGGGAAAATCAATACCCTTCATGATTTCATAACCGAAGTAGGGGTGATCTTTGATAACCTCCCATTCATGATCCCTTAATTTGCCGGGTTTGCTAAGGAATTCCGCGGGCACCACTATCTTGCCCAGGTCGTGGAGGAGTCCGGCCAAGCGCAGGCCCCGGATCCGGTCCTCCGCCAGGCCCATCTCTCGGCCCAGGGCGCAAGCCAGCAGAGTTACCCGTTGTTGATGGCCCGAGGTATAAGGGTCCCGCATCTCGATGGCTAAGGCCATGGCCTGCACCGCCTGGTCATTGGCCCGGAGCAGATTGGTCAGCCGGTTGGCGGTGATGTCATTGCCGATGCAAAAGACCTCGGTGAGAACCCCTTGGGCATCGAAGACGCCTTTGTTGGTCCAGGCCACCCAGACCCGTTCGCCGCTCCGCTTCAGGTTTTCGTTCTCATTGTTGATATAGCGCTCCGGATTTTTTCCCAGATCCGCGATCATGGCCGCCAGATCACGGCCCGAAGATTCTATCTCCGGCACGATGGTCCCCACCACGTTTTTCCCCAGGATTTCCCCTTTGGGGTAACCGAAGAAGTTTTGGGCAAATTCATTAATAAAAGTGACCTTGCCCTGGGGGTCCAGGCGCAGGATGATGCTGTTGCTACTCTCCACCAGTTCCCGGTAATTGATTTCGTTCTTTTTCAGAATTTCCTTGGAGATGCGCCGTTTTTTCTCCCGGCTCGCGGATTCCCGGGGGAGTTTCTTTTCCTCCCGGGAGCCTTGCTTGCCATGATTGGCTTTGTCCGTCATCTGGCTTGCCCCTCCAGCGGTTTCAGGTTGGCTGCGACCTTGAGCCTGGGATCTGCCTACCTCTCATCCCGGATTTCGGCAAAGAAGATGGAGATTGGTGATAGAAATAAAAAAGGTTAGCCTAAATAAGCTAACCTGACAATCCCTGGGGTGAGCGACGGGACTTGAACCCGCGACCTCCGGGGCCACAACCCGGTGCTCCACCGACTGAGCTACGCCCACCATTTCTTATTTCCTTACCATAAATGACCGGGTGGGGCAAGGGATGGGAGCGGGCAACCGCAGGCCCGCGCCAGATATTTTCCTGGAGGCTCCGAAGGGACTCAAGCCCCTGAACCCCGGCCTCCTCCCACCAGGCATTGCTTTACATCCGTGGCTTGAGGATATATAAAGCATTTAGGTAAGGGAGGGAATATGCAGGAAGCCAGATTTTATGAAAAAGTTGAGGACCAGAAGGTCCAATGCCACCTGTGCGCCCATGAATGCAAGATCGATCCCGGAAAACGGGGCCTCTGCCACGTGCGGGAGAACCGGGAGGGCGCCCTCTACACCCTGGCCTACGGCCGGCTGGTGGCCCAGAACGTGGATCCCATCGAGAAAAAGCCCCTGTTTCACTTCCTGCCCGGCACCCGCTCTTTTTCCATCGCCACCACGGGCTGCAATTTCATGTGCCTCCACTGCCAGAACTACGACATCTCCCAATACCCCCGGCTGCACCAAGGCCGGGTCATCGGCGAAGAGCGCACCCCGGAAGACGTGGTGGGGGACGCCCTGGCCAGCCACGCGGCCTGCATCTCCTATACCTACACCGAACCCACCATCTTCCTGGAGTTCGCCCAGGACACGGCCCGCCTGGCCCGGGAGCACGGCCTGAAGAACGTCTTTGTCTCCAACGGCTTCATGACCCCCCAGTCGGCCACGGCTCTGAGCGAATTCATCGACGGGGACAACGTGGATTTGAAAAGCATGCGGGACGATTTTTACCGCAAGGTCTGCAAGGCCCGGCTGCAGCCGGTGTTGGACACCATCCCCCTCCTCAAGAAGGCTGGGGTCTGGGTGGAGGTGACCACCCTGGTGATCCCCGGCCATAATGATTCAGACGAGGAATTGACGGAGATCGCCAATTTCATCAAAGACATAGACCTGGGCATCCCCTGGCACGTCACCGCCTTCCACCCCACCTTCAAGATGATGGACCGGCCCCGGACCCCGGCCGCCACCCTGAAGAAGGCCCGGGACATCGGCCTGAATGCGGGCCTGCGCTATGTCTATACCGGGAACATCCCCGGGGTCCTCGAAGGCACGGAAAACACCCTCTGTTACGCCTGCGGCGAACTGCTCATCGAGCGCCTGGGCTACACCATCCAGCGCTATTACCTCCAGGAAGGCAAGTGCCCCAAGTGCCAGGCGGTGATTGACGGGGTGTGGCAGTAAGGAAGGTTTTGGGTGGGGGGGGCCGGGGCCCATGGCACCTGACCCACTCCCTTTACTATTTCCCTCCCCCTCCAACAGATACGGGATTTGCAGCCCCTCCTGGGCCACCTGGCGGGCCCTTGGCCGCACCGCCTCCTGTGCCTGGGTTAGACTGGAATTCATAGGGCTCTGATCCCTCGCATAAAAAATAATGTTTTTTCAGGGAAGTCGCTCCGGGGTTGGAGAAGGTGCCGGAGCCGATCTTCCCTGCCTTTGCCGCCTGTATCCTCAGCCTATTCCCCGGGCCCGGTCAACGGGAAACCTCTGGACAAGGAGGCGTTTTTCGGATAAGTCAAAATGCTTAGGGAAGTAGCTTATAAAACTTGTAAAAAATGAAAGATTTCGCCCCCACATTCCGCCTGGCCCTGGTCCTGGGGGGGGCCAGAAGCGGCAAGAGCGGCTATGCCTTGAGCCTGGCGGAGTCCCTGCCCCCGCTCCGGCTGTTTGTGGCCACCTGCGAGCCCCGGGACCGGGAGATGGCCGCGCGCATCGCCAAGCACCAGCAAGAAAGGGGGCCGGGTTGGGAGACCCGGGAGGCCTGCCTGGATCTGCCGGACTTCCTGGCTGCGCCGCCGGGTGGGTATGGGGTGATCCTGGTGGACTGCCTCACCATGTGGCTGTCCAACCTGATGCTCCAGGAAGGCGCAAATCAAGCCGGAATTCAGACTGAGTGCGAGCGCTTACAAAAAACCCTGGCCGCTGCCTCCACCCCCACCATCCTGGTGAGCAATGAAGTGGGCTGGGGCATCGTTCCGGAACACGCCCTGGCCCGGGAGTTCCGGGACCAGGCCGGTTGGCTCCATCAGCGGGTGGCGGAGGTCGCGGACCTGGTAGTCCTGGTGGTCGCGGGGCTGCCCATGGTAATAAAGAAGTGATCAGTGGTCTGTGGTCAGTATTGTACTGCAATGTTTTCCCCAGAAAAGGGTACTGACTGCCAACCGCTAACCACTAATCACTGGTTACTGGTTACTGGTTAAATTGGCCATCTTTGCCCATAAATCAAATAACATACCCTGAGGTTGCAGTTCATGATACAGGAATTATCCCACATAATTTCCCAGATAAATCCCGTGGAGCCTGAGTGGCTGGCCCGGGCCCGGGAGCGCTTGGACTCCCTGACCAAGCCTCCCGGCAGTCTGGGCCGGTTGGAGGAGTTGGCGGCCCGTTACGTGGCCATCCGGGGAGAACTCTTCCCCCCACTGGAAAAGAAGCAGGTGGTGGTTTTCGCCGCGGATCACGGGGTGGTGGCGGAAGGGGTGAGCGCTTATCCCCAGGAGGTCACCCCCCAGATGGTCTTGAACTTCCTCCGGGGCGGCGCGGGCATCAATGTCTTGGCCCGTCACGTGGGCGCGGCCGTGGAAGTGGTGGACATCGGGGTCAATTACGATTTCCCGGAGCTGCCGGGGCTCATCTCCCGGAAGGTGGCTTATGGGTCCCGGAATCTGGCCCGGGAGCCGGCCCTGACCCAGAAAGAGGCCCTGCAGGCGGTGATGGTGGGGGTAGAGCGGGCCCGGGCGGCCATTGCCGCGGGCGCGGACGTCCTGGCCGCGGGGGACATGGGCATCGGCAACACCACCCCGGCCGCGGCCCTGGGCGCGATCTTCACCGGCAAACCCGCCAGTACGGTCACCGGCAAAGGCACCGGCATCAATGACGACACCTGGCGCCATAAGGTAGCGATCATCAACCGGGCCCTGGAACTGCATAAACCGCAGGCCAATCAACCCCTGGAGGCCCTGGCCAAGGTGGGGGGCCTGGAAATCGGCGGCATTGCCGGGTTGATCCTGGGGGCGGCAGCCGCCAGGCGCCCTTTATTACTGGATGGCTTCATCGCCACCGCCGGGGCACTGGTGGCCGCGCGTCTGGCCCCCGGGGTCACCGATTACCTGATCGCCGCGCACCGCTCCGTGGAGGCCGGGCACCAACTCATGCTGGAGACCCTGGGTTTAACCCCTCTCTTTAATTTCCAGATGCGCCTGGGGGAAGGCACCGGCGCCGCCCTGGGGATGGGGGTGCTGGAGGCCGGCCTCAAGATCTATAAAGAGATGGCCACCTTTGGGGAAGCGGGAGTATCCGAGAAGCAGTCGTGAGAAGCACTTTTCCCCTGGCCCTGACCTTCCTCACCGTGCTCCCCTGGCGGGGCCTGGGCCAGGTGGGCCCCCAGGATTTGGCCCGCTCCCTGTTTTGGTTTCCCTGGGTGGGGCTGATCCTGGGCCTGGGGTTCTGGGCCGGGCTGGGGGGCCTGCGGATCATCTTCCCCCCCGCCGCGGCCGCGGCCTTGCTCCTGGCCTTGACCGTTTTGGCCACCCGGGGTCTCCACCTGGACGGCCTGGCGGATACCGTGGACGGCCTGGGGGGCGGCAAAACCCCCCAGGAACGCCTGGCCATCATGAAGGACTCCCGCCTGGGCGCGTTCGGGGGGGTGAGCCTCTTTCTGGCCCTGCTCCTGAAATTCGCCTTTTTCCTGGCCTGGGCGGAGAAGGGCATCGGCCCCGGCCTCATCCTCTTTCCCATCCTCAGCCGCTGGGGCATGGTCTTCCTGGCCTACCTTTCCCCTTATGCCCGGCCGGAAGGGGGGCTGGGGCAGGCCATGACTGCGGGCGTCAGCGGCAACGTGCTGCTGGGTGCCACCCTCAGCGCCCTGGCCCTGGCCCTGTTGACCACCGGGGCGCCGGGCATGATCCTCCTGGTGGCGGCCGCGGCCGCAGTCTGGCTGTTAAGCCTTTATTTTCAGAAAAAATTGGGGGGCGTCAGCGGCGATGTCCTGGGCGCGGCCAATGAGATCCTGGAAATTTTGGTTTTAGGGGGCCTCCTCCTCTTGCCCCCTGGCCCGACTCTTTCCTGTCTGCAATTTTTCTGATATATTTAAAGTGGTTCTGAGGGGAGTGGCCTGGCTTCCTGATTCCACCTAGCCCCATTAATTAAGTTCTGCCGATTCATTATTCTAAGGAATGGCTGCTTTCCGGCCTTTGCAGAAGGTTGTTCTCAGGTTGCGGATCTGGAGGGTTGCTAAGATAAGCGCGGCATGAATCTCACACCACGTTGCGGATCATCTGCAGGGAGGGATAGTTAAAATGAAAAGATTTTCTTCAATAATGGTAATCATTTTAATATCCTTGTTTTTCCCAATCCAGCCTTCATCAGCGTTGGCGGGATGCGGGGTGCGCTCGCAGACAAATAGATTGTTCAAGGCAATAAAGGCCAAAAATTTTGAGACTTGGTCATCCTTATGTGCAGAAATCCAAGAAGACTTATCCCAAATAAGAAGAACTTATCCAAGATATGACCGGAGTAAAATAGAAACAGAGTATCGAAAACCACAATATAAGGGATTTATTGATAGCTATAATACCGTATATCTCGTTGGAAGCCCTGGTAATATTGATATAAATTATTTACGGCAGAGAGTTATGGATAATATTCCGGATGACATCGGCCAGGGCGTCTATGGCGCTTTAGTGGGGGTGCCGATGTTAATTGAAAAATATAATGCTTCCTGGAAATTATTAGGGATAAGTAAACCTAATACTGCTTATGTTGAATTATTTATACCAAACAAAGGATCAATAGGTATAGTAGAAATAAAGTGGAATAAAAATTGCCTGGTGAACGCCGGTAAAGGATATTTAATACCTGACGCCATCAATTTTTATAAAATAAACAATAACTGGCCCATAATACCAAATGATCAGTTGAAATAATAATAACTATTGTTATATATCTGTGAAATTATCTAACTGGATGGTTTCACTATTAATTAAGCTAATGGATGATTGAGGATAGGAGACCCCAATGTTACCGGATGTCACGGAAATTAAAGATAGATTGAAAGCCTTAGGGGAGCGGTTGGAACTCCTACGAGGTCATCTTTGATCTGGCGGGAAAACAGGTAAGGCTCAGACATCTGGAAGAATTGATGGCGCAAACGGAGTTCTGGGAGGATCAGGGCCGGGCCGCAGAAATTCTCAAGGAAAGGGGCGCGTTGCTCCAGGCCGTGGAGGAGTGGCAGCAGCGGGTCAAGGAGGTGGATGATCTGGAGGTCCTCCTGGAGTTAGGCCAGGAGGAGGAAGACCAGGCCACCCTCAAAGAGGTGCTCAGGGACCTGGCCGACCTGGAGAAGACCTTCAGTGATTGGGAACTCAGGCTCCTTTTGGGCAGCGAAGAAGACGAGAAGAACGCCATCATCACCATCCACGCCGGCGCCGGGGGCACCGAGGCCCAGGACTGGACGCAGATGCTGCTGCGCATGTACCTGCGCTACTCGGAGCGCAAGGGCTTCAAGACCGAAACCGTAGACCTCCTCCCCGGGGACGAAGCCGGGGTCAAGAGCGTCACCTTCACCGCTTCCGGCCCCTTCGCCTACGGCTATTTCAAGAGCGAAACCGGCATCCACCGCCTGGTGCGCATCTCCCCCTTCGACGCCTCCGGCCGCCGCCACACCTCCTTTGCCGCGGTGCAGGTGCTCCCGGAAGTGGATGACCGCATCGACATAGAAATCAACGAAAAAGACCTGCGCATCGACACCTTCCGGGCCAGCGGCCCCGGGGGCCAGCACGTCAATAAGACCAGTTCCGCGGTGCGCCTCACCCATCTGCCCACGGGCATCGTCGTCTCCTCCCAAACGGAGAGGTCCCAGCACCGCAACAAGGAGCTGGCCATGAAGGTGCTCCGGGCCCGCCTCTACAACCTGGAGCAGCGCAAACGGGAAGAAAAGAAGCAGGAACTCCAGGAGTCCCAGAAGGAGATCGCCTGGGGCAGCCAGATCCGCTCCTATACCCTGCAGCCCTACCGCTTGGTGAAGGACCACCGCACCAAACACGAGGCCGGCAACGTGGACGCGGTCCTGGACGGCGACCTGGACGGCTTTGTGGAAGCCTTCCTCCTCAATCCGGGGGAAGAGTAACTCCTAATTGGCGAAGATAGCTTATGCTCTATAACCGCTGCTCGGAAGTTGACGAAAAATTTTGGCTGGCCCTGGCCCAGGCCGACCCGGAGGACATCTTCCGCCGCACCGGCGTCCGCCGGCAGCAGCAGGCCTTCCAGGTCCCCTATTTCAACCGGGAACTGGTGGCGGATCTTAAGAGCCGCCGCGTCTTTTTAGCGGACGCGGCGGAGGAAGAACCCGGCTTCCGGCGCTGCCTGATTACCCTGCTTTATCTGCTGCTGGTGGATATCGCCGCCCTGGGGCCGTCCATCAGCCCCCTGGAAATACCCGGGGCCACCATGTTTTTTCAGAAGAGAGGGCCCCATGCCATCCCCAGCGCCCCTTTGGAAGAGCGGTTCGGCCGTGATCTCACCGGTTTTTTTGAGGTGGGCCGCGGCCTGGGGGGGGAAATACGGGCCAACGGCGACGCGGCCCTGGCCTTCCGGGTCCTGCCGGGGCTGCTGGTGGAAGTGATTCTCTGGCAGGCCGATGACGAGTTTCCCGCGCAGGTGTCCTTCACCGTGCCCTCCCAACTGCACCACTTCTGGCAACTGGATGCGGTCCTGGGCCTGATGGGGGTGGTGGTCAAGGAACTCCTCCAGGCCGCTTCCGCCGGGGCGGCTTAGAACTTATTTCAAAACCTAATCGGGCTACAATTAAGTTATCGACCTGCAAAAGGGTTTGGGAACTGCTTTTATAGCATTTGCCAAAAGTTCTTTCCTCTTATCCCCTCTCCCCCCAGCGGGGGGAGAGGGTTAGGGTGAGGGGGGGCGGAAAAAACTTTTGGCAAC
>JAGVAH010000173.1 GCA_020060385.1 Syntrophobacterales bacterium | reverse complement strand
CGTCCCGGCGATAATCAAAGAACCTGCTCCCTGGAACGATTTACGTGACACCCACTCAACCTCGTTGAGGAAAGAATTTTCGGCAAACGCTATAAATTATAATTTATTGATATTTTCTCAGAAATGGAAAAAAGAGGGCGCTTCTGTGGGGGCTATGTTCAAGCTAGTGAACAACTCCAAAAGGCCCGGGAAGGTATTTAACATTGGGGAGCGGAAAAAATCAATTCATCCAGGAAACGGACGGCGATGCCGCAATTGCGGCCGGAAGCCGCGGGTTGATCCAGACGCAGCACTTCCCCCCGGGCGGACAGATAGGAAGTATCCTGGAGGTCCAGGGAAGGCAGGGTGGCGGCAATGCTGAGATTCAGGATCTGTCCGGCTGCCACGTCCACCGGCCACGGGCATTCGAAATAAAGGCCCCCAAGGCTGATGTTTTTCAGGACACCCAGGCTGCATTCTTCTTGCCCCTGCTCCAGCGCGTACTTCACTGGCAGCGATAGCACCAAACGGTTATACCGACGCCTATCCTGGGACATGGCAAACCCTCCCCATAATTTTATATGCTGAAAAATCAACTAATATCAACTTATTTTTGCACATACTGTGCCACCTGCTCCCCCCGGCCCCCTCTGAGGGAGAGATAATCCTTGACTGCCAGCCCCCCATCCTTTACCCTAGGGAGAAATTTTTGGCCTTCGACGCGGCTGGCGTCGAGGAGTCTCAAAGGTCGCAACATGCCTTTCATAGTGGCCATCCTCAACCAGAAGGGCGGCACCGGTAAGACCACCACAACCATCAATCTGGGCGCAGCCCTGGCCTTCCAGGGCTACCGCACCTTGATGGTGGACCTGGACCCTCAGGGGCACACCACCATCGGCGTCGGCGTGGAGCCGGATACTTTCCAGGAATCCATGGCCGAGGTCTTCACCGTTCCCAAGAAAAGCATCCAGGAGGTGGTGAGGGCCACTTACATTCCCAACCTCTTCGTGGCCCCGGCCACCATTCACCTGGCCCAGGCCGCGGAACAGGTCTACTCCCGGGTCTTCCGGGAGGCCATTTTGGCCCAAGCCTTGAAGGGTGCGGATTTTGAATTCGTGATCATTGACTGCCCCCCCTCCCTGGGGGTCCTCACCGTCAATTCCCTGTTCGCCTGCGATTTCATCATCATCCCTTGCCAGATCTCACGCTACTCCCTGGATGGGCTGGCCGACCTCCTGACCACCATCGAGAACGTCAAGTCCCTGGGGCTGGAGGAACTCTTCCAGGGGGACCATTTCCGCATCCTCCTCACCATGTTCGACAAACGCAACCGGGTCACCAACGAATATATCCTGGAGCAGCTCAAGCCCTACCAGGAAAAGACCTTTGCCACCCCGGTGATGAAGAACGAGGCCTTGAACCAGGCGCAGATCGTCCAAAAGTCGATATTTGACTTTGACCCCAAGAGCTCCGGGGCCCAGGATTATTACCAAATCGCCAGCGAGTTTCTGGAAATATGGCAAAAAAGAAACAATTTGCCGGAAAAAAGACCAAGCTTGCAGAGCTGCCGCTAACCCGGGCCTTGGAGCAGAAAGCCGGGGAGGAGGCTGCCTGGGAGGAACTGCAGACCTCGGCGGGCACGAGTGCCCGCCAGCTCTTCCTTTCTTTGGAAAGAAAGACAGCAGAATCCTCCAGGAATCTGACCGCGGCTTACCAGCAGATTATGCAGGAACTGCTGATCCTGCAGGCAGACCTGGAGCCGCAGGCCGGGGCTGCCCCCTTCGTGGCGGCGCCCTTGCTGCCCACCATTCCCCCCCCCGCCCGGAGCCTCAAACGCGCCCTGCAGCAGGCCCGGGCCAGCCTCCAGGACCTCCACCGCCTGCTGTCAGATTATGGCAAGTAAGCAGTAGGCAGTAAGCATAAGCAGTTCTGCACATGACGAAGCATTTTTATTACTCCTGACTGCTGACAGCTCACTGCTCACAAATCTCACCGTTGGATCCCGAAGCGTTCCCAGATGACCGCGCGCCAGAAGCGGGGGCCGGCCAGGTTCAGGTGGATGGTGGCGAGTTGTTCCCCGTCGTCGGTTCTGAGGATCAGCCAATCCTGGAGGTCATCCCAGTTGCGCACCAGGCGGGAGAGTTCCGCGCCGTCCTCGGGGCCCGGGGGCTGGATGGCGAAGGAGCCGCCCCCGTACATGGGGTAGTCCCGGCCGGCGATGGTGGAGACAAAGGAGGCGGTATTTACTCCCACCACAGGCAGGTAGTTGTCAAAGGCCCGCACCAGGGCCCCCTGGGGCCAGTGGCCCCGGAGGATGGGGAAGATGCTGGGGTTGACCACCAGGTCCGCGCCCTGGTCGGTGAGAATGCGGGCGCCCTCGGGCTGGCCCCAGAAATCGATACACACGGCCAGGCCCAGGCGGCCGAAGTCGGTCTCCAGGACCTGGTAGCCGCTGCCGGGGGTGACTCCGAAGCCTTTGCGCTCCAGGTTGCCCAGGGTGCATTTGCGCTGGCGGCCCACCAGGTTGCCCTCCCGGTCAAAGAGGGTGGCGGTGTTATAGCGGCGGCCGCCGCTTTCCTCCACCAGGCCGGCGACCAGATAGGCTTTAAGTTCCCGGGCGGCCTGGGCCAGGGCCGCGTCTCCCGAGAAGGGGAAATATTCCGGGAAGCAGATAAGGTCGGCCTCTTGGCCCCGGCAGCGTTCCAACAGCGTAAGAGCCCGGTCCACGTTCTCCGGGCTGTCCAAATAGGCCGCGGGCACAGGTTGAATGAGGATGATTTTCACCGGAGGAGGCATATCTACCTTTAAATTTTTAGTTCTTTAAAGCGCTGGTTTCGCACTTTTTGCATTTTATCAGGCGGCAAATCTTTGATCTGCATCTTGACCTTGGCCAGGCGCAGGGCCGTGGGGGGATGGGTGCGGTAAATACCCCGCTGCCCCTTTTTCTCCTGGGAGACCATTTTGGTGAGGAGGGTGGCCAGGGCCCCGGGGCTGTATCCGGCCCGTTTCAGGGTGCGGAGGGCCTCCTGGTCCGCGGCCCATTCCGCGGTGCGGCCATAGCCGTTGGTGGCGATGGTCTTGAAGACTTCGCGGATGGAGTCCTCGTACAGGGCGGCCATTTGGGCGGCCCGGCCCCCCCGTTCCTGGGCCGCGGCGAGGCGGCGGTTAGCCTTCTTTTCGGCCCGCCGGGATTTGATAATGGTGCTGAGGCCGTCCCGGTGGGCCACGTGGGCCACTTCGTGGGCCAGAGCCGCGGCCAGCTCATCTTCATTGGCGCACAGCTTCAGCAGCCCCAGGGTAATGAGAATGGTCCCTCCCGGCGCGGCAAAGGCGTTGGGCTCCTGGCTCTCCAGCACCGCGAAGTGATAACCCCGGTAAGTGTGGGGCCGGGAGGATTTGCGGGCTACGGTCTGGCCCACTTCGTTGACGTAGAACTGGAGCCGGGGGTCCTGGACCAGGGGGTGGGTGGCCAGGACCTGGGCGGCCACGGCCCGGCCCAGCCGGTATTCATCAGCCTCGCTCACCCGGTCGGCAAACTGTTGCATCCGGGCCACCCGCATCTCCGCCCGGGTGGTGGGAAGAAAGGCCTGGGGCCAGGCCTCGCCCCCCAGGATGAGAAGTCCGGTCAGCAAAAAGGCTAAAGAAAACATTCGCTTCAAAGCGCAGGGTCCTTTCGGTTACAGCAGAGTTTATTTAATCACCGCAAATAGTTCAACGGCTAAAAGTACTTTTTTGATAAGACCACAAGCTAAGGCAAGGTCAATCAACCGACATTCTTGTTCTCACCCCATTTCGGCAGTTGGGTGAAATTACCAATATGGTTTCCCCAAGTGGAGACATACCATATTTCATCGAGATCGGAGTGAAGACCATCAGAAAAGGCCGACTTGATTGCATGCAGCATCTTATTTCGGGTCAAATTGCCTTCAACCAGAAGGACGGTGGTAAAACCCAGCAGTGTCCGGTTAAGTTTTTGCAAAGGCATAGTTTTTTTGCCGTTGAAGCTCTGGGAGATGGAGGTTCATCAGGCGAGCTTCATTTTGGATGTT
>JAGVAH010000160.1 GCA_020060385.1 Syntrophobacterales bacterium | reverse complement strand
CCCAACCCTGCTGCCCGGCCCGGGGCCCACCGCGCTCCCGGCCCCCCCCGTGTCGCCGGCGGCCCCCCAGCGGGAGAAACCCAGAGTCAAGGAGGAAAAATACCTGTTGATCGCCGCCACTTTCTCCCAACTGCAGCAGGCCCGGACCCTGGCCCGGCGGCTGAAAGCCAAGAAGTTTCATGCCTATCTGGCCAAAGTGACCATCAAGGGCAAGCCCGCTTACCAGGTGCGCCTGGGCCCCTTCCCGGAAAAAAAGGCGGCCGAGGAAGCCTCCCAACGCCTGAAAAAACAGGAGCATCTCAACCCCCGGCTGATCAAATTGAAGCCCAAGGCGGCCCCTGCCCTGGCCGCCCCCAGGAGGCCTAGATGAGCGCCCCGGTGTTGATCACGGCCTTGGAAGGCCTGGGGCCCCGCCACCAGGGCAAGGTGCGGGACATCTACGACCTGGGGGACCGCTTGCTCCTGGTGGCCACGGACCGTATTTCCGCCTTCGATGTGGTCATGGCCGAACCCATCCCGGACAAGGGGCGCATCCTCACCCGGCTCTCGGCCTTTTGGTTCCGGCATCTGGGGGACGTGGTGCCCAACCACCTCCTGTCCCTGGAGGTGGAGGATTTTCCCCCGGCCTGCCAGCCCCACCGGGAGATGCTCCAAGACCGCTCCATGCTGGTCAAAAAGACCCGGCCCCTGCCCGTGGAGTGCATCGTCCGGGGCTATCTCTCCGGCTCCGGCTGGGCGGAATACCGGGCCAGCGGCGGCATCGGCGGCCTGATGCTGCCGCCGGGACTGGTGGAGTCGGCCCGCCTGCCCCAGCCCCTCTTCACCCCCTCCACCAAGGCGGAGTTGGGGGAGCATGATGAAAACATCTCCTTTGAGGCCATGGCGGCCCAGGTGGGCCAAGATTTGGCGGCCAGGGTCAGGGAGGTGAGCCTCACCCTCTACCTCCGGGCCCAGGCTTGGGCCGAACCCCGGGGCATTATCCTGGCGGACACCAAGTTTGAATTCGGCCTGGCGGAGGGGGAATTGCTGCTGATCGACGAGGTTTTAACCCCGGACTCCTCCCGTTTCTGGCCCCAGGAGGACTACCGGCCCGGCGGCCCCCAGAAGAGCTATGACAAGCAGTATCTCAGGGATTATCTGGAATCCCTGGACTGGCCCAAGAAACCCCCGCCGCCGCCTTTGCCCCCGGAGGTCATCGCCAATACCCGGGCCCGCTACGTCCAGGCCCTGAAGGTCTTGACCGGGGAGGAGTTGGAGTAGAAAACGTCTGGGGAGGGAAGCAGATGTGGGGGGAGGACCGGGCCCGCAGGTCTCCTGCCTCTCCCCGCAGAACATAAGATTCAGATATCCAGATCTATATCCCATTCATATTTGATCTTTTTGTTGGAGAAGACCACCTCGGTAAAGCCCGCGTCCCTAAGCTTCGACAACAGGTCCGATTTTTCCACAAACACATAGACCAGGGGCCGGGAAAAGACCACGCTGTCCATCTTGATGACAGTCTTGTCCGAGCCGCTCAGGTCGATTTTCACGTCAAAGCCCTTGCTGAGGAAATCCCGGTCCAATTCCTTGGCCAGGGCCTGCCGCTTCTTGATCATTTCCTCCCGGCCGGCTTTGCCCATCACCTCTTTATAATTTTTCAGGTCCTTTTCCCGGCGCTCCACCTCCTTCCGCAGGTTCCTGGCCTTATCCGCGTATTCCTTGAGTTTCTGGTCGAAGGCATCCAGGTAGCGGCGGGCCTCGTCCAGGCGGCCGTAGGTCCTCTTCTTGATGTCCTGGACATCTGGGTTGCCCGCGTCCAGGGCCTTTTGGGCGGCCTGGAGATAGGCATCGAAGGTCATGGCCCCAAAGGCCTGCTCCGTGGCGGCCATCCGGTTTAATTCCGGCAGGATTGCCTTCCGGTCCAGGAGGACGATAATGCGGTACCCGGGTTTCTCCAATCTCTCCCAGGTGAGGGGGTCCATGGTGCAATATTTTTCCACGGTATAGGCCTGCACCTGGTTCTGCAGCCAATAGAACTTCAGGCGGTAGGGCTCGCCCTTGGTTTCCCTGGCCACCACCAGGACGGGGTTGCGATCCCTTTCCTGGGCCCAGATTTCATCGTAAGACACTTCCAGGGCGCTGGGGCCTTGCCGCATCAGGGCCTTGACCCGGGATGGCTCCTTCCCCAGAAATTCCCGGTAATTGGACCAGACCTTGAGGGAAGCCTGGCCCTTTTCCTTGATCTCCTTGGCCTTAAGAAAATTGCCGAAATCCGGGGAATTACGGAGCAATTCCTTTTCCGTGGGCTGGGCCCAGGCCGCGACGGCCAAGAACAGGAGAGACAGCGTCATTCCTATGATTATCTGCGCCTTGCGTATCATGGCTATTGAATACCGATCCTTTCCGAATGATGGAGATTTGCCAATCTTTAGATCAGAGGGATAGGCGCCCCTGACAAACCATAGCCCTTGCCAAAAGTTTTTCCCCACCCCCTCCTCAGCCTACCTCTGGGGGGGAAGAGGGAATAAAAGGAAGAAGGTTTTAGTAAACAATATAAGCAGGTTGTGCCTTGCAGCAGCCGTTAAGCGCCAACACCAGGGCCGCGTGTTGCTGTTGATTATAAATCTTATCGCAGAAATTGGAAATTCGAGAATGGACGACCTTGGTATGCCGCTTCAGGGGCTATATCGGGGGCGCCTGGTCTTCCGGGGAGGCCGCAAGGAAATAAATGTTAAGGGTGGGGGAGGGCCAGGGTCTCCAGGTCTCTGTCAGCACCTTCCACCATCACCGGCATCTCTACCAGCCGCTGCCCCCGCCGCCGCCGCCACCGCCCCCGGAGAAGCCGCCGCCGCCGCTGCCCGCAGCAGAGCCCGGCGGCGAGGACGAGGAGGCAATCACCCCGGCAAAGGCCCCTCCCAGGTTGGAGACGAACCTGGTGCTGCCCACATCGTGATAGGACCCCCCGTAATACCAGGCCGGGGAATAACCCTGGCCGTCTGCCCCGACCCGGGCCAGGACCGCGGCGAACTGCTCGCTCCATTCATTCTCCACGTCCAGGGCCAGGGCATAGGGCAGATATTTTTCGAAGAGCTCCGGGGTCTTCTCCGGCGGGTTGAGCAGGTTGAGCCGCTCTTTTTCCGCCACGGACAGATAGAGCTTAAACCCTTCTATCTGGTCCATGACCTTGCGGCCCGTAAGGGTGGGGGCCTTAAGCAGGCGATAAAACAAGATGTTGAGGATCGCCAGAACCGGGACGATGATGGCCGCGGCTAGGAAAAAAGTGGCATTGAAGAAAGTAGCCGTAAAAATTTTGACGATGATGAAGCCAAAACCCACCAGGCCCATGCCCATGGCGCCAAGTTTCTTGACAAAACTGATGGCCGAGGAGGGAACGCCGCCCCAACTTTGGAAGGCCCAAAATGACAGAGCCGCGCCGCAGCCCCCCATCCAGATGGCCAACCAGAGAAGGGTCTGGGGGAGACTGGCCTGATTCAGGGAGACCAGGAAGACCGCGCCCAGGGTCATGACGCTGAGGATCACGCCGACGGCGAAATAATTGGCATTGGAAAAAAAGTAGGCCTTCTCCAACTCCTTTTTCAGGGTATCTTTCAAGGCGTCCTGGGCCTCCTGAATCAGCGCATGGTTACTACTCTTCATTTCCAGGGTGTCGCCCCCGGCGAAGAGTCCGCTCCCCAAGTTCTGTTCCCCCCGGGAGAGGGATTTGACCCCGCCCCCCTGTTTATGGAGGGTATAATCCTTGCCCACGTTTTCAATGGTCAGATAGCCCTTGACCGCCATGTCCACTATGGCTGCGGCCACGGTCCGGTCGTCAAAGCCCATGCGCCGCAGATAGCGCACCGCGGCCGGGGAAAACCCGGGGGGCGGGGCAAATAGCGGAATAATGGTGCCTTGTGCCGGGTCCCGGCCCACCCGGTTCCAGGTGGTCAGGTAAAACCCCAAAACCAGGAGCACCCCCAGCCCTCCCACCACCAGGTGCAGATAATCCCGGAGAAAGAAGCCCAGGTTATCCAGGTCCGAGGGGGGATGCACCACCCCCTTGGGCCAACCCACGGCCACGGTCAACCCCGAGCCAGGGGGCAGGTCCCGGGTGGCGGTAAAAATCATCTTTCCCGGCCCCATTTCCCGGGCCTGGTAATCCCGGCCCAGGTCACCATAGCGGCCCGTATAGCCGCTATATTGCATAATCTTGGCGCCCGGGGGCAGATCGATCACCGCCTGGGCGCTCTCGATGGGGAAGGTCCAGGCATGGCCGGTGACGTTCCAGTAAAGCTCGTCATAATTGGGGAAGAATCCCAATTGCCGGTCGGTGCGGTATTTGATGGTGTATTCGTGCACCCCGGGGGGCAGGAGGACGTCTTTCTGGCCGATATAGACCTTGACCCCGTTGCTGGCGGACCCCAGATGGTAGGGCTCCTCCTTCCCGTCCCGGAGCACCTCCAGGACCTCGAAGCCCACTTTCCGGGTCCTTCCCGTTTTATCCCGGTAAGTAGTGGGAAAGTCCCGGACAATGCCCCGCTTGATCTGCCTCTGGGCGCTTTTCACCCTGATGGTTTCGGTGACTGTCAGGGTGGCGTCCGGGTGCACCTGCACCCGGCTCTGGAAACGGAGAATCTTTTCCGGGGCATACCTAGACTGTTGCCAGGGAGTCTGGTGCCGCCGGGGCCGGGCCTCCGCGCCCCACCAGGGGAGAAGACAAAGCCCCAGCAGGGCCAGAAAGAGGAGGCGTCCCCAAATCTTCATGGCTGCAACTCGTTAAGGAAAGGCCACCTTGGGCACCGCCCGGTCGCCCGCGTCCTCGATCTCAAAGTATTCCGCGGGGGTGAACTGGAACATATTAGCCACCAGGTTGCTGGGGAAGGAGGCCACCAGGATGTTCAAGTTCCGGGCCGCGCCGTTGTAATAGCGGCGGGACAACTGGATCTGGTCCTCGATGTCCGCCAGGGACTGCTGCAGTTGGATAAAGTTTTGGGAGGCCTTCAGGTCCGGATAGTTTTCGGCCACCGCGAAGAGGTTGCCCAGGGCCGCGCCCAGGGCCCCTTCCACCCGGGCCTTATCCCCCACCCCCCCGGCCTTGAGGCTCCGGTCCCGGAGTTCGGTGACCTTCTCCAGCACCCCTTTTTCATGGCCCATGTAGCCCTTCACCGCCTCGATGAGGTTGGGGATCAGGTCGGCCCGGCGCTTGAGCTGCACATCGATGCCGGACCAGCCCTCCTGGACCATTTGCCGGTTGCGCACCAGGCGGTTGTAAATGGAAATCGCGCCAATAAGCGCGGCCACCACCAATCCCAACAGGACATAAAAGCCGATCATAGACTAACCTCGCGGCAAAAATGTGGGGGGGGAGGCCGGCAGCATACTGCCCCGCCTAAACCCCCAAGGGTTCATGAATTTACATCGGCCGAAACGGGGGGTGACGTTAAAAAGGCAAAAGGCTTACTTGCTGCCCTTCTCTTCTTTATTTCCAGCAGTCTTATCACAGGGACAGGGGGCGTTCTTGTGCACCAGCCGCCCCAGCTTGGCGCAATGGAGGGCCGAAAAAGTCCGGCAGGACCCGGCCCCATCCACGGCCTGCACCTGGGGAAAAGAGGCATGTTCACAGGAAAGGTCGCACCATTTCATGGGTTTAGGAAAGACCTCATGGACTTTAATTTATCCAGATAGATAAATCAGCAAATTCACCATATATTCTCTTAATATTAGCGTGAGCGATGGCAATTCCAACGCTGGTGAGGTCAAATCTTTTCATAAGAGAATTTTCCCATACCTCAAAAATAGTATTCATATATGGTCGCAGCTCCATAAGATATTTTTTTAATTCATTACCTTTTATTACAAAAGTATTATTTAAGTCTATCAACTTTTTTATATTATCTTCATCAATATTTAATTTAGTAGCTTTTTCCCTTAAAACGTCTTCATTTAGAGCGTTTAACTGAAATCTCTCCTCATTATGAAGACATTTTATAAATATAGGACTGTCTATCGGTACATCTATTTTTTTATTATTCAATACTTCTTCCAATATAAATCCTCTTGAAAATAATCCACTATAATGTTTCAGAAATATCTTGTCAAGTTTTGTTGAACCAAGACTTATAGAACCGCATCCAGCGTATTCCAAATGGCGATAGCATGATTCACGTTTAGAAATTAATTCTACAAAAGGTAGTATAAAATTATCTAAGTATATAGCAAGTGCAGCAATATTATTCATTGGCTGGTATTTTGTACGCCCTAATATAAATATAACACTTAGGGCTGCAATTTGGTCGTTTGTAAGTTTGGGAGCAACAGATAGTGATTCGTTTAACACTATTTCTAAGATACTTCTATTTTTATATTTAGTTCTATCGACTAGTAAATCGACTAAAAGGTCACCCAGTTCCTTATCACCTATTCTTGCATACTCTTTCTGGACTGTAAAAAGTGCATGTTGAAAATCTGGGTCTCGAGCACGTGCTATACCTTCTTCATTTTGCTCTTTCAATTTTCTTAAAAATTGTTCTGTTATCTCTTCTGCACGAATATTCACTTTTTCAAGAGCTTCCTCAGATAATTTAAGAAAGTTTGCATTAAAAACGTCTATAGCAATCTGGTGAGCTTCTTCATAACTTATTCCATGAGTTATGCATACCTGCTTAGCTTGTATATTTGTTGAATGGTCTCCCCCCTTTTGAACTTGCTTAGTCATTTTTTTCTACCTTTTTCTTAGCTATATTTATACTGCCTCCTATCTGGATGTTGACCGATCCATCGCCAGAACGTTGTTTTTGAATATTCTGGCGTCGTCTTCTGACGAATAACCAACCTATTATGGCTATCGGAACGGAAACAGCGATACCGCTAAGCAGCCATTCCTTATTTTGAATGAACCATTCCATTATAAATTCTTATAACTTTAAAATTTCGGTGTTTAGGGTGGGCAGTGCCCACCCCCCACATCATTGCTTCGCCTTTTTGCCAACCACCTCATACGCCTGCTGCAAGGCCGCGGCGATTTTGGCCTTGTCCGGGCCGCCGGCCTGGGCCATATCCGGTTTGCCGCCGCCGCTGCCGCCGACGATGGGGGCCAGTTCCTTGATGATCTCGCCGGCGGGGAAGCGTTTGGTCAGGTCCTTAGAAACCAGGGCGATGAGCATGGCCTTGGCGCCCGCGGCGCTCCCCAGGACGACGATGCCGCTCTTCAGGCGGTCCAGGAATTTCACCGCGTATTCCCTTAAGGATTTGGGGTCGGCGGCGTCCACCTCCAGGGCCAGGACCTTGACGCCGTCCACTTCCCGCATCTCTTCCATCAGGTCCTTGGCCTGGGCCGTGGCCAGGCGGCCCTTCAGGGCCTCCACCTCTTTTTCCAGTTCCTTCTGGCGCTTCAGGAGTTTTTCTATGCGGCTCAGGACATCTCCGCGACTTCCTTTGAGAAGGCCCGCGGCCTGGTCCAGTTCCCGGGCCATCTCCTGCATCAGGTGGATGGCTGCGGGGCCGCACACCGCCTCCAGGCGGCGGATGCCCGCGGCCACCGAGGCCTCGGAAGTGATCTTGCACAGCCCCAGGTCCCCGGTGCGGTGCACGTGGGTGCCGCCGCAGAGCTCCCGGCTGAGCCCGGGGATGGCCACCACCCGCACCTCATCGCCGTATTTCTCCTCGAACAGGGCCATGGTGCCGCTTTCCAGGGCTTGGGCCAGGGGCATGCGCTTGGTCTCCATGGCCAGGTTCTCAGCGATGGCCGCGTTCAGGTCGTGCTCCATCTCCTCCAGTTCCTGGGCGCTGATGGCCTGGAAATGGGTGAAGTCGAAGCGCAGCCGCTCCGGGGCCACCAGGGAGCCGGACTGTTTGACATGGCTCCCCAGATGTTTCTGCAATACCGCCTGCAAGATATGGGTGGCGGTGTGGTGCCGCTCGATCTGGCGCCGCCTTTCGGCGTCCACTGAAAGAACGGCCGGGTCATTGACCTTGACCACCCCTTCCTCCACCTTCCCCTGGTGCACGATGAGGTCGTTGGGGAGGCGCTGGGTGTCGGTGACCCGGAGCTTATAACCGGGGCCGGTGATCCAGCCGGTGTCCCCCACCTGGCCGCCGGTCTCCCCGTAAAAGGGGGTGGCCCCGGTGACCACTTCCACTTCCGTGCCCGCCTTCGCTTCCTCGCTGTGATCGTCATGGAGAATCAGGGCCAGGATGGCGCTGTCGGCCTGCAGGGCGTCGTATCCCAGAAATTTGGTGGGTTCCCAGCCCGCCAGTTCCTGGTAGACCGGGGGGATTTCCTCCCCCAGGCCCCCCTTCCAGGCCTGGCGGGAGGCCTCCCGCTGGCGGCGCATGTGGGCTTCAAAACCCTCCACGTCCAGGCCCAGGTTCTCCTCCTTGAGCGCGTCCTGGACCAGGTCCAGGGGGAAACCATAGGTGTCGTAGAGTTTGAAGGCCACTTCCCCGGGGAGCACTTCCTTCTTTTTGGCCTTCAGGGTCCCCAATTCCTCGGCCAGGAGTTTCAGGCCGTGGTCCAGGGTGTCCGCGAAGCGCTCCTCCTCGCCGCTCACCACCTGCTCCAGGAACTGGCGGGCGCTCCGCAGCTCCGGATAGACATCCCCCATGAGTTCCACCACCTTATCCCCCACCCGGGTCAGGAAGGGGCTCTTGAGGTTCAGGACCCGGCCGAAACGGATGGCCCGGCGCATGATGCGCCTGAGCACGTAGCCCCGGCCTTCGTTGGAGGGCAGCACCCCGTCGGCGATGAGGAAAGTGGTGGCCCGGGAGTGGTCGGCGATCACCCGGAAGGCCACGTTTTCCTGGGGGTTGGGGCCGTAGGGCCGGCCCGCCAGCTCCTCCACCCGGGCGATGACCGGGCGCAGGAGATCGCTGTCAAAATTGCTCTTTACCCCCTGGATCACCGCGCAGAGGCGCTCCAGGCCCATGCCCGTGTCGATGCTGGGCTTGGGCAGGGGGTTTTGGGCTCCGTCAGGGGTGCGGTTGAACTGCATGAACACGTTGTTCCAGATCTCCAGGTAGCGGTCGCACTCGCACTTGCCGATGCCGCAGTCCGGGCCGCAGGCCATGGCCTCGCCCTGGTCGATGAGGATCTCCGAGCAGGGGCCGCAGGGGCCGGTGTCCCCCATGGCCCAAAAATTATCCTTCTCCCCCAGCCCGACAATGCGGGCAGGGGGCAGGCCGGCGATCTTCTCCCAAAGGCGGGCCGCTTCCTCGTCTTCATAATAGACCGTGGCCCAGAGTTGGTCCGGGGGGAGTCGGCAATCCCGGGTGAGGAACTCCCAGGCCATCTCGATGGCCCCTTCCTTGAAGTAATCCCCGAAGGAGAAGTTCCCCAGCATCTCAAAGAAGGTATGGTGCCGGGCGGTGAAGCCCACGTTCTCCAGGTCGTTGTGCTTGCCCCCGGCCCGTACGCATTTCTGGCAACTGGCGGCCCGGCTGTAGGGGCGCACCTCTTCCCCCAGGAAGGCTTTCTTAAACTGGTTCATCCCGGCGTTGGCGAAAAGCAGGGTGGGGTCGCCGTGGGGGATGAGGGAGGAACTGGCCACCCGGGTATGGCCGTGGCCTTCGAAAAAGCGCAAGAAGGCTTCCCGGATTTCGCTGCTGGTCATGGCGCCTCTTCCTCCGTCAGGATGGGGGCTTTAGGGTTCAGGCCGTAGGCGGCCCGGATCTGGCGTTCCAGTTCCCCGGCAATGGCGGGATGCTCCCGGAGATAGGTCTTGGCGTTCTCCCGGCCCTGGGCCATGCGCTCGGAGCCCATGCTGTACCAGGCGCCGGACTTGCTGATCAGGCCCTGTTCCGTGGCCAGGTCCAGCAGGTCCCCTTCCTTGGAGATACCCTGGCCGAAGACGATGTCGAATTCCGCCTCCCGAAAAGGGGCCGCCAGCTTGTTCTTCACCACCCGCACCCGGGTGTGGTAGCCCACCACTTCGTTGGACTCCTTGATGGCGCTGATGCGGCGGATGTCCATGCGCAGGGAGGCGTAGAACTTCAGGGCGTTGCCGCCGGTGGTGGTCTCGGGGTTGCCGAACATGACCCCGATCTTATGGCGGATCTGGTTGATAAAAATCATCGAGGTCCTGGTCTTGCTGATGGTGCCCGTGAGTTTGCGCAGGGCCTGGGACATGAGGCGGGCCTGGGAGCCCATCTGCGCGTCCCCCATCTCCCCTTCGATCTCCGAGCGGGGCACCAAGGCGGCCACGGAGTCCACCACCACCATGTCGATGGCATTGGAGCGCACCAGGATTTCCGCGATCTCCAGGGCCTGCTCCCCGGAATCCGGCTGGGAGATGAGCAGGTCTTCGGTTCTCACCCCTAATTTCCGGGCATACTGCACGTCCAGGGCGTGCTCCGCGTCCACGAACGCGGCCACCCCGCCCCACTTCTGGGCTTCGGCAATGGCGTGCAAGGCCAAGGTGGTCTTACCCGAGGCCTCCGGCCCGAAGATCTCGATGACCCTGCCCCTGGGGATGCCGCCGATGTCCAGGGCCAGGTCCAGGGAGATGCAGCCGGTGGGGATCACCGGCACGTCGATCTTTTCCTCCGCGCCCAGGCGCATGATGGCCCCTTTGCCGTACGCCTTCTCAATCTGGCCCAGGGCTTGATCCAGGGCCTTGGCCTTCTCCGGTGCTCCTTGCTCTGCCATGTTTTCTTCCTCTTTGTTAGGTAAATTTAGGTGAAGGGGCAGATGGAACCAGTTCCCCAAATCCTGCCCCGGAAAGTTCAAAGTTCAAGGTTCAAGGTTCAAGGTTCAAAGCTCCACGGGCTGTTGCCCGAATCCCAGGTGGTCTAACTATCCTCTTGAGACGAGGATTCAGAAGTAGCCAGCCCGGGAGAAATAGCCTTTGCCGGTAAT
>JAGVAH010000065.1 GCA_020060385.1 Syntrophobacterales bacterium | reverse complement strand
GCGGCTGCAATCGCACTCTGGCCATAAATCCCCTGGTAAATGAAAGTTATCAGTTATCAGTAATCAGTAATCAGTAAATGCACCCGGTCTGTTCTCATATTACTGATTACTGATTAACCCACCTGCCTCCCATTTCACCTAATCACATTATACACCATTTGCCCCGCTTAGGGGCGGCCCAGTTTGCGGCTGCCTTGGCGGATGTGGGCGGCGATTTCCGGCCAGTTGAGGGTGGTCAATCCTTTGTCCCGGAGCAGCCAGCGTCCGGCTGCCATCACGTGGCGCACGTCCGCGGCCCGGGCGGCGTAGACCAGGTGGGAGTAAGGGTCAAACAGGGGAGTGAGGTGGGCCTGATGCAAGTCCACGACAATCAGGTCCGCTTCCTTCCCCGGGGCGAGGGTGCCGGTCCTCCCTTCCAGGCCCAGGACCCTGGCCCCTTCCCGGGTGGCCAGGGCCACGGCCTGGGCCGCGGGCAAAACGGTGGGGTCGTGGCGCCAAACCTTGTGGAGCCGGGCCGCCAGGCTCATTTCTCCGAAGAGATCCAGGTTGTTGTTGGACGCGGCCCCGTCGGTCCCCAGGCCCACCGTCACCCCCCGGGCCAGGAGGTCCGGAACGGGGGCCACGCCCGCGGCCAGCTTCAGGTTGCTCTCCGGGCAATGGCTGACCTTTACCTGCCGCCGGGCCAGGAGGTCCTGATCCCCGGGGGTGAGCCACACCCCGTGCGCGGCCACGGTGAGCTCATCCAGCACCCCCAGGCGGTCCAGGTAAACCGCGGAGGTGCACCCCTGCTGCTGCTGCATGGCCTCCACCTCCTGGCGGGTTTCCGCCAGGTGGATGAACAGGGGCAGACCCCGCTCCCGGGTCAAGGCCTTGGCCCGCTGCAGGGTTTCCGGGCCGCAGGTGTAAGGGGAATGGCAAAAGATGGTGGAGGTGATTCTTAAGGGTTCGCAGTCCCCCCCGGAATCCAGGAAATCCGCGGCCACCCGCAGGTTGTCCCGGGTCTCGGGGACCCCCGGCGCGGGAAAGTCCACCACCCCCTGGGCCGCCACCGCCCGCAGGCCGGCCGCGTCCAAGGCCCGCCGCGCCTCGGTTTCATAGAAATAGCTCTCCGCCACGGTGGTAATGCCGCCCCTGATCATCTCCGCCGCGGCCAACAGGGTGCCCCAGTACACCTTGTCCCCGTCCAGCCAGCCTGCCTCCAGGGGAAAGATAACATCTTGGAGCCAGGTTTTCAGAGCCAGATCGTCGGCCAGGCCCCGGAACCAGACCATGGCCGCGTGGGCGTGGGTGTTCACCAGCCCGGGGAGCACCAGGCCGCCCCGGGCATTGAGGCTCTGATGGCAGGGGGGTAAGGATTGGCACGGGGGTCCGGGGCAGGAAGCGCTCCCCACCGCGGCAATCTTGCCGTCCTTGATGGCCACATAGCCGTCGGGGATGGGGGCCGCGCCGGGCTCCAGGGTGAGCACCAGGGCGTTGTGGATCAGGATATCCGCGGCGAAAGGCGGGGGGGCGGCAGGTCCGGAGGAGGAGGAGTTCAAGGCACTATCCGGCAATAGAGGGGCTGGTTCGGGTCTTCCTGGTATTTGCTTCTGATGGCCAGGATCACCTCATGGACGGCCAAGAACGCGGCCACCACCTCCGGATCGAATTGCCTGCCCGTCTCCTCCCGGATATGGGCCAGGGCCTCTTCTTCGGAAAAGGATTCCTTATAGACCCGTTTGGAGACCAAGGCGTCGTAAACGTCGGCCAGGGCCACGACGCGGGCGGTCAGGGGTATTTCTTCCCCCTGTTTGCCCGGGCCGAACTCCACGGGGTCGGCGAAGATGTCGGCGATTTGGCCGGGATAGCCTCCCCCATCCCACCTTTCGTGATGATTCAGGGCGATTTCCCCACTCATGGCATCCAGGTCGGAGACGGGATTTTCAAAGAGACGGGCGCCATAAACGGTATGGTACTTCATGACGGCAAATTCATCCCGTTCCAACCCCCCGGGTTTCTTTAAGATCAGGTCAGAAATGGCGATCTTGCCCAAGTCGTGGAGCATGGCCGCGATCCTGATCAGGTCCCGGGTCTTCTTGATGTTCCCTTCGGACACGCCCCGGTTCAGGGCCCATTGGTGATAAATCTCCGCGGCGTAGGCCCCCACCCGGTTGACATGGGGCCCGGTTTCCTCGGGGTCCCGCAACTTGCACATCTTGATCATGCGCAGGATCACTTCCCGGGTCAGTTGGGCCCGTTCCACCGCGGCCGCAGCATTGTTGGCAAAATAACCCAGGATCAGATGGTCCAGGTCCGTGAAGGGAATGACTTCCCCATCTTGGCCCCGGGGATTGATGATCTGCAGGACCCCCACCACCTTGCCGCCGCTGGTCTTCAGGGGCAAGGCCAGGAGGGACTTGGTGCGGTAGCCGGAGGCGTCATCAAAAAAACGGTTGAAGGAGTAGGGCCTGGATCGGGGAATTTGGTAAACATCGTCGACCACCAGGCCCTGGCCGCTGCCGGCCACATAACCGGCAATGGAGCGGTTGTCCAGGGGCAGGGTGTGGCTGGTGTAAATGAATTTGGTGCGGGTGGAGCTGAACAGGCGGTCGTTGTGGAGGAAGCTGAAATGCAGGCCCTGGTCTCCCACCAGGTAGATGGAGCCTGCCTCCGCGGCGGTTAGACGCCTGGCCTGCAATAATATGGCATCCAGCACGGTATCCAGGTCTTTGACCTCATGGAGTTCCTCCATAATGCTCAAAAGCTTTTCAAAGCCATCAGGGTCGCGATTGCGGGCCATGGCCCCGGCTCCTTTCCTTCCCCCACGAAGCCTCCGCCACGGCCGGGGCAATATTGCCGCCGGCACGGGAATATTGGGGATTGGCGCTGGGGGTTTTCAATCGGCAGGACATCATCCTGAACTTTAACGGGGTCAATTCCGGGTGATATCCACCGGCGCGCCGCTCTCTTCTTCCACGGCCTGGAGGAATTTGGTCCAATTGATCCGGCCCTCCAGACCCCGCTGGTGGAGGCGGTTCAAGGCATATTTCAACATATTGGGGATCCGGAAGTAGATGTCTTCGTGAACCTCCACAAAGATACGGCCTTTGAGGTAGCCGAATTTCACCGGCTCGTAGATGACGTCCACGGTGGTGCCCACTGGGGTCATATCAAACAATTTTTCAATGTCTTCGGGATAGTGGCGGATGCAGCCGTGGCTCACCAGGCGGCCCACCCCCATGGGCGCATGGGTGCCGTGGAGGCCGTAGTGGGACAATCCCATCCAGCGGTGGCCCACGGGGTTGTCATCCCCCGGGGGCATGTAGGACTTGCCGTATTTGGCCTGAAGCCCCTTGGGGATACGCCAGCCGGGGTTCACCGATTTGCTCTGCACCCGGAAGTGCTTGCCGATGGGGGATTTGTAATCCAGGACGCCGATGCCGATGGGGAAGGTATAAACCTCATTTTTGCCGGGGAAAAAACGGTAGCCCCGCAGCTCCGCCACGTTCAGCAGGTAGCCGGGATAAGAAGAGCGATCGGGAATGACCCACTGGGTGGGAATGGCGATATCCGTTTCCCAGGGCAGGTAGAAATGGTCCAGACTCCGCTGGTAGCGGGCCAGTTCCCAGAACCCCAGATCGTATTGCCGGGCGATCTGGTAGAGATTTTCATAACGCACGATGTGATGCTGCTGGGGCTCCCCCACCACGGTGACGGCCTCCGGGTCCACCCCCGGACCCCGGGGCAGGCGGTAGTGGAAAGGCCCTGCCCCCCAGGCGAGAGACGCGGCGTGCACGGCACCGGCCAGCAACAAATAGCCGATAATTCTGAGAAGTATTGACATCATGGGCATTTTATATGAAAAAGGAGGGCAGAGAAAGGGAAAAGGGTCTGTTTGCATGGAAGCTGCAGCCGCCGGGATGATTCTGGACGCCCACACCCATATCTTTCCGGACGAAGTCTGCCGCCGGCGGGAGGATTTTTTTGCGGATGAACCGGCCTTCCGCCTCCTGTACGAGTCCCCCAAGTCCAAGATGGTGGGGCCGGAGGAAATGCTCCAGGCCCTGGAGGAGCAAGGGGTGGAGGCCGCGGTGGTCCTGGGCTTCCCCTGGCGCCGGGAGCGCCTCTGGCGGCGGCAGCACGAAGTGATCCTGGAGGCCCAGCGCCGCTGGCCCCAGCGGCTCATCGGCTTCTGCGCGGTCCATCCCCTGGAGCCCGGCGCGCCCCGGGAGGTGGAGCGCTGCCTCCGGGACGGTTTCCGGGGGGTGGGGGAGCTGGCCTGGTACCTGGAGGACCTGGGGAATGAACTGCCCTACGTCCTCTCCCCCATCGCCGAACTCTGCCACCACTTCCGCGTGCCCCTGATGCTCCATATCAACGACCCGGTGGGCCACGACTATCCGGGGAAGGGGGCCATTTCCCTGCCCGCGGTCTACCGGCTCATCCGGGATTTTCCGGCAGTGGACTGGATCCTGGCCCACTGGGGGGGCGGCCTGCCCTTCTACGGCCTGATGAAAAAAGAGGCCCCGGAGGTTTTTCGTAAGGTTTATTTCGACACCGCGGCCTCCCCTTACCTCTACCGCCCGGCCATCTACCGCCTGGCCGCGGAGATGGTGGGCCCGGAGAAGATCCTCTTCGGCAGCGACTATCCCCTGCTCCCCCTGAGCCGCTATGTCAAGGAAATGGAAGAGGCGGGTCTGTCCGAGGAATGGCAGGAGATGATTTTGGGGAAGAATCTGGCGGGGTTGTTGGGGATTTAGCTATCAGCTTGCAGCGGTCAGCTTTCAGCTTTTTTTCCTTAGAGAAGAATCGGTGGCCCAGGCTTTCCAGCCTGTGCCAGGCGGAGGCGGGCGAGACGCCCGCCACTACGTGTTCTTCCCTCGTACCCAAGTTATACTTGGGAACGGAAATGTTCGCCAAGCTCAGCCTGGCGGGCACGGGGTTCCCAAGTACAACTTGGGAACCAGAAGGAATAGCTTCTTTCTTAAAAGCTGAAAGCTGACCGCTGATCGCTTTCTCATAAAGGACCCATATTTTGGAGCATTCTGCTGACATCCTGGTAATGGGCTCGGGGCTGGCGGGTTTGAGTTACGCCCTGAAGGTGGCGGATTTCGCCACCGTCAACCTGGTGACCAAGCGGGGGTTGACGGAGACCTCCACCCGCATGGCCCAGGGGGGCATTGCCGCGGTCCTGGGGGCCGACGACCGTTTTGAATACCACATCCAAGACACCCTCACCGTGGGAGAGGGGTTGACCCACCCGGACGTGGCCGCCCTGGTGGTGCGCCAGGGGCCGGAGCGCATCAAGGAGCTGGTGAGCCTGGGGGCCCATTTCGACGAGGGCGCGGACAACGGCTTTGACCTGGGCCGGGAAGGGGGCCATTCCCGGCGGCGCATCATCCACGCCCACGACATGACCGGCGCGGAGGTGGAGCGCATCCTGGCGGAGAAGGTGCTGGCCCACCCCAATATCCAGGTCTTCGAGAACCATATGGGGGTGAACCTTATTACCGAAGAGCGGGTGGTGCGCCGGGGGCGGTCCGTGGTCAACCGGGAGGCCAACTGTCTGGGGGCCTATGTCCTCAATTGCCTCAGCGGCGAGGTGGACACCTTCAGCGCGGCCATCACCCTTTTGGCCACCGGCGGCGTGGGCAAGGTCTATCTCTACACCAGCAACCCGGACATCGCCACCGGTGACGGGGTGGCCATGGCCTACCGGGCCGGCGCGGTAATCGGCAACATGGAATTCGTGCAGTTCCACCCCACCTGCCTCTATCATCCCGACGCCAAGAACTTCCTCATCTCCGAGGCCCTGCGAGGGGAGGGGGCCGTCCTCAGGGACCGCCGGGGCGAGGCCTTCATGGAGAAATACCACCCCTTGAAGGACCTGGCCCCCCGGGACACCGTGGCCCGGGCCATCGACCTGGAGCTGAAGAAGAGCGGCGCGGACTGCGTCTATCTGGATATCAGCCAGGGGCCCCCGGACTTTGTCACCCACCGTTTTCCCAATATCTACCAGGAGTGCCTGAAATTCGGGATCGACATCACCAAGGAGCCCATCCCGGTGGTGCCCGCGGCCCACTACATGTGCGGCGGGGTGAAGACGGACGCGTTCGGCCGCACCAACATTTCCCATCTCTTTGCCGTGGGGGAGGTGTCCATGACCGGGTTGCACGGGGCCAACCGCCTGGCCAGCAACTCCCTGTTGGAGGCCCTGGTCTTCTCCCACCAAGCCGCGCAGGTGGCCAAAGAAGACCTTCCCGGTTTAAAGCCTCCCGCCGGCGGCGCAGTGCCGGAGTGGAACCCCTACGGGGCCACGGACAGCGAAGAGGCGGTGGTGGTCTCCCACAACTGGGACGAAATCCGGCGCTGCATGTGGAACTACGTGGGCATCGTGCGCACGGACCGCCGCCTGCTCCGGGCCCAGCACCGTATCGATCTGATCAAGCAGGAGATCCAGGAATACTACTGGAACTTTTTGATCACCAGTGATCTCTTGGAATTGCGCAACATCGCCACCGTGGCCGACCTCATCATCCGCATGGCCTTGCGCCGCAAAGAGAGCCGGGGGCTGCATTACAATCTGGATTACCCCCAGCGGGATGACCAGAACTTCAGCCATGACACGCTGCTTTCCCCAGAAGGCTGGCAAGATGCCGGGTGAGAAGATCCTGCTGGCGGACGATGAACCGCAGCTATTGGAGGTGCTCACCGAGTTCCTCCAGGGACAGGGATATGCGGTGCAGGGCGCGGCAGACGGCCTCCAGGCCCTGGCGGCGCTGCAGAAGGAGGAATTCACCCTGGCCCTCCTGGATTTGAAACTGCCGGGCCGCTCCGGTTTGGAACTCCTTTCTTACATTAAAGCCCACTACCCCGAAACCGAAGTCATCCTCTTCACCGGCCACGCCGAGTTGGAGAGCGCGGTGCAGGCCCTGCGCCTGGGGGCGTATGACTACCTGCTGAAATCGGACCTCCTGTTGGCCGATCTCCAGGCGGTCATCGACCGGGCCCTGGAGCGGCGCCGCCTGACCGAAACCAACCGCACCCTCCTGGAAAACCTGCGCCAGGCCCAGGAAGAACTGGCCCAACGCCGCTCCTCGGAACTCACCCAGATCCGGCGGATCGGCGAGACCCTGGCAGGACCGCTCACCGGTCAGCAGATCACCAAGGGATTGCTGGATCTCATTTGGGAAAGCCTCCCCCTGGCGGTCCTGGGTCTGGAACTCCGGGGAGGGGGCGAGGATCTGCCCCAAGAGGCTTACCGCCGGCAGCCGGAGGTGACGGATGCCAGCCTGGGGGCCTTTAAAGCCTGGCTGAAGAACCAGGTCCAAGGCTGGCCGCCCCATTGGCTGGGCGTCGGGAACCAGAAAGGGGAGGACCGGGAAGCGCCCCTGCCCTCGATTCTCAAGGCCTGGGTGCAGGCCGGGGAAGTCATGGGCCTGGTGGCCGCAGGACGGGAACCCCCCTTCACTCCTGAAGAAAAAGAACTTTTCCGCATCTTCACCCTCCAGGGGAATGCCGCTTTCAAAAATCTGCTGCTCTATGAGAAAGTGAGAAGCCTGGCCATCCGGGATGGCCTGACCGGTTTGCATAATTACCGCTACTTCTGGGAAGTGCTGCACCGGGAAGTGGAGTTGGCCCGCCGCTATCAGCGCCCCCTATCTTTGCTTTTCCTGGACATCGATGATTTCAAGAAAGTGAACGACAGGCTGGGGCACCGGGTGGGCGATACGGTTCTGAAGGCCCTGGGCTCCTTTCTCCTGGAAGCGGTGCGCCATGCCGACCTGGTTTGCCGTTACGGCGGCGAGGAGTTCGTAGTCCTCCTGGCGGAGACCGGCTTGGAACAGGCTACGGCTTCCGCGGAACGGCTGCGCCAGGGCGTCTCCGAGCTCACCGTGGAGTTACCCGAGGAAAACCTGCACTTTACGGTAAGTATCGGGGTGGCGGAACTTAAGGTGGGGACGGACGGAGACGACCTGGTGAAAGGCGCGGACGCGGCCCTTTACCGGGCCAAGCAGGCGGGGAAAAACCGGGTGTGCGGAGATGACGGCAATCTCAGGGAATAAAATCCACCACTTGCAAGTCGTGTTCCTTCAAGACCTCGATAATGGGCTGGAGATCGCATTTGGCAAGGCGAAAATAATACGAACGTTTGCCCTCCTTGAGGGGGCCCAAGGCCACATTAATGATCCCGCCCCCTGCCTCTTTAATGAGACGGGTAGCCTCCTCCAGCACCTCCGGCCGGTCCTCCAGGAGCAGATCCAGGCGGGAACTGGTGCGCAGCAGCCCCAGCATGGACAGAAAGGCGGAGATCAGGTCCATCATGGTGATGACCCCCACCAGCCTGCCGTCCTCCAAGACCGGCATGCCCCCGATCTTGTTGTCATAAATCAAGCGGGCCGCCTCCTCCACCGTGGTCTCGGGATTGACGGTGATGGGGGACTTGAGCATCACGTCCTCCACGGTGATCTTCTCCAGCATGGAGGCCAGCAGCACCTCCCGTAAGTCCCGGGAAGTAATCCAGCCCACCATCAGGTCATTCTTAACCACCGGCAGATGGCGGATATTGTGTTTCTGCATCAATTTCAGGGCCTGTCCCACCCGTTTGTCGGGAGAGATGGTCACGGGATTGGCGCTCATGATCTTATTGACCAGCATCTGCCCCTCCTGGGAAAAATTGCCCCACCATAAAACAAAACGGCGGGAATTTCAAGGAAATTCCCGCCTGAGGGGGAGGTAAGAAGTATTCAGCGATCAGTGATCGGTGATCCTCTGCCTCCACAGCAAAATCTTCATAATTACTGGTCAATTCGTCGCCAGCACGGTTTGCAGGGTAGCGATGACGTGTTCCGCTTCCCCGATGTAGGTGGACATATTGGCCCGGTGATTGGCCAGGATGCCGTCTTTGCTGCCGTTGGTCACCACCCAGGGGGCAAGATGGGAGCCGGTATGCAGAGCGTGGATGGCGTCTTCCAGGAGCTTATGGGAATTCTTTTTCAGCAGTTCCTGGTGAAAGTCTTCCTTGACGGCCTCCAGCATCTGGGACATGCCCAGGGCGACCCCCTTGGCGGCGTAGAAATAGTCGTCCGTCACCCACCAGGATACTGGGGAGCCGTCGGCTTCCGTGTCCTTGATGAGATTATGGTAGCTGGAACCCAGGATGTCCTTATAAGTGGCGGTGAGGGCGATGAGGTTGTCCACCCGGGTATAGAAGCGGCTGCGGCCCTGGCGCAGGGAGTTGATGTAGGTCTCCAGGTCCCGCATGGCTTCCCGGTATTTGCCGGACGCGGAGGGAAACCAGTATTTATCGGGGCTCACCATGACGAAATTCATGGCTTCATTGACCCGGGGGTTATAGGCCTCGGTAACAGCAAACCGGGTCAGGTGTTCGTTGAGGACCACCAGGGTGCGGCGCACCACCTCCAGGACGCCCAATTGCAGGTTATTGACGTTATCGGTAAGCCCAAACTTGCCAAAGATAATGGCATTGGGGCGCCAGCCGAAGATGGTCTGGTTCACCTGGTCGTCCATGATCTTGATCAGGGCCCGGGTAAAGGCTTCGCCTTTCACCGGCTCCAGCCGCGGCGCCGGCGTGACGACCGGGGGCGGCGCCTGGGTCTTGGCCGCAGTCTCCGGGGCCGCCTGCGGGGCCGGGCCGGGAGCGGGTTCAGGAACATGGGGGGCAACCCCGGGCTTTTCTGACTTGGCGATTTCCCTCGCCGCGGGTTGTTCCGGCTTAGGGGGACGCTCCAACTCATAGAAAGCCCCCCAGACGAACAGACCGCCCAAAAAGAGAAGGATTACCAGGGTCACCAGGAAGAACCGCTGACGCAGTAGTTTCTTCAGCTTGCCGGTTTCCGGGGCCGGAGCCTCAGTTTCCGGAGGCAGAGGGATGGGCAGGCGTCTTTCCGGTGGCGGCTCGGCATTGGCAGTCATAGAAATCTTGGCTCCTACCTTGAAGATCCCGGTTTTTCAGGATGGTCCGAAAATATCTCCGCGGTGAAAGTATAAATGCGGGTATCCGCGTCCTTCCAGGCATCCGGGGGCAGCCCGGCCTTGACGCAGGTTTGCCGCAGGAAGGCGGTCCGGTCCCAGCGGTATTCCACCGCCACCTGGGGGAGAAGCAGGCCCCGGTTTAAACCCTTGTCAACGTACAGGCCGTGTTTGCCCACCTGGATATCCTCCACCCGCTCCAGACGCTCCATGGGCGTCAGCACCGAGATCTCCAATTCCAGATCGGCCAACTCGTTTTCCCGGAGAGGTACAAAGCGGGGATCATGAAACGCGGCGGCTGCGGCCATGTCCACCACTGCCTGCCCCAGGGGTTTGACGGCCTCCAGGTAACCGATGCACCCCCGGAGTTGTCCCTGGCGATGCAGGGTGACAAATACGCCCCGGCGCTCGCCCAGCAAGGGGGAAACACCCTCCAGGGACGGCATGGCCCCCCCCTGAAGGTGGGCCTTGATGCTGTCCCGGGCCAGTTGCAGCAACCGCTGCTTGTCTGCCTCGCTGATGCTCATCTTGGTTTCTCCCCCCCAAATAGGCGGCCCTGGCAGGCTGATGGCGGCATAGGTCCCTAAGATCAACAATAATGGGAGAAGACGAAGGATTGACATGGATCTGATCCCCGGGGTGGCAACAGGGCCCGGCGTCCACCTGCTGTTTCATATAACCAGGAGTTACGGCCTCTGTCAATGGCAAAGGTCCCGGGGAGGTTAATTGCCCGGGGACGAGCCCCATCAGTTCCGAAAAGTTCCGCGTTCCAAGTTCCAAGCGGTGTCACAGGCTTGCCAGCCTGTGCGGATTAACCAGGCGGCGGGACGCCCGCCCTACCGCTTTTCATAATTTATGGAGGGGCCAAAGGCGTATGAATTACTGCGCGGTAAGGCTCATATCCCTCTCTTTCCCCCTCTCCCCCCAAAGGAAGGAGAGGGTTGGGGTCACGGGGGGAAGCTTTTTCCAGTTTTTGGCTAAGCCCAGAGACAAAAGGGGGACTGCTCCCTTTTGGCCTGGCAGTGGGTGGTCGGATCTACGGCCGCCCTCCCTGCCTACAAAATGCCTTTTGCAAGAGATAACAAAATATGGTTAAAATAAAAGGAAAAATAGGAGCCCTGCCCCCAGACCTCCCATAGACCATGCAGACTTATCCCGTTTTCGTATTGCTGGCCGGCAAGCCCTGCCTGGTGGTGGGGGGCGGCCAGGTGGCGGCCCGCAAGGTCCAGGACCTGCTTACGGCCGGGGCCCGGGTGACAGTGGTCAGCCCGGCCCTTACCCCGGCCCTGGCGGCCCTGGCCGGCCGGGGAGAAATCCGCCACCTCCAGGGGGATTTTCAGGAGGAGCAGGTGGCGGGCATGGCCCTGGTGATCGGGGCCACGGATGATATGGCGGTCAACGCCCGGGTGAGCGCCGCGGCCCAGGCCCGGGGTATCTGGGTGAACATCGTGGACCAACCGGAGCTGTGCACCTTCATCGTTCCGGCCCAGGTGCGCCGGGGGGACCTGACCCTGGCCATCAGCACCGGGGGCGCGTCCCCGGCCCTGGCCCGGAGGCTCCGGGAGGAACTGGAAGGCCGTTTCGGCCCGGAATACGGGCCTTATTTGGCTTTAATGCAGACGATACGCACCCGGGTCCTGGAGGCGCGCCGGGGGGACCCGGACAATGCGGTTCTCTTTAAACGCCTGGTGGATAGTCCCTTGCGGGAGGCCCTGGGCCGGGGTGATTTGACAGAGGTGCGGCGGATTCTCCAGGAGATTTTGGGTCTGATTCTGGAGGCCGCGGCAATTGAAGAAATCGTTGCAGGCCTGAGTTAGCAGCCCAGAATGGTGCGTGAAACGCACCCTACATTTTATTCTGGTTCTCAAGTAGAACTTGGTAACCAGAATAAAAGATTCGTAGCCTTAACCTTGAACCTTGAACTTTTTACAACCTGGTCCTTGAACAAAGAACAAAATAACCCATGGGCAACACCTTGATCTATCTCACCCTCCTCGCCTATTTCGGGGCCACCGGCCTCTGGCTGGGGTTTTTCCTGGCCCAGCGGGAGAATCTCTGCCGGGCCGGGGTCTGGCTGTTGGCAACGGGCCTGGTTTTTCACACCCTGGCGCTAATTTTCCACACCTGGGCCGCGGGCTATCTGCCGGTGGCCACCTTCGGGCAAGCCCTGCTGGTGTCGGCCTGGGCCCTGGCGGCCGCG